>DLBY01000088.1 GCA_002480345.1 Phycisphaerales bacterium UBA7812 | reverse complement strand
TTGCAGGACCGCCCACACGAACCGGATCGCGAGGCCCGCCGCGCCGATCCGGAGGATCGTCGCCTCCGCGACGGGGTCGATGTCCACGCGTCGCAGCGCCAGCAGCGCGAACCAGGCGATCGCGGTCACCCCAGCGATCCACGCGTAGTGGCGCGCCGGGAAGAACAGCACGAACAGCGGATGAGGCCGCGTCGCGAACTCGCGTGCGTGGTCCCGCTCGCCGCGCATCGGTCAGCCGTCGCCTTCGGGGGGGTCGCCCGCCGCGGCCTCGGGGGTCAGCACCGCGATATCGGGCAGGTTGCGGTAGTACCCATCGAAATCGAGCCCGTAGCCCACAACGAACTCGTCGGGGATATCGAAGCCCGCGAAATCGGGCTCGATGGGCACCGCCCGCCGCGCGCGCTTGTCGAGCAGGACGACGGTCCGGACGCTCGCGGGCGCGCTCTCCAGCACCATCGAGCGGACGAGCTGGAGCGTGCGTCCCGAGTCGAGGATGTCGTCGACGAGCACGATGTGCTTGCCCGCCATGCCCTCGGGCAGCTCGCTCTTGAGGTGCGCCCCCTTGCTCTCCATCGTCTGCCCCGGATAGCTCGACACCGCGATCAGTTCGAGGCTGAGCTTCATCGGCATGCACCGGATCAGGTCCGCGACGAACACGATCGACCCCGTCATGATCGGGATCAGCATGATGCGGTGCTCCGCCTCGGGGTCGCCCTCCGCCTCGAGCTCGCGCCGCAGATCCGCCGCGAGCCGCTCCGCGATCTCGCGCACCCGTGTCGCGATCTCGTCGCGCCCGATCAGGATTTTCTCGATATCGCGCTGCATGCCGATCCCCGGGGCGCCGCCCCGCTCACGCGCCCTTCAGTTCGCCCCGCTGCCGCATGGCGCTATACCGCCGCATCGAGTCCTCGATCACCTCGTGGGCCCGGTCGGGCGGCAGGATCTCGTCCACCTCCACCACCTTGTCCTCGAGCGTCTTGTAGTCCTCGAAGAACCGGCGCAGCATCTTGAAGGTGTGGGGCGGGAACTCGCTCGCCGCCTTGTAGTGGCTGAACTCGGGTCCGTTGTGGATCACCCCGATGATCTTGTGGTCGGGGTCCCCGTCGTCGATCATCGTCATCATCCCCACCACGCGCACATCGCAGACGCACAGGGGAGGGATCGTCTCGGCGCAGAACACCAGGATGTCGAGCGGGTCGTCGTCCTCCGCCATGGTCTGGGGGATGAACCCGTAGTTTGCGGGGTAATACACCGCGCTGGACAGCACCCGGTCGAGCCGCAGCATGCCCGTCTGCTTGTCGAGCTCGTACTTGTTGGACGAGCCCTTCGGGATCTCGATCACCGCGCTCACATGCTCGGGGAGCGAGAGGCCCGGGACGGAGGGCGTGACATCGTGCCAGGGGTGGATCATGCGCCAAGCGTAGCAAGCCGGGCAAGACTTCCCGGCGCCATGCCCGCCGCCGTGTGCCGATTGGGGAAATCTCCACGCCGCGGCGTCAATCCAGCGCGTTCACCGCGTCCCGCACCATCTCGTCCACCGCCTCTGGGTCATTGAACGGGTACACCCCGATCAGCCGCCGATCCGGGCCCACCAGCATCAGGCGGGTCGGGTGCAGGATGTTGTTCATCATCGCCCCGTCGGGGCCCGGCACGAGCACGCCCTCCTGCTCGCGCAGCTCGAACCCGATGCTCTCCCGCACCAGTTCGCGAACCGCGCCGGGATCGCCCGTCATGAAGACCCACCGCTCGGGGTCGGCGCCGTACGACTGCGCGAACGAATCGATCACCGCGGGCGTGTCGCGCCCCCCGTCCACGCTGATGCTCGCGAATCGGAGCGCCGACGCCGCGCCCAGGGCCGTCCGGTCCTGCACTTCCCGCATCACCCGCGCGATCGCGGGGCAGGGCCCGTTGCAGCTCGTGAAAAAAAAGGTCAGCACCGTGACCTCCCCCTCGAACACCGACTCGTCGATCGGCGCGCCCCGCTGGTCCACCAGCTCGAACGCGCCCACGCGGAAGCCCGCGAAGGGGTTGTCGCCCGCGTCCTGATCCGGCGCGGCCCCGCCGGGCGTCTCCTCCGCGAAGACGGGGCCCCGGTCCGATCGCGCCGCCTCCGGCGCGCGCCCTCGCGAGCCGCCCCCCGCGATGTACCCGACCACCACCCCCGCGAGCAGCGAGCCCGCGAACAGCAGCAGGAATGACCGCACGCCGCCCCGTGTCCGATCCGCCATCACGCCGGCCCTCCCGTCTCGAATCATCCGATGCGCACGCGACCCGAGCGAGGATCCCGAGAATCCGCCTCATCATCATCCCGTGTCGGGCTCAATCCCGCAGGATCGCCCGCAGCGGGACCCGCCGGCGCAGCCGCTCGCTCTCCGCCTCGGGTGTGTCGGCGCTCCCCGGCGCGGCGCTGTGCCACAGCGACGAATACGCGAAGAGCACGAAGCGGTCGTCTTCCGCGTGCATGTTCACCTGCCCGACGGTCTGCCGCCCGCTGTCGTGCTTGTAGACCCCGACACCCGGGACGAGGCTCCCGCGACGCGAGACCGCGGTGCTCCACGCGAGCAGGTCCGACCGGTACGCCGCGTCGTCGTCGTGGTACATCATGGGCATAACCGCGTCGATCGTCCCGAGCCGAGCCCAGCGCGCCGCGTCCTGCAATTGCTGATCCCGCGCGAGATCGGGACGCCTCCAGACCGCGGCCGAGACCATGATCCCGGGACGCGCCCGGCGCGCCTCCTCCGCGATGCGTCCGACGAGGTCGGTGATCCGCGTGCGCACCCAGGCCCGCATCGCCGCGGGCTCGATCGCGTCGCCCGCCCCCAGGCCCATCGCCTCGCGATACAGCGCCCGGGAGACCGCGTCACCCGGGTACCACCGGTCCGCGTCGAGGGATTCGGAGATGAACCGGATGTAGTCGAGGTGGATCCCGTCGAGGTCGTACCGCGTCGCGAGATCACGGGTCACCGCGCCGAGATGGTCGTGCACCGCGTCGAGCACGGGGTTAGCGATCACATAGTGCTCGTTGAGGGCCTGGTCGCGGCCCGTGTCGTCCTTGAGCCGCCACGCCGTGCGCGCGCGGTAGGGGTGATCGCGCGAGACGGGCTCCGCGGTCCCCTTCCACAGCGGCATCACATTCATCCACGCGTGCAGGCGGAGGCCCCTGCCCCGCGCCGCCCGCGCGGCGCTCGCCAGCGGGTCCCACCCGGGCCCGCGGCGCACCTCCGTCTCGCTCGGGCGGGTCGTGTCCCCGCTGGATTCCCGGAACAGCAGCTCGCCCCAGGGCTCGAGATCGCTGTCGTAATACGCGTCCGCCTGCCCGCGCACCTGCCAGAACACATCGGTGAACCCCGCCTGCGCGATGTTCCGCATGATCGTGCGCACATCCTCGGGCGTGCGGTAATCCCACCGGGTCACCCAGATCCCGCGCAGCGGCTCGTCCCGGGAGATCGCGGGCCCCAGAGGCGTGTAGGCCCCCCGCTCGGCCTCGCCGTCCCGATCGGCGGGCGCCGCGCCGTCGGGCGCCGGTCGCGGCGTCCGCTCCGCGGAGCCGTCGCCTCCGATCGAGCGCAGGTCCGCGCCCAGACCCTCGATCGTGTTGCAGCCCGGCGCGAGGCCCAGCAGCGCCGCGAAGACCAGGCAGGCCCAGCGGCGCGGGTGTGTTCCGCTCGTGCGATCCATGCGATCCCCGTTTCGTCGCGCCCGGGGTCCGTCCCGGGGGTCCCAGCGTACGCCCGCCCGAGCGGGCGCACGCTTTTACACTCTCGGCATGACCGACCCCGCGCCCGCCATTTTCTTCGACGACGGACAGGGCATGCTCGCCCCGCTCCGCGATCTGCGCCCGATCTCCGAGGTCCGCACCGGCGCGCTCACCTCGCGCGAACGCCTGTGCGCCGCGCTCGGGCTCCGCGCCGTTGCCCTGTTCGTCCAGCCCCCCCACGAGACCATCGCGGCCGAGGCGACGGGGCTCCCGATCAACACCGTCCCGGACCACGACGGACCGGCGCTGCTCATCAACGGCCGCTGCCCCCTTCCGCTCGACGCGCTCGACGCACTCGAGCCGGGGCAGGCCGCGGTCGAGGGGGGGTCGGGCGACCTGGTCGGCGCCCGCCTGAACCCGGACGACGCGCGCCGCCTGCTCACGGGCGACGCGCCCGAACTCGAGACCATCACGATCGACGACCGCGTGCTGCTCGCGCGACCCTGGCATGTGCGCACGACCCGGGACGCGTGCCTCAAGATCGACCTCGACCTGCTCGCCCGCGAACTGCCCCCGTCCCACCCCGACGGGTGCTGCCTGATCGGCGACCACCCCGTCCTGTGCGCGCCCGACGCGACCGTCTTCCCCGCCTCGATCCTCGACACCACGAACGGCCCCATCGCTGTCCGCGCCGGGGCCACGATCCGCCCCGGCTCCACGATCATCGGGCCCGTCGTCATCGGCGAGCGCTCGACCGTCCTCGACAAGGCCCTCGTCAAGGCGAACACCGCGCTCGGCCCCGTCTGCAAAGTCGCGGGTGAGATCGGAGGCACGATCCTCCAGGGCTATGCCAACAAGGGGCACGACGGGCACCTGGGCGATTCGTGGCTGGGCGAATGGGTCAACCTCGGCGCCGGGACCACCAACTCGAACCTCCTCAACACCTACTCGGAGGTCACCAGCGTCGCGCAGCCGCACGCGCACCGGGAGAAGACCGGCGAGACCTTCTTCGGCTGCGCGCTGGGCGACCATGTCAAGACCGCGATCGGGACGCGGATCATGACCGGCGCGATCGTGCACACCGGCGCGATGTGGGCCGCGACGGCGCCGATCAGCGGGTGCGTCGATCGCTTCGCCTGGGCGACCGACAAGGGCGTGCGCCACTACCGCGTCGACCGGTTCCTCGAGGTGATGCGCGCGAGCATGGGACGCCGGACGATCGAGCCCAGCGACGCGTACACGGCGCGCGTCGCAGCCCTCGCGGAACTCACGCTCGCCGAGTCCTGACCGTCAGCCCCGGGCGATCGCCATCGCGCCCTCAAGGAGTTTGAGCGCCCCCGCCGCCTGCTCGCGTTCGATCTGGATCGTCTTGACTGATGCTTCTTCGAGGATCTGCGCGCGCACGAGCGACGACACTTCCTGTGCGACATCCGTGTCCTCGATCAGCGAGAGCGCACCGCTGACATTCTCGAAGGTCTCGAGCGCCGCGTTCCGCTCCGCGTCCAGGCCCTTGAGCCGCCCGCCGATCCGCCCGCGTTCGCCCAGAACCTGGTCCCGCGCGCCCTCCACGATCGACTGGGCGGACTCGAACTCGCCCGACCGCAGCGCGTCGCGCAGGTCCGCGAGGCGGCCCGCGTCTCCGCCCAGGTCCGCGGTGCGGTACCCCGCGAGCAGCTTCTGGCTGTTGAAGATCGAGATCGTCGCGACATGGTCGATCGCCGTGAGGATGCCGTCCGCGTCCGCGGCGAGGGCGTCGCGCTCCGCTTCGCTCAATCCCCCGGTGTTCGCGGCGCTCACGACGATGCCCTCGAGATCGATCAGCAGCTCGCCCAGCGCCGAGAGCGCGCCGTCCTTGGCGCCCAGGAACGAACTCTCCCGCTCCAGCCCCCGGATCGTGCGGTCGAGCGCGGTCCGATCCGCCCGCAGCTTCTCAGCCGCGACGAGGCCCGACGGATCATCCGAGGCGCGGTTGATCCGCTTGCCGGTCGCGAGCTTCTCGAGCGCGTCGTTCGCGTCGCTCTGGGCGCGCGCGAGCGCCCGACGCAGGCCGTAGCCCGCGGAGAACAGCATCGACGGTCCGGAAAACGGGACGCTCACGCAGCGCTCATCGGGCCCCCGATCGCGCGGCTTCTGGCCCGCATCCAACCTTGCCCCTAGGCTCCCGCGTGCCCGGCTACCTGGACGAAGACCCCCCCGGATTCGATGGATACGAGGACGAACTCGACCCCGAGGGCCCGTCCCGCGCCGACATCGAGCGGTTCGGGGATGCCGAGCACGCCTGCCCCTCCTGCGGGTCCGAGGTCTACGAGGACGCGCCCCTGTGCCATGTCTGCGGGCATGCGCTGGAGGATCGGTCGGGCGGCCCCCCGCTCTGGGCCGCGATCGTGGCGGTCGTGCTGCTCGGCGCCCTGATGATGCTGTTCGTGTTCTGAGATGTTCTCGTTCTGGACGGGCTGCCGGCGTCGGCGAGGATCTCCGGATCGGGTGGGACCGATCGGGAAAAAACGCCGATAGGGTGCTGCCTCGGGCGGTTTCGCCCGTACTGTTGATATCTGAACGCCTCGGCTCGGCGGCTCTGGGAGGGAGACGCGGGACGGGGCCCCCACAGGAGATCTCCGCGATGTCGCACCGCTTTGCTCCGCTCGCTCTGTCTTCGCTGCTCGCCCTGACTTCGGGCGCCGCTGTCGCGCAGGTCGCGCCCCCGCCCCCGCCGGCGGAGGCGCCCGAGCCCGAATTCGTGCCCCCGCCCATGCCCGCGCCGCGGCCCGCGGCCCCCCAACGCCCCCAGCAGAACCTGGGCAACAGCGGGCGCCTCACGACCAGCCTGCCCGATTTCCCCTACACCCCGCTCTGGCAGTTCTGCGGGACCGAGGACCCGAAGGTCGACGATGTCTGCACCTTCGACATGAACCTCCACTACGCGGCGCTGCGCCCCAACCCGACGATCTCGCCCGGCCTTGTTCCCGAGATCCAGCCCGTCATCGTCGCGCGGCGCGCCCGTCTCGAGATGATCGTGATCGAGAACCTCGAGGTCACCGAGGATGTGGACGGGGGCCTGATCGAGGCGGTGCAGATCGGTGCGCCCGCCCAGCTCCAGGAACTGCTCGAGCGCATCAAGCCCCTCACGCCCCCCTCGAACCTGACCCAGGAACTCCAGAACCGCAAGATCCTTTCGGGCGTGCAGGCGGGCTGGAACAACCGCGTGATCCAGGAATATCAGCAGGCGTACGGCGCCTTCCTCCGGCGCGCGGATCCCTCCAACGCCTCCAACCGATTCATGCAGGCGATCTTCCGCGACTCGCTCGTGGAGAGCGTCCAGGCGTTCAACGGGATGCTCCACGAGGCGCGCACGCGGATGGACGCGGTGCTGGAGCGCGTGGACGGCGTCCCCGCGGAGACCGCTGCGGCGCTGCGCGACCTCGCGATCGATTCGATCGAGATCGATCCCGCGAAGATCAGCGAGAGCGCCGACGCGGTGAAGCTCGCGTGGCGCGGGCTGACCCTCGAGCAGAAGCAGGCGTTCCTGACCGCGGTCCGCGAGACGCGGGAGAACCCCAACCTGCCGCCCGTGCCGACGGTGAATGTCGAGCACCCCGGCAAGGTCGTCCAGGCGCCCCGCGAGGACGATCAGACCCGCGTGGTCAACAACCGCCTGCGCGACGCGCAGAAGAAGGCCGAGGAAGCCGAGAGCGACGAGGGCGGCGACGAAGACGACGGCTGATCGCGTCGGGTGCGGACTGTGCAGACAGCGAGGCCCGGGCGAGCCGCCCGGGCCTTTTTCGTGCGCGGGCTGTCGGGTCAGGCCTGCTCGGGGCGCATCTGGGGGAAGAGCACGACATCGCGGATCGTCCGCTGGTCGGCGAGCAGCATCACCAGGCGGTCGATGCCCAGGCCCATGCCCCCCGCGGGGGGCATGCCGACCTTGAGCGCGCGCACGAAGTCCGCATCGAAGTTGCGGAAGGTGCTCTCCTCGTCGTCGAGGCCCGCGAGCTGCTCGCGGAACTTCGCTTCCTGGATGTCGGGGTCGTTCAGCTCGGTGTAGTGGGGACCGACCTCCATCCCCCCGATGAACAGATCGGCGCGGTCCGCGATCGACGGATCGTCGATGTTCGGACGCGTCAGGGGGCTCAGGCTCGCGGGGTAGTGCGTCACGAAGGTGGGCTTCGCGGGGTCGATCGCGGGCTCCGCGACCGCCTCGAACACCTCGTTGACGATCAGCACATCGTCGAGCGGGACCCCCTTGTCGTCGGAGGTCTTGAGCCCCAGCGCCGCCGCCTTCTCGCGCACGGCGTCGGTGTCGGTCATCGGGAACCCCAGCTCACGCTCGAACAGGTCCGCGTAGCGGATCCGCTCGAACGGGGCGCCGTAGTCGATCGACAGATCGCCGAACGGGAGGACGAGGCCCTCGATCCCGCGTTCGGCCGCGGCGACGCGCGCCAGCTCGCGGATGAGGCGCTCGGTGATGTCGCAGACGCTCGCCATGTCGCCGAAGGCTTCGTAGAGCTCGACGACGGTGAACTCGGGGTTGTGCTGCTTGTCGAGGCCCTCGTTGCGGAAGTTTCGGTTGACCTCGTAGACCTTCCGCATCCCCCCGACGAGCAGGCGCTTGAGGTAGAGCTCCGGCGCGATGCGCAGGAACAGGTCGATGTCCAACGCGTTCATGTGGGTGAGGAAGGGGCGGGCGGCGGCGCCCCCCGCCTGCGTCTGGAGCATGGGGGTCTCGACCTCGATGAACCCCTCGCTGTCGAGGAAGCGACGCATCGCGCCGACGAGCCTCGAGCGGAGCGTGAACACCCGCATCGTGTCGGGGGTCGCCCACAGGTCGACATACCGCTGCCGGTAGCGCGTCTCGATGTCGCTCAGGCCCGCCCGCTTCTCGGGGGGCGGGACGAGGCACTTGCTCATCGGGCGCACGGCGTCGGCCCACACCGTCACCTCGCCCGCCTTGGTGCGCATGAGCGGGCCCTCGGCGACGAGCACATCGCCCAGGTCCGTCTTCTTGGCAACCCCGAACCCCGCCTCGTCGCAATCGCGCTTGCTGACCGCGACCTGGAACGATTCGCTGGTCGCGTCGCGGAGGTTGAGCCAGACCAGCTTCCCGTTGTCGCGGTGGAGCACGACACGCCCGGCGATCCGCACGCGGGGACGGTCGTCCACGAGCGGGGGCAGGTCAGAGTCGGGGGTCCCGTCCTTCGTCGCCTGCTTCCGCGCCGCGACGCTCTCCTGGTTCGCGAGGTCCGCGGCTTCGTCGTACCGGGCCCGCGCGTCGGCGAGGGCGACGAGCTCGTCGGTGCGCTGCCCGTAGGGATCAACCCCGAGCGCACGGACCGCGTCGCGGTTGGCGCGCCGCTGCTGCTCGAGATGGTGGATCTCGTCGGACGGGGTCGGTTCGGCGGTCTGGGTGTCGTGCTCGCTCACGCGGCGATGGTAGGGAACCCACGCGGCGACGGCCGCGCACGACGGACGCAGCGTTGCAGCGGGCGGGCTCCGCGGAAAGCGTGCCCGGCTGCGGAGAGCGCGGGCCCCCGGGGGGGGCGGGCTCAGGTGTGCCCGTTGGTCTCGGGCTTGGGCTCACCCTCGATGCTGAGCGAGAGGGCGCGGGCCATCTCGGTGTCGCACAGCGGGATCGACCCGTCGGACTCGGCGATCAGGTTGCTGAGCCGAACATTCTGGAACGACTCGATGAACTGACGGGCGGCCTCGTCCACGCACTTGTGCAGCGAGCAGAGATTCGACCCGTGGTTGGGGAGCCCCAGCGGGCAGCTGTGGATCCGCTCGACCGGGTCGATCGCGTTGACGACATCGAGCAGCGAGATGTCCTCGGCGGCTCTCGCCAGTCGGTAGCCCCCGCCCACCCCGCGCCGCCCCGTGATCAGGTCCGCCTGCGCAAGGGACTGGAGCACCTTCGCGAGATAGTTCGGCGGGACGAGTGTCTGCTCCGCGAGCTTGGGGGTCGGCGTCAGCTCATCCGGGCTGTACGCCAGACACGCCATCGCCCGCAGCGCATACTCGGTTGTCTGGCTCAGCATGGGAGACTCCTTGAGCAGTTGGACCATCATGGCCCCCCGTTTCCGGCGCACAACTCCGTCGATCCGGGGAAAGATCCGAACGGTCGCCTTGTATCCACGATCGGCTCGCGGGCCGTGGATACGGCTTCGCGCCAAGGCTAATTGTAGATGCACGCATCCCGAAATAGCGCGACGAAAATCGCCGCATGCGTTCAATTCGGGGTTTGACCCTAGTTCGGGCGGGAACCGCCCCTCGCCTCCGAACGCCTTTCCATGGCCCGTTCGGGGGGATCAGCCGTACACATCGTCCATCTGGGCCCGGACCGCGGCGGGGGATTCCTCGACGGGGACGCCCTCGATCAGCCCCCCGATGACCTCTTCGGTGGTGACTTGGTCCGCCTCGGCGTTGAAGTTGAGCAGGACGCGGTGCCTGAGCACGGGCATCGCGACCTCGCGCACATGCTCGGGGGTCGCGTGGGTCATGCCGGCGAAGAGCGCCCGGGCCTTGGCGCCGAGGATCAGGTACTCGCTGGCGCGCGGGCCCGCGCCCCAGGAGACATAATCGCGCACGACGCGGGGAATCTCGCCCCCGTCCGCCTCTCCGACGCGGGTCGAGCGCACGAGCCGCAGGGCGTAGCGCATCACCGAATCGCTGATCGGGACGCTGCGGATCGCGGCGCTGACGCGGGCGATGTCGTCGGGGCTCACGACCCGATCGATCGTCACCTCCGCCTTGTGGGCGCTGCGGCGCATGACCTCGAGTTCCTCGGATTCGCTGGGGTACTTGATCAGGATCTGGAACATGAACCGGTCGAGCTGCGCCTCGGGGAGCGGGTAGGTCCCCTCCTGCTCGAGCGGGTTCTGGGTCGCGAGCACGAAGAACGGGTCGGGCAGCTCGTGGCGCACGCCCCCCACCGTGACCTGGCGCTCCTGCATCGATTCGAGCAGGGCGGCCTGGGTCTTGGGCGGGGTCCGGTTGATCTCGTCGGCGAGGACGACGTTGGCGAAGATCGGTCCCATGTGGAACTCGAACTCCCCCTTCTTCTGGTCGTACACCGTGATACCGGTGACATCGCCGGGAAGCAGATCGGGGGTGAACTGGATGCGGCTGCTCGTGCCCTGAACGGTGCGCCCCATGGCGCGGGCAAGCGACGTCTTGCCCGTCCCCGGGTAATCCTCCAGCAGCAGGTGGCCCTCGGAGATCATCGCCGTGAAGGCCAGCTCGATGACGTGGCGCTTTCCGAGCACGACCTGTTCGACGTTGGCGACCAGGCTGTCAAACGACTCCTGGAACCAGTTGGTCTGTTCGGCGGAGAGGGTCATGCGGATCCTTTCGGGCGTGCGGTGCTCACGGGGTGGTGCTCCCCTCTGTTCCGGAGTCAGCGGGCGGCGGATCCGGGGCGGTGCAGGTGAGGGTGTATGACTGTGTGTCGAGCGCCGACAGGGCCGCGGTGAACGCGACCGAGTAGGTCGCTCCCGTCGAGCCATCCTCTGACGCGGACGTCGAGTATTGACCGGCCTCAGCTGCAACGACAATCTGACCGGGCGAGACGTCGCCGCTGACGCAGGTCGCGGGGAACTCGATCCGCACCAGGTAGGCCGGTGATCCAGTAGCGGGTGAGATCGTCACGGGTTCGGAACACGTCTCGGTGCTACCCGCCAGACAGGCCTTCGCGGTCAGCGGCGCCGGCGCCACACCGTTGTATCGGAATGCCTCGTTGAAGGAGGCGACGGGAGTGCCACCCGTGAAGAAGACCACCTCGTAGCTGCCGGTGGCGGCCAGCGCCGGGGCGCTGATGACACTCCATTCACGTACCCGCGCGTTGGCGACAGTGGAGTCGGCCGTGGCAGTGATCGAGTAGGTCGTATCTCCGGTCGGGGGAGGGATCGTCTCGCTGGGACGGACGGTGCCGCTGGTCCAGCTTGTCGTGCCGAACGACACTCCGTCGTACCAGGTCTCGGCACAGATATTGACCGTCGTCGCCTCCCATACCGTGCCGGCGAGCGTCGTCGAGAACGAGGATCCTGTCACCGACCCCGAGGGAGTGCATGTCGTGCCGGCCAGAACGGCCCGAGCCTTCACGGTGGCGCCCGTGCCGTTGGGCGTGACCGTCGCGGCGACCTGGATCTGCCCGCTGCCGTCGGTGCTCGCGGTGACCGTCGGGTCGGTGATCAGCGGCGCACCGATGCCCCAGGCTTCGCCCGAGACCGAGGTCCCGTCCGAGCTGCCGCCGGCGACGACGGATTCGGGCGGCACCTCGAACCGGGTGACCGGGGTCGCAGTGACAGTGGTGGGGGTGTTCGACCCGACAAGGAACGCGGGGAACTCGACGCTGTTCTGTCCAGACGGGACAGAAACGGTGACGGTCTCGCCGACAGGGCTTGTCAGACGGATGGCGCCCGTGGTCGGACCGATCCCGGTCACGGTGATCTTCGCGATGAGACCATCGGGTGGGTTCGGCACAGGAGCCGCCTCGATCCCGCTGGGGGCGACGGGGGCCTGATACGCCCAGGCCACGATGCTCGAGCTGGTTCGCGATTCACCCGTGGAGTTGACCGCCCACGCCTGGTACGTGACCTTCTCACCGTTGGTCGCCGAGATCGGGGCGCACTCGCCTGTGGCAGAGCAGGTCGTTTCAACACCGTTGCTCCCCGCGACTCGGTAGCCGCTCACCGCCGGGTACGACGTGGATTCGGACACCACCCGCAGGGTCACTGTGTCACCGGTGTAGTTGGTCCAGTTGATGCGTGCAGGATCTGCCGGCAGTCCCTGGAGGTCGAGGATCACGGTGCCGTCGCGATCCCCACTGGATACGCGTTGTTGCGCATCCTGCACTGAGAAGCTTCCGGTGCAGTCGGCCGCGCCTGGCGCATCGGAGGCCCAGCTCGCGGTCACCGCGGTGGCGCTGGCCTTTGTGAACGTGACGTCGGGGCAGTTCTCGGGGTTTGTCACCGAGACCAGCGTCAGCGGCGTGCCGGGAAGCGGATTGACCTCGCCGACCACGCCGATCACCTGGATCGTGCAGGATGTCGTGCCACCGCTCTGGGAGCACTGCTGCGTCGCCGTCCCGCCCTTCGGGAGTGTCGAAGGTGCAGGCCCGACCGTGAGTGCCAGGGTCGCTGCCGCGGCATCCGG
>DLBY01000014.1 GCA_002480345.1 Phycisphaerales bacterium UBA7812 | reverse complement strand
TTCAAGTTCTCCATGAGCGAGGGCATCATCTCGGGGCTGGGGCGCGATCCGATGTCCACCGCCGAGTTCGGCGGGTTCACGAATTTCATCCAGACGGACGCGGCGGTGAATCCGGGGAACTCTGGAGGGCCTCTCGTGAGCGCGCGCGGGCGGGTCATCGGCATGAATGTTGCTATCGCGACGGCGCGCGACGGCGGGTCCGGTCTCGACGAGGCGGGCGGGGATTCCGCGGGCATCTCCTTCGCGATCCCGCTGCCCACCATCGAGACGGTTGTCGACCAACTCATCGATTCGGGGCAGGTCTCCCGAGGCTTCCTCGGTGTCTCGTTGATCGGCGCGGTTGGGTTTGAGAGTCCTCGCGGCGACTACCTGCGCGGCATGCGCGTGCGGGTCGAGCCGGACGGGCCGAGCGATCGGGGAGGGATCGAGGACGGCGATGTGATCACCGCGGTCGCGGGCCAGTCGGTCCCGGAGTTCAAGATATTCCAGTCGATCGTCGGGACGATCCCCGCTACGGAGCCCGTCGAGATCGAGTTGTATCGGGATGGCGAGCCGCGCACCGTGCAGGTCGTGCTGGGCGAGTTGCCCGATCATGTCCTCGGTGCCCGTGCACGCATCCCGATCATGTTCCAGCTCGGCTTCCGCATCGGGACGGGGCCGGGCGGGCCGATCGTCACGAATGTCTTTGATTCGTCGCCCGCGGATCGGATCGGGTTCGAGGTCGACCAGGAGATTCTCACGGTCGGCGGCGAATCGGTGCGGACCGACGCGGATGTGTTCACGCTGCTGACCGCGAAGGGGTTGCTGGCCGCGAAGTCCGTCGAGGTGCGGGTCCGGTCCATCGCAGACGATGGCTCGATCGACGAGAAGACGCTCGATGTCCGGCTCGGTCGCTGAGGCGGCTCAACGGAAGGTCGTCTGGATCGCGCGGTAGGTGGCGACAATGCCGCCCAATGCGACGGAGACGGCTCCGAGCACGGAGAGCACGCCGAACCCTTTCTGGCCCGCCGCGTCGGCGAGGAACAGGATTGCGCCGCAGACCAGCAGGGCCGCGATGTGCAGGGAGAACGAGATGTTCTTGCTCGCGTTCTCGATCTCGTCGGTCAGGTCCTCGAGCCCGTCGTGGCGCAGCTGAACTGCGAGTTGCTCCTGTTGGACCATCTTCGAGAAGGCCTTGAGATCCCGCGGGATGTTCTCCACGAGCTCGGCGTACGCGATCGAGGTGTTCTGCACCCGCCTCCGGACCGCTTTGAACCCGTAACGGCGCTTCACGAGCGCTTCGATCTGGGGGCGGACATGCCCGACCAGGTCGAACTCGGGGCAGACCGACTCCGCGACGCCCTCGATCGTCGTGATCGCCTTGATCAGGTAGACGATGTCGGAGGGGCAGCGGAGCCTGTGGCGTTTGAGCTTCTGGAAGAACTCGCTGAGCAGCGCCCCCATCTCCAGATCGGCGAGACTCCCCGTCTGGAACTTGCTGATGAACTCCCAGACATCGGCGCGGAAGCGTCGCGAGGCGGCGTCGAGAGGCTTCATGTCCGTCAGGGCGACAACGACATCGATGACGCGTTCGAGGTCGCCGTTGACCGTCCCGTGCACGAGATCGGCGAGCAGTTCCTGGGTGTGCGGATCGATGCTCCCGGTCATCCCGAAATCGATCAGGCAGATCCGGATGCCCGTGTCCCCGGCCGGGAGCGCCGGTGATTCGGGATCCGCTTCGGAATCTTGGCGCACAGACTCCGGTTCGCCAGCGGGCCGGGGATCCTCACGCAGCACGAAGATGTTCCCGGGGTGCGGGTCGGCGTGGAAGAATCCGTGCTGGAAGCACTGCGTGAAAACCACCTCGGATCCGATCGAGACGATGTCGTGTCGCTCGGCATCCGTGAAACTCTCGTAATCCGCATCGCTGAGCAGGGTCCCCTTCACCCGCTCCATGCAGAGCACGGACTTGTTGGAGTGCTCGGGATAAGTCGTCGGGAAGCGGAGCCTCGGGTGATCGGCGAAGGCGTTCGCCATTCGCCGCATCGACCGCAGTTCGAGCGCGAAATCCAATTCGCGCATCACCTGTCGCTCGAATTGCTCGACGACCTCGGTCGGGCTGTAGCCCATGTCCTCGAACCGGCTCTCGGCGATCTCCGCGAGCGCCCGCATGATCTCGATGTCCGATTCGATCGTCCGGCGGATCTTGGGTCGCAGGACCTTGAGGATCACCTCCGTCCCATCGTGCAACACGGCGCGGTGCGCCTGACCGACCGATGCCGCGGCGAACGAGTCGTAGTCGATCTCCTTGAAATGCTCGTGGGTCTTGCCCTTGAACAGCTTGTCGATGTGATCGCGGATCTCATCCGCGGGAACAGGCGGGACCCCGCTCTGGAGCTTGGCGAACTCGTGCGTCCAGTCCTCGGGCACGAGGTCGGGACGCGTCGCGAGGATCTGCGCGAGCTTGACGAAGCTGGGCCCCAACTCGACCGCCGCTTCGCGCAGCCGGACCGCGTGCGGCTGGCGCGTCACTTCCTCGCCGGGCTTATCGATCCCGACGATCCGCTTGCCCTTGAGCAGCAGGCGGTCGATCGAGAGCTCCTGGACGATGTCCGTGAACCCGAAGCGCACGAGGACCGTGATGATGTCCTGGGCCCGCTTGATGTTGCGGAGCGTGCGGCGGAGATTGGGGATGCGGGCGGCCATCGGGCAACGAGTCTATCGGCGGCGGCGTGGGCCCGGACGAGCCGGATACGGATGTCCGCCCCAATCGGGACCCATGATCGTGGGGGGGAGCGTCAGGGTGATCAGGCGAGTTTCCACGAGCGCCCGTCCCGCTCCACCCGCCGGTACAGCGTGTCCCGCTCGACCGCCTCGTACCCCGCCTCGCGGATCGCCCGCTGCAGGTCGGCGACCGTCACCTCCTGGTGCGTCGAAGCGCCGCCCACCTTGGTGATGTCGTACCACACGACGGTGCCGTCGATGTCGTCCGCGCCCGCCTGCAGCATCGTCTGCGCCATCGCCAGCGTCTGCATGATCCAGAACGCCTTGACGTGCGGGAAGTTGTCCAGCATGAGCCGCGCGATCGCCAGTGTGCGGATGTTCTCGATCCCGCTGGGGCCCGGCAGGTGCTCGAGCTCCGAGCCGTCGGGGATGAACGGCAGCGGAATAATGGTCTGGAAGTAGCCGCCCGGGCTGCCGGAGGAGCCGTCCGCGTTCCGGGCCGCCGCCTCCGCCATCTCGGGTGTCGGCAACTTCGAACCGGGCCTCGTCAGCGTGATCGCGCCGATGTCGATCTCCTCCGTCGCCGCGAGGCCGGGCTCGGTGAAGGCGTCCTTGTCGTCCGCGTAGCCGAGCCGGGAGAGCGCCTGGTCCTGCGCCCGCCGGAGGATCTCCATGTGCACCAGCCGCTCGCGCCGCTGATCGATGTGCCCATACAGGATCGTCGCGTTGGTGTTCAGGCCCAGTTCGTGCGCGACCAGGTGCACATCGAGCCACTCGTCGCTGCGGATCTTGCCCTTGTGCGTCTCGTCGTGCACGCGGTCGTCGAAGACCTCCGCGCCGCCCCCGGGGAGCGATCCGAGCCCGGCTTCCTTCAACTCCGACAGGATCAGCCGGATCGATTCCTTGCGGTTCGCCCGCTTGTACTTCTTGGCGATCTTCGCGAGGTGGACGATCTCCACCGCCGTGAACGCCTTGATGTGCAGGTCGGTCCCGTGCTCACCCGCGACCCGCTTGATCGTGCGGATCATTTCGGGGTAGTAGTCCCACGGCAGATAGGGCTGGAGCCCGCCCACGATGTGCATCTCGGTCGCGCCGCTCTCGCAGGCCTTCTTCGCCTCCGCGGCGATCGACTCCATGTCGTGGGTGTACGCCCCCTCGTCGCCCTTCTTGCGGTAGAACTCGCAGAACTTGCACGACAGCGCGCACACATTCGAGTAGTTGAGGTGGCGGTTGATGTTGTAGTACGCGACGCCGGGGTGGAGCCGATCGCGGACGAGATCGGCGAGTTCGAACACACCCCAGAGGTCCGGGGTCTCGTAGAGCACCATGCCATCGTCGAGGCTGAGCCGTTCGCCCCGTTCGACCTTGGCGCGGATGGCATCGAGCCGGGGGTCGGCGGTGGGGAGGGAGTGGTTCGGGAGTGTCAGTTCGGCCGTCGTCATGCCCAATACTAGCAGGGAGCCTCGTATTTTCAAAGAATTCTGAAATCTAGAAAGTAATCGAGCCAGACCTGCTCCTCGGGCCGAAACGCCCAATCGGATTCCCCGAGTAACCTATCGCTATGCCACCCTGGGGATGGATCCTGGTCGCCCTCGCTGCGGGAATTGTGCTCGGGGTCATCTTCTGGACGATCTCCCTGCCCCGGCTCTCGGCGATCCTGAGCCAGACCCCAAGCCCCGAACTCCCCGAGGACCTCGCACCAGGGTGGCACGCCCAGTGCAACAAGTGCGGCCGAACCAGAACGCTCGCCAGCGTCGGGGGCATCCGCCTGTGCGGAAACCGCGACGCGACCAAGGCGACGGTCGGCTGGTGCCGGGCATGCGGGGGGCTGCGGATGATCCGCATCGTCCACACCGATCATCTGCACGAATCCCAGACCGGTTGATCACGCGCGGGCCCGCCACGGCCCATCATCCTGTCAGACTGGCAGGCGGACGCGGGTCGCGCCCCTGTTCAGTGGCTCTGAAGCGGGTCGGGCAAGGTGGCACAAGGCTTGCATGGGCGTTTACGGTCGGCACGGCCCGAAGGCGGGTCGGCGGCTCAGAAAGGAATCTCAATCATGTCCAAGATCATCGGCATCGACCTCGGCACGACGAACTCGTGCGTCGCCGTGATGGAAGGCGACGAGCCGAAAGTCCTCATCAACGCATCGGGCAACCGGACGACTCCCTCCGTGGTGGGCTTCACCGACAAGGGGGAGCGGCTGGTGGGCCAGCCCGCGCGTCACCAGCAGGTGACCAACCCCAAGAACACGATCTTCTCGATCAAGCGGTTCATGGGGCGGCGGCACGGCGAGGTCGGCGCGGAGGAAAAGAATGTTCCCTACGAGGTGACGGGCGGCGCGGATGAATTCGTTTCCGTCAAGGTCCGCGACAAGTCTTACACCCCCCAGCAGGTTTCCGCCTTCATCCTGGGTGAGCTCAAGAAGACCGCCGAGGATTACCTGGGCGAGAAGGTCGATCGCGCGGTGATCACGGTGCCGGCCTACTTCAACGACGCCCAGCGCCAGGCGACCAAGGACGCGGGCGAGATCGCGGGCCTCAAGGTCGAGCGCATCATCAACGAGCCCACCGCCGCGGCGCTCGCGTACGGCCTCGACAAGGGCAAGAACGAAAAGATCGCGGTCTTCGACCTGGGCGGCGGCACCTTCGATGTGTCGATCCTGGATGTCGGCGACGGCGTCTTCGAGGTGCTCAGCACCAACGGTGACACCCACCTGGGCGGCGACGACTGGGACCAGGCGGTCATCAATTACCTCGTCAGCGAGTTCAAGAACAAGGAAGGCATCGACCTCTCGGGCGACGCCATGGCGATGCAGCGGCTCAAGGAGGCCGCGGAGAGCGCCAAGAAGGAACTCAGCCAGGGCCAGCAGACGACGGTCAACCTGCCGTTCATCACGGCGGATCAGAACGGTCCCAAGCACCTCCAGGTCGAGATCACCCGCAGCAAGTTCGAGTCGATCTGCGACTCGCTGTTCAGCCGCCTGCGTGAGCCCTGCCTGACCGCCCTCAAGGACGCGGGCATTGATGCCAGCAAGATCGACGAGGTCATCCTCGTGGGCGGGTCGACCCGGATCCCCAAGGTCCAGGCGATGTGCAAGGAGATCTTCGGGAAAGAGCCCAACAAGAGCGTCAACCCCGATGAGGTCGTCGCGGTCGGCGCCGCGATCCAGGGCGGCGTGCTCGCGGGCGATGTCAAGGATGTACTCCTGCTCGATGTCACCCCGCTCAGCCTGGGCGTCGAGACCATGGGCGGCGTGATGACCAAGCTCATCGAGAAGAACACCACCATCCCGACGAGCAAGAAGGAAACCTTCTCGACCGCCGCGGACAACCAGCCCAGCGTCCAGATCCATGTGCTCCAGGGCGAGCGCGAGTTCGCGAAGGACAACCGGACGCTGGGGCAGTTCGAGCTCGCCGGCATCGCCCCCGCGCCGCGCGGCGTGCCCCAGATCGAGGTCGAGTTCGCCCTCGACGCGAACGGCATCCTGCAAGTGACCGCGGTCGACAAGGGCACCGGCAAGAAGGCCGACATCCGGATCGAGAACTCGGGCGGTCTGTCGTCAGACGAGATCGAGAAGATGAAGGCGGACGCCGAGGCTCACGCCGAGGAAGACAAGAAGCGTCGCGAGCTCGTCGACACCAAGAACCGGGGCGATGCGCTCGTGAGCCAGACCCGCAAGAGCCTCGAGGAGCACGGCGAAAAGGTGTCCGCCGAGACTCGGAGCAACATCGAGAGCGCCCTGTCCAGCCTTGAGGAGAAGCTCAAGGGCGAGGACAAGGCCGCGATCGAGGCGTCGATCGAGGAGCTCAGCAAGGTGAGCATGGAACTCGGGAAGGCGGTCTACGAAGCCGAGGCCGCGAAGGCCGGGGGCGGCGACGCCGCGACGGCCGACGGGTCCGCCCCCGAGGACGGCGCGACCGTCGAGGGCGATGTCATCGACGCGGAGTACGAGGTTCAGGAAGACGACGCGAAGGCCTGAACGCCGTGACCGGATCGGGATGATCCGCCCAGCGTCTCAGCCAACCATGTGCACACGGGGCGGCCTCCAGCAGAGGCCGCCCCGTTTTCGTTTTGATCGGAAGGACTCGAAGGCCCGAAAAGAAGGGCGTTCGGGCCGTGGATCCGCCTCCACGAGCACGCCGCGGCATTTCATTTTTTTGAGAGGGTGGCGAACTCGCCTTCCGGAGAATCCGTATCAAGGGGGTGGGGTCGGCGGACCTGAGCAGGCGAGCCGGAACCACGGTTCATGTTTTCTCTCTCTCCTCCACAAGGCCGAGGCTTCAACGCCTCGGTCTTGTTGTGTTTCCGAGGCCTGCTGCTCTCGATCAGGCGGATCGCAGGGCGTCGAGCTTTCCCTCTTTGACGCTCTCGGCGAGGCGCCGGAGCGCCTGCCCTCGGTGGCTCACCCGGTTCTTCGCGTCCGGTTCCAGTTCCGCGCTCGTCCGCTGGTAGTCCGGTGCAATGAGGAACAGCGGGTCGTAGCCGAACCCGTTGAGACCCCGCGGGATCCGGTCCTCGCCGGGCTCCCCGATCCGTCCCTCGAATGTCCCGCGGACCTCCGCGAGGATGTCCCCCCGCGGTGTCGCGATACACAGTGCGCAGACAAAACGGGCGGTCCGATGCGCCCCTGAAACCCGTTCGAGTTGCTCGATCACCAGCGCGTTGTTCGCCGCGTCCCGGTGCGCCCGGTCCGCATCAGGGGCGAAGCGGTCGGCCGCGTAGCGTGCAGAATGTACACCGGGTTTCCCGTCGAGGGCGTCGATCTCGAGGCCCGAATCGTCGGCGAGGCAGATCCGCCCGGTCATCGCGGCGTAGGCGGTCGCCTTGATCCGCGCGTTCGCCTCGAAAGTCTCGCCGTGTTCTTCGGGCTCCGGGTAGTCATGGTCGAGATCGTCGAGCCCCTCGCAGGCGATGCCGAGTTCGCCGAGCACGGCGGCGATCTCCTCGACTTTGTGCGGGTTCCCGGTGGCGATCAGCAGCGGCGTAGGAGCGCTCATAGGCGAATATAGGGCCCGGCCGGCGGAGCGCGGTCGTCCCACTCCCGGGGCGGCGACTAAAGTGGACCATGACCACCGCTGCGACACCATCGATTCTCGACACGCTCGGCATCTGGGACGACCCGCGGGTCGTGCAGTCGAGCGACGCGACCGACGACCATGTCCTCGTCGAAAACCCGGCGACCGGCGAACCCATCGCGGGCGTGCGTCTGCAGTCGAGCGCTGAGCTCGACGAGACCACCACGAAGTCCGTCGAGGCGTTCAAGGCATGGCGCGTCGTCCCCGCTCCGGAGCGCGGGCAGGTGGTGCGGGCGATCGGAGACGCCTATCGCGAATACCTCGAGCCCCTGGGCGAGCTGATCGCGATGGAAATGGGCAAGATCCGAGCCGAGGGCATCGGGGAGGTCCAGGAGGTCGTCGATATCGCGGACTTCGCGGTGGGCTTGTCCCGCCAGCTCCACGGGATCACCATGCCCAGCGAGCGTGCACAGCACATCATGAAGGAGCAGTACCTCCCGCTCGGCCCCGTGGGCGTCATCACCGCGTTCAACTTCCCGTGCGCGGTGTGGGGATGGAACGCGATGCTCGCGGCGGTGTGCGGCGACTCGTTGGTCTGGAAGCCCAGCCTGCTCGCGCCGCTCACGGCGATCGCGACCAACCGCCTCGCCCAGCAGGTCGCCGCAGAAGCGGGGCACCCTGATCTGTTCGGGCTGATCATCGGCGCCGACGACGAGGTGGGGGAGCCCATGATCGCGGACCGGCGCTACCCGCTCATCAGCGCAACCGGGTCCTGCCGCATGGGGCGGCGCGTCGGGGCGGTGGTCGCGGGTCGGCTCGGGAAGACGCTGCTCGAGCTCGGGGGCAACAACGCGATCATCGTCGAGCCCGACGCGGACCTCGACCTCGCGCTCAAGTCGATCGTTTTCGGTTCCGTCGGGACCTGCGGGCAGCGCTGCACCTCGACCCGGCGGGCGATCATCCACGAGTCCATCGCGGACGACTTCATTGCGAAGATCGCGACGGCGTACAAGTCCGTTGTCGACAACAAGCGGATCGGCGACCCGCTCGACGAGAGCACGCTGATGGGCCCGCTGATCCATGAGGAGTCGGTGCTCGCGTTCGAGAACGCGATCAAGGCCGCGACCGAGCAGGGCGGAGAGGTCCTCGCGGGAGGGAAGCGTCTCGATCCCGGGAATCTCGCGAACGAGGCGATCCGAGGCGGTCACTATGTGGAGCCCACGCTGATCCGAATGCCAGCCGGCACGCACCTGCCGATCGCGCTCGACGAGACCTTCGCCCCGATCCTCTACGCGACGACATATTCCACACTCGACGAGGCGATCGCGCTCCAGAACGCGGTGGACCAGGGGCTGAGCAGCGCGATCTTCACGGGCTCGGTCCGCGCGATGGGCCGGTTCCTCGATCCGTCCGGCGCGGGCAGCGACTGCGGGCTCGCCTATGTCAACCTCGGAACCAGCGGCGCCGAGATCGGCGGGGCCTTCGGCGGCGAGAAGGACACCGGGGGCGGCCGCGAGAGCGGGTCGGACGCATGGAAGGCGTACATGCGCCGCCAGACCTGCACCATGCATTTCGGAGACAGCTTTGCTCTGGCACAAGGAATCCGCTTTGAGTGAACGCATCACCGACGACCGGCTCGCGATCGCGGCGCTGGAAGAGATCGAGCCCGGCATGCTCGTCGGGTTCGGGGCCGGGCGCACCGCGTCGCGGGTCATCCAAGCGCTGGGCGATCTGGTCAAGGCCGAGGAATTCCCCGTCCGGGTCGTCGCCGCGAGCGAAGCGACCGAGGCGCTCTGCCGTGAGGTCGGGCTCGAGGTGATCGACTTCGCGACCGTCGAGTCGCTCGACCTGCTGATCGACGGCGCCGACGAGATCGACCGGGAAATGCGCATGCTCAAGGGCACCCGCGGCGCGGTCGCCCGGGAGCGGACCATCGCCTGGGCGAGCGAACGCCGCGTCTACATGGTCGGATCGGAGAAGGTCAGTTCCTACCTCGGCGAGAACTCCACGCTGAGCATCGCTGTCATGCCCTTCGGGCTCGCGTCCACCCGGGCGTCCGTCCGCCGACTGGGTCTGAACGGGGTGATGCGCCGGGGGCTCGCGGGGGAGCTCTATGTGACCGACAACGCGAACCTCATCCTGGAGGTCTCGCTCAGCGAGGGGCTGGATCTCGACGAACTCTCAACAGAGCTCCACCGGATCCCGGGGGTCGTCGAGCACGGGCTCTTCCTCGACGAGGCGGACGCGATCCTCATCGAGCACAGGAGCGGTGAAATCGAGACATTATCGGCGGATCCGCGCGGCTTCGCGTGAGTCGTCCAGCTGGGATCCGTTCGCACCCATTCCGGGGTCGATCGGTTCGTCGCGTGGGCAAAACCACGGTCCGGCCACGGTCCGGAAACCCGGAAACATGGTCACTTGCACTAGTGGCCGCTAAAGTAGGGTTGGAAGGGGATGCGGTTCAGCGTGAACGCGTCCTGAACGGGTCTGTTCACCCACGCTGGTATCCAGCGCGGGTTGATGTGTCAGAGAGAAAACCAAAGAAGGAGTTTCAGTGATGCGATCGCGCACCTTCGTCAAGAATGCGGCCGTCGCCGCCCTTGTTGCCGGTCTTGCCGGCATGCTGGGCGCGTGCGAGTCGTCCGGTACGACCACCAGCACGGCGCCGCGTGGCGCGGGGTCGGGTTCGCCCACCTTCTTGAGCACGCCCTCGCGCCAGGCCGAGCGGCCCGCGCCTGCCCCCGCGGCGGAGCCCGCTCCGGCGCAGCCTGTCAGCCGGCCCGTGGCGAGCAACAACTGCAACTACTCGCCCAACGCGGGCGCGGACATGAGCGTTGCCGCGATGGCGTTCCCGACCGGTGATGCCGGGTCGAGCGCCCTGATGCTGCACCAGGTCATGCCGATGCAGGTCCGCCGCGGCGCGGAGTTCGGGTACCAGTACCATGTCACCAACATCACCAACGGCACGCTGCAGAATGTCGCGGTCGTGCTCGAGAGCCAGAGCAACCTCGAGGTGCTCAGCGCCAGCCCCGCCGCGATGAGCGGTGCGAGCGGCACCACTTGGTCGCTGGGCGACCTGGGCCCCTGCGAGACCGTCGTGATTGATGTGACCGCCCGCGCCGATGATGTCGGCCAGGCGGCGAACTGCGTCAGCGTCTCGTACAACAACTCCCTCTGCGCCGTCACCCAGGTCGTCGATCCGGACCTGACGATCGCGAAGACCGCGACCCCGCGCGTCCTCAAGTGTGACCCGATCACCCTCACCTACGAGGTCTGCAACCCCGGCACCGGCGTCGCGACCGGCGTCGTCGTCCGCGACACCCTGCCCGCGGGCCTGACCGTCAACGGCAGCCGCAATGTCGAGATCCCCGTGGGCGATCTCGCCGCGGGTGAGTGCCGCGAACTGACCGTCACCGCGATGGCCTCCGACACCGGCGAGTTCTGCTCGCCCGCCGCCGCCCGTTCGGGCGAAGGCCTGACGGCCGACTCCGGCGAGCCCTGCACTGTCGTCGTCGCGCCCGAGCTCGAGATCGCCTGCAACGCCCGCGACCGCCAGTACATCAACCGCGTCGCGGAGTACGAGTTCACCGTCACCAACAACGGCGACGGCGTCGCGAACAACACCACGGTGAATGTCTCGCTGCCTGCGGGCGCCGAGTTCGTCCGCGGCTCCAACGGCGCGATGCCCACCGGCAACACCGTCGCCTTCCAGGTCGGTGCCCTGCGTCCTGGCGCGTCGGAGACCGTCATGGTCGCCCTCCGCAGCGCCACCGCGGGTGATTTCCGCGTCGGCGCGACCGCCTCGGGCGCCTGCGCCGAGCCGGTCAGCACCCAGTGCGAGACCAACTTCCGCGGTATCCCGGCTATCCTCCTCGAGGTCGTCGACCTCGTCGACCCGGTCGAGGTCGGTCAGACGACCACCTACCGCATCACCGTCACCAACCAGGGCTCGGCCGCGGACCGCAATGTCCAGGTCACCTGCGTCCTGCCCGATGAGGAAGAGTTCGTCAGCGTCACCGGCGAGACGGGCCACTCGGTCAACGGCAAGACCATCACCTTCAATGCCGTCGCGAGCCTCGCGCCGGGTGCCGAAGCGTCGTGGGATCTCGTCGTCCGTGCCACAGGCGAGGCCGATGTCCGCTTCGCCGTCGAGATGACCAGCGACACCTTCACGCGTCCGGTGCGTGAGACCGAGTCGACCAACCTCTACGAGTAATCCTCGCAGAGCGTGTCATCCTGACACTGTCTGAGTGACAGCACGCAGGCCCGCGGGAAACCGCGGGCCTGTTCTTTTCTCTGCCTCCCTCGTCCTACGCGTTGGTGACCGAGTCAGCGAGTTGCGCAGGGCTCGGCGCGTCGGTGTTTGCAGGTCTCGAAAGGCCCGGGGTCTGAAGCAGTCTTGTGAGCGGAAGACCGGGGGTCGGTGTGCGCACGAAAACGCCCGCCGGAGCGGGCGTTGTGGTTTCCGGGATACCGGTCCGTTGCCTTACTGCCCCTGGGCGAGGCTGTAGCCGGGCATGCCGTCGTAGGTCCGCAGCGGCTGGAAGTCGGTGATCGTGAACTTCTCGGCGACCTTCCGCAGCAGGTGCACGATCGGCATCTGCCCGATCTGTCCCAGGTGCAGGTCGGGGTTCCGCAGTTCGAAGCGGCAGCGCCAGTAATCGACATTCTCCGTGTAGAGCGAGCCGCTGGGCCAGACCTGCGTGCCGCGGTTGCTCATCATCGTGAGCTTGAAGGGGGTGCCCTCCGCGAGCCGCTCGAGTCGGCCCGCGATATCCAGCACGGGGAGCAGGCTGTCGAGATAGATGTCGCACCCCGCGACCTGGCTGGGCGTCGTCTCGAAGGTCCGCATCAGCTTGTTGACCGTCGGACGCTCCGGGGGCGTGAAGTCCGGGCTGTTCGCGTCGGGCACGGGACGGGCCTCGCGGCCCGACGGGTGCTTGCCCAGACGGTCGGCGACTGCCTGCGCAAACGCGGCGGTCCCGACGGGGTCCTTGTCGCCCTTCACATCGCCCGTGTGCACCCCGTCCTCGAGGGTCGCGAGCAGGGCGTTTTCGATGATCGCGGCGTCCCGGTAGAGCCCGATGTGACGCAGCATCATCAGCCCGCTGAGCAGCAGGCTCGTCGGATTCGCGACGCCCTTGCCCGCGATGTCCGGCGCGGTTCCGTGCACCGCTTCGAAGATCGAGATCTGGTCGCCGATGTTCGCGGAAGGCGCGAATCCGAGCCCGCCGACCAGACCCGCGGCGAGGTCGCTGACGATGTCGCCCTGCAGGTTGGGCAGGACGACCATCCTGTACTCCTGGGGACGGAGCACGAGGTTCATGCACAGGGCGTCGATGATGACATCCGCGATCTCGATCGACGGGTGGTCATCCGCCGCGGTCTTGAACCGCTCCAGGAACAGCCCGTCGGTCATCTTCATGATGTTCGCTTTGTGACCGCAATGGACCTTCTCGATGCCGAGCGCCTCGGCGGTCTTGAACGCGAAGCGGTGCACCTGGTCCGAGCCCGGCGCGGTGATGAGCCGCTTGCACTCGATCACATCGTTCGTCAGCCTGTGCTCGATCCCGCCGTAGGTGTCCTCGATGTTCTCGCGGACCACATAGATGTCAACCGGCACCCCGGCGCGGCTGAACACCGTGTCCACGCCCGGCAGGCTCTGGAAGTGACGCAGGTTCGCGAAGGTCGCGAAGGTCTTGCGGAGGGTGACATTAATCGACTTGCCGCCACCGCCCACGGGCGTGCCCATCGGACCCTTGAACAGCAGGCCCGTTGTCTCGATGGTCTCGATCGCCTCATCGGTCATGCCGCGTGTGTCGCCCGACGCGAAGACCCGCTCGCCCATGTCCACGGGGATGAACTCGACGGACTTCATCACGCCCGCGGCCTCGAAAATCGAGAGGCACGCGTCCGCAATCTCGGGCCCGATGCCGTCGCCCTTCGCGAGGGCGATCCGGATGGTGTCTGCCATGCAATGCTCCTTCGTTCGAGGAGCAGGATAGGCCGCGACCGGACGCGGCCGGTCGTTTCAGGCGTCGGTTCCGGTGTCCGACCCGGGGTCGCGTTCCGCGGCCCTCCTGAGGCGTTCCCGGATCGCGTCCCAGATCTCCGAGTCCTTGAGCAGCGGGAAGACGATGATGATCTGAGACACCGAGGCCGCGTCCGCCTCCCGGAGCGCCGCATAGAGCTTCCGGGCGTACCCGCTCGCGAGACCCGGCATGTCGATCCCGAGGTGGGGAGAGCCGATCCGCACCCGTCGACCGGGTGGGCTCAGCAGCGCGACGGCGCCCTCGGCCTCCGAAACCATGCGCGAGAGGACCGAGACATCCTCAAGCAGCACGACCGGCGTTGAGGGGCGATAGTGGGGACCGAGCACGCCCGGCGAGACAGCCGGCTCATCCGTCTCGGGCGACCCGTCCGCGATCTCGACGGGCCCGAGCACGGGAACGAGGTCCTCCGTGCCGAGGATGCCACGCCTCAGGATGCGCGGAAGATCCCCCGTGAGATCGAGCACCGTGGATTCGATCCCGGCGCGGCAGGGCCCCCCGTCGAGAACAAACACCGCGTCGGCATCGAAATGGGGACGAACATGCGTCGCATCCGTCGGTGAGACATATCCCGATGGATTCGCGCTGGGACCAACGATCGGCTTCCCGAACTGCTCGATCAGTGCGATCGTCGCGTCGTGATCGGGCACGCGGATGCCCACCGTCGCGCCGCCCCCCGTCACGATCGACGGGATCCGTTCAGACTTTGGGAGCACGAGTGTCAGCGGGCCCGGCCAGAACGCCTCTGCTGCCTTCGATGCCGCTTCTGGCCATGCGCTGACGCAGGTCCGAGCCATCTCCTCGCCTGTCACATGGACGATCAGCGGGTTCTTCGCCGGTCGGCCCTTGAGTTCGAAGACCCGCGCGACCGCCTCAGCATTGGTCGCGTCCGCACCCAGGCCGTACACGGTTTCGGTCGGAAACGCGACCACGCCTCCATCGGCGAGTCTCTGGGAAGCGGTTGTGATCTCGTCCGGTTCGGTCATATCGCCCGCGATTGTCAGGCCCGAACGCGCGGGATCGCGCCCGAGGCACCCGTGTTCACTCGCCTTCAGAAGGAGGCGACGTCTGCGCGTCAACCAGGCTCGTCGCCCGCTCGCGTTCCTCGATCTGGTTCGCGTCGGGAACCACGAAGTTGATGCGGTTGCGCTCCAGCGTGGTCCCCGTCGCCTCCGCCAGCCGCGCGACCGCTCGGTTGTAGTCGATCAGTGCCGCGACCTCCGCTCGCTCGGCCGCCGCCAGCGCGTCCTGCTGGCTCAACTCCAGGTCGAGCCGTTCGACGGTGTAGCCGCGGTCGGTCAGTTCCTTCTCAACGAGCAGCGTTCGGAGGGCCTCGGCCGCGGCGACCCGCGACGCCCTCGCCTGCTCGATCAGTCGGTAATTGGTCATCACATCGTCCACCGCGTTCTTGACGCCCAGCACGGTGTCCTGCACGGCGCGCCGATAGGCAATCACGCTCCGCATCCGCTCCAGGCGCCGGCGGCGGAACTCCGCCTCCGGTCCCCGGTTGCCGATCGGCTGCTCGAAGAACAGGCCCAGCACGAAGTTATCGAGAAACTCGTTCTCGGCGATCTCGCTGTAGGCGCGATCCCCGTACTCATCGAACCCCAGCATGGAGACCTGGGCCCGCAGGTCGAGCGAGGGCAGCAGCCCGTTCTCGGCAACGGTCTCGCGGATCGAAGCGTCGTCGATCGCGAGCAGCGCGGTGTCGATCTCCGGACGATGCTCGACCGCCTTGGTGATTTCTTCAACGAGGCTGAGCATGATCGGTTCGTCGATCGCCCGGTCAGACGGGATCAGAAGCAACTCTGACCCGACCGGGATCTCCGGG
>DLBY01000001.1 GCA_002480345.1 Phycisphaerales bacterium UBA7812 | reverse complement strand
CGCGTCGCGCACGACGGGGCGGGCGTTCCGGCGCTGCGTGACGCGATCCGCGAAGCGGGCGACCGCATCGGCGCGCGCGCCGTCGATCGGCTGGGCGTGTGCCTCCCCGGCATGATCGACCCGCGATCGGGATTCGTGCGCCGCGCCGCGAACATGCCCTGGCTCGAGGGCGAAAGGCCCGCGGGGCTGGTCGAGCAGGCGCTCGGCCGGGGCGTGCAGACCATCGCGACCGACGCCGCGTCGTGGGGCGTCGGCGTCTGGGAGGCGGAACGGATCTCGGGTCGCCTGCTGGTGCTCGCGATGGGGACCGGTATCGGCGGCGCCTTCCTGATCAACGGCACGCCTTTCACCCTCGACGGATTCACCCCGGGGCATCTGGGGATGATCGATGTCTCTTTGGGTGAGACGGATCCGCCCCGCGCGGGCGACGGCACGCCGGGCGTGCTCGAGGCGTACGCCGGCGGGCGCGCGCTGCTCGCCCGTCTGGGTGAGCACGCCGATGAATCCGCGATCGCGGAACTTGCCGGAAGGATGGACGAGAACGATCCCGCGATCCGGGCGCTCGCGAAGGCCCTCCGGGTCTTCCACGCGATCTACAAGCCCGACGCGATCCGGCTCTGCGGCGGCGTCGGCGGTGCGCTCGCGGGCGCCCTCCCGACGCTCGATCTGCTCGTTCGACGCGATCTCACCCGCGTCGCCCAGGAGGAATGGACGCTCGGCTGCGTCTCGGATCCCTTCCTCGCGGCGGAGGGCGTCGCGACCCTCGCGGCGCGCACTCACGCCTCGCCGTGACGGGGCGTCCGGCCCATGCTGCACAGAAGGAAACTCCCCCCCGACGCGATGGTCAGCTTCCAGACGAACGCGAGGTCGAGCATCGCGATCAGACCACTGTGCGTGCCGGCCTCGCGGATCGCGCCGAGGTCGAACGCGAGACCCCAGAGCATGGGCTGCATCAGCGCAATGCCAACGAAGCCCGCGACCAACGCGAAGACCACCGATCGCGTGTTCCCCCGCCTGGTTAGCAGCGCGGTGAGGAACACCCCGATCAGCCCGGCGTACGCATAGGTCATCACGGTCAGCGCAAAGGTCAGCAGCGTGCTCGTCCCGCTCCGCTCGGCGTGCGCACGCTCGAGCCAGATGCAGGCGCAAGCGAACAGCGCAAGCACCATCCCCCACGCGACGACCCCGATCCTCCCGATACGAACGAGCTCGGCCTCACTCAAATCCGGGCGTCTCGGGCGATAGAAATCATTGAGAAAGGTCGAGGACATCGCGTTGATCGCGCTGTTCAGGCTCGACAGCCCGGCCGCGAAGAGGCCCGCCATCATGAGCCCCGAGAGCCCGGGGGGCATCTGCTCCACGATGAACGCGAGGAACACCTGCCGTGAATCCTCGGGCACGGGGACGGGATCGCCCGCGATCAGGTCTGGACGCTGGTAGAAAAGAAACAGCAGAAGCCCGACGATCAGGAAAAGCAGCACGCTGGGCACCCCCAGCAGGATGCCGCCGATCATCGATCTCGCCCCCGCTTTCGCGTCCTTGCAGGTCAGCAGCCGCTGCGCGAGGTCTTGGTCGGTGCCGTACGAACCGATGCCCATGATCGTGAATCCCAGCACCGCTGCGGGCAGGGAGAACGCGGCGGCGGGATCCGCTGTGAAATCAAACAGCGTGAGCTTCGATGCACCATCCGGCCCGCCCGCCGAGAGAGCCCGCATCGCTTCGGCGGGTCCCGCCTCGAGCCTCAACGCGATCACGCCGATCGCCGCGACACAGGCACCGAGCAGAATCGTCATCTGGATCACATCGGACCAGATGACGCTGGAGACCCCCCCGACGAGCGTGTAGGCGATCCCGACCATCGACAGCGCGACGATCGCCACGAGCAGGTGAGGCGGCGCGAGATCCCCGAACAAGATGATGCTCGCGGGCATCGCGCCGATGTAGATCCGCGCCCCGCTCGCGAACACGCGCCCCACAAGAAACGCCGCGCTCGCCGCGGCACCGGCACCCGGGCCCATCCGCTGCCCGAGGTACTGGTAGATCGTCTGGACTCTCGCGCGGTAGAACGCCGGAACAAAGACGAAGGCGATCACCACCGCCGCGAGCAACATCCCGATGTTTGTCGAGAGGTAGGTCAGGTCCCCCTCGTACCCCTGCTGGGGGACCCCGATGAACGAGGCCGCGGACATCGAGGTTGCGACGAGCGAGACCGCCGCCGCCCAGGCGGGGATCCGCCCCCCGCCCCGGAAGTAATCGTCCGTCGTCGCCTGTTTCCTGCGGTTGATGATGACGCCCGTCCCGATGAGCACCAGGAAATAGAACCCGATGACCGCCCAGTCGAGCGGGCGGAGCGGCGTGTCGAATCGGAGGAAAGGCGGCATCGCCCCGAGCATAGCGGCGCCCGCAGACCGGATAGCATGGAGCGGGAGTCTGCGCGTGACCCGAACCGAAGCATTCGACCTTCTCATCCCGATGCCCAAGCGGATCAGGCAGACCACGGGCGGGGTTCCGGCGCGCACGCTGTCGTCCGCCGCCCGCGTGTTTCACGAATCAGGCTTCGCTCCCGGCGCATACCGCCTCGAACTGACACCTTCGGGCGTCAGCATCGCCGCGGGCGACGAGGCGGGGGCGAGACACGCCGAGGCGACCCTCGCCCAGATCCGGAACCTCCGCGAGGAGTCGTTGCCCTGCGTCGTCATCGAGGACGAGCCGGCGCTCGCCCGTCGGGGCGTGATGCTGGATATCTCCCGGAGCCGTGTCCCGCGAATGTCCGAGTTCGCGCGTCTCGCCGGGAGCTTTGCTGCGCTCAAACTCGACCATCTCCAGTGCTACACGGAGCACGCGTTCGCCTATCGCGAGCACGAGGCGATCTGGGCGGGGAACGATCCGATCACACCCCAGCAGGCCCGATCGCTTGTCGCGGTAATGAGGCGCAGCGGGATCGAACTCGCGGCGAACCAGAACTGCTTCGGGCACCTCACCCGTTTCCTCCGACATCCCGCGTACGCGCCCCTCGCCGAAACACACGGCGACTGGATCTTCGCGGGGATGCCTCGCTCGGGCCCCTTCAGCCTCTGCCCCACCGACCCGCGCTCGCTGTCATTCGTCGAGGGGCTGCTCGACGAGATGCTTCCCTGCTTCTCGTCGCCCTTGGTCAATATCGGGTGCGACGAGACCTATGACATCGGACAAGGGCGTTCAAAGTCCACCGTCGAAACACAGGGCAAGGCGTCGGTGTACGGCCGGTTCGTCGCGGAGGTCTGCCGCCTTGTCGCGGATCGCGGAAAAACCCCGATGTTCTGGGCCGACATCGCGAGCGAGCATCCGGAGGCGCTGGATCGGATCCCGCCCGAGGCGCACGCACTCGTGTGGGGATACGAGCCCTCGCACGACTTCATGCGCGAGGCATCGCTCCACAGAGCCGCATCGCGTCCGTGGTGGATCTGCCCCGGGACGAGTTCCTGGCGGAGCTTCACCGGGCGCTCGCGCGAGCGGCACGAGAACATCCGGCGGGCGGCGTCCGTCGGTGTCTCGCAGCACGCACACGGCATGCTCATCGCTGACTGGGGAGACATCGGGCACCGGCAAGTCTGGCCCATCGCGTTGCTCGGGATCGCGGAGGGAGCCGACGCCGCATGGACGGGGAACGCCCGCGCTCGCCGATTCCTCGAGGCGGTCTCGCTCCAGGTCTTCGGAGACGCG
>DLBY01000106.1 GCA_002480345.1 Phycisphaerales bacterium UBA7812 | reverse complement strand
GCCCTTGATCGATCTAGGCGTTCGCTCCCAGCAAGCAGAAGGTCTGATGGCGAGCTGATGGCTCGGCGGGTGCTCACGATCCGGACAGACGCGATCGGCGACGCGATCCTGTGGGGAGGCGCCCTCGAACGCGTGCGAACCCGCTTCCCCGATGCTCGCCACGCCGTTCTGTGCCGGGAGGCTGTCGCGCCGCTCTACGAACACTGTCCGTTCGTGGATGACATTATCCCGATTCGGTACGACGATGCCGTCTTCAGCGATGATGATCGGGCCGAGGCAGTCCGCGCCGCAAACGCTTGGCAGCCCGATCTGCTTCTCGACCCCATCCGATCGAAAGCCCGGAACGCGATCGGCATCATCCGCGGCATCGATGCTCCAAGGTCCCTTGTGCTCGAACCCGATGATGCCAATCTCGGGAGCGCCGAGGCGATCGACGCCCACCGGAATGCCGAATTGATCCCAGCAGCCCGGTCGGTTGACGGCGCCGTTTCCGAACTGCTCCAGCACCGAGCATTTCTCGCGGGCCTGGGCGATCATCGCGTAGAAATCCCGCAACCCACCGTCTGGTGCTCGGAATCCGATCGCATCGAGGCAGGAGCCATGCTGTCGACGGGCGGTCTTGAGCCGGAGCAAACACTCGTCTTGGCGCCCCGCGGGCGGTGGAGCTACAAGATGTATCCAGCGTGGGACCGAGCGATTGCACTGGCGATCGATCTCGGCGCAGAGGTCCGTTCGATTGTCGTGATCGGTGGGCCCGATGCGAGATTGGACGCGGAGGCGATACGCGCCGCGGTCCCTTCGACGATTCCCCTTCTGGATCTCTCCGGAAGAACCACGATCCGTCACGCGATCGCGTTGGTCGGATTGTGCCGGGTCTGTGCGGGGACCGACACCTTCGCGATCCACGCGGCGTGCGCACAGGGGGTCCCGAACGCGGTCCTGCTGGGCGGTGGGCATCCCGGTCGGTTCCTGCCCTACTCCCCGCTCACGCGCGTCGCGATGCTGCCTCTCGACTGCTACGGCTGCGATTGGCGCTGCGCACACGAGCGGGCACACTGTGTCGCGGCCATTTCACCCGAGACCGTCGCCCGGGCGATCGCCGCGGCGGCTTCCGGGCGAACGCCCACCCGCCCGCTCGTCTTCATCTCGAACCCTCCGCCGACGGAACTCGGCAACGCCGTTCAGATCTCCATCGATCGCGCCGCACCCGGTTTGGGTGTGGATTTGGCCGCGGGCTCCTCACGGACGGGTGGGCAAGACGCCGATACAAGCCTATCGGTGGACCCCAGGAGAGTTGGCCCATGCGACTGCCCTTGACCGTACTCGACGGCGCTTCGGATACACCTTCGCTCCGTCTGACCCACGATCCGGTTCTGACCCCCGAGCAGGCGGAATATGACCGGAGCGTGCGCGCGCTGGTCGACACGCCTTACATGGATTACCCCAAGGGGATCGGGCTCGAAACCCTGGTCCGTTGCAACGCGGCCTGCGACTTCTGCCCTTACCCGCACCTCGAGCGAAAAGGCGATCGGATGGAGGACCGCCTCATCGAGAAGTTCCTCGATGAGCTCGGCGATATCCCCGACGATGTCCCCGTCTCGGTGAACCCCTCTCGCGTCAACGAGCCTTTCCTCGACAAACGCGTGCTCCCGTTTCTACAGGAAGTCGAACGCCGTCACAGCAACGCGAGGATCGCGATCTTCTCCAACGGCTCGACCTTCACCGAGAAGTTGATCGAGCAGCTCGGGACGCTCAAGCAGATCATCCTGTTCAATGTCAGCTTCAACGACCATCGCAAGGATGCCTACGAGGAGACGATGCAGATCCCGTACGAGCGTACCGTCCGCAATCTGGACGCATTACACGAGGCCTTCGAAGCAGGAGTTGTCACGCCCCCCGGGATCGCCGTGAACCGCATCGGGGACGGGAGCGAGGCGGATCAGGCCTTCCTCGACTGGTGCCGGGACCGCTGGCCCCGCTTTCTTGCGCGGGTCTCACCGAGGGTCAACTGGATGGGCCAGGTGAATCTCGACTGGACTTCGCGCCCGCCCAAAGCGACATGCGGGCAGTTCTTCAAGATGCAGATCCTCGCATCCGGCAAGGCCGCGTTCTGCGGTGTTGACTCCACCGGCGATGCGGGCTTCGGCGACTTCAACGACATGCACATCCTGGAGATCTACAACCATCCGGAGCGTCGGCGTCTCCGCGAGAATGTCGTCTCGCGCGACCGGGTCCCCGCGTGCGGCTCTTGTGCCCTGCTCGCGTGAATCAACCGTCACATCCAGATCATCGACGCGGCTCGCTCCATCGCGGCGTGCTCGTCGGGGTGCAGGTATACCCGGTTGATCCGCGTGATCCCGGCGAGGTGATACCCGCTCTCTTTCATCGCCCGGGCGACGGGCGAACCGTCGGTGCGATCGTGGTCCTCGATCATCACGAGCCGCGGGCGCCAACGCCCAAGATCGAACCCCCGGAGCGCTTCGGCTTCTCCGCCTTCAAGATCCAGAACAACCGCGTCGAGCGGCAGCGTCTCGCCTGTCCCTGATCCCTCGAGCACACGGTCAATCGTGGTGATCGGGACTTCGATCCGGCGTTCGCGACCGCCCTGATCAGCGGCAAGACCCCGATGCTCCCGGTCCGGGTCGAGCCCGGAGAACTCCGGAGCCCCTTCGATGGACAGAAACGATACGGTCGGCGGCGCATCCGGCGGCCCCAGAGCTGTCTCGAAAACGGTACTGGCGGGGCGATGCCGTCTGCACGCGGACGCTTGCTCGGGAACAGGTTCGATAAGAATCCCAGACCATCCCAGTGACTCGAGGATCGCGGTGACCGAAAGGGTGAGCCCGTCGATCGCGCCCGCCTCAAGGAAGCGCCCGGAGATCGGTCGGCCGAGCAGTTCCCAGATCACGGCATCCTCACCGTACTGCGATCGGCTCACACAGCCGGGTTCCCGCGCCGTGCGGTTCGCCTCCAGCAGTGCCGCGCGGGCTTCGGAAACCAGGACTCTCTTGCGCATCTGGGCCTCGAGCATCTGCAGGCGCCAGTGGTGCTCATAAGTCACGGCACGCAGCTGCTCGAGTTCTCGCGCGAACGCGTCCACTTCCCCCGGCATCAGGATGCCTCCCCGGGCTTCGTGAGCACGAGGCGGACGATCCGGCTCGTCAGATCAAGGGCGGTCACGGAAGGAAAACCGGCGCGGACCGCTTCGAAGATCCGCCGGTCCAACACAAGCGTGTCTTCGGTTCGCACACGGGGCAGATGGGCCGCGACTCTGAGCCCCGATCGGGCAACGATCGCGAGGATCTCGGATTGCGTCGCTCGGTTGATCGCCCGCTCCACGAACGACGCCGCGTCCGGTCGCGGTGACGGGTGCAACGCGGCGACGGCCTCCGCGAACACCTCGGGTGTCATCCGCGCGTGAGCCCACGGGATATCGATCGTCGCGGGCCAGTGGGCGCCATCGATGGAGAAGAAAGGGTTGTATTCGATGAACGCCGCGCCACCGGGACGGAGCACCCGCGCCACATGCCCGAACGCACGCTCAAGATCCATGACATGTTCAAAGGTCTGCCAACTGAAGATGCGATCGAACTGAGCCGCGCCGAGACCGGAGTCACAGATGTCATCGACCCGCAGATGCATACGCGCGATCGCGCGGTCCGCCGCCTCCTCCCCGGCGGCACGGGCCGCCGCGCCGGGGCAGGAGTCGTGAAACGGAATCTCCGCCTTCAGGTTGACCCCCACCACCTCCGCCCGCCCTCGGGACTGGTCCGCGAGCCAGAAGCATTCCTCGCCCGCACCCGCACCGATCACCAGCGTCGCGTGACCCTCCGATTCAGGGGCCAGCGTGTTCATCAATCGGACGCCGAGAGCAACCCGGCTCCGGACAGCCAGCAAGTGGGCCGCAGTCGCTTCAACGCTGGTCAAACTCGCCGCCGTCTGCCGGTAGCCCGACCCGGCACCCGAAGCACTCCCGGAGAACACCGTCTCCGCGAACCCCGGAACGACCTCGCATTCGTGTCCGAGCCGATCGGGATAGCTGGTCGCGACCGTCATGCTGGTCCAGAATCGGCGTTTTGGCCACTTCGGCCCCACAAGCGGTGCATGCTCCCACTCGCGACCCCGAATTCTCAAGCCGCAATGCTCCGATGGCAGATAACAGGACATGGACCGTTCCGACCCGATCGCCTCCAAAGTTCTGCCGCTCGACGCGCTGCGCCGCAAGCGAGAGGAGGCTCGCGTGATCGGGGCACGCGTCGTGCACTGCCACGGCTGCTTCGACATCGTTCACCCAGGGCACATCCGGCACCTCCGCGACGCCGCTCGGTTGGGAGAACGCCTCCTCGTGTCGATCACGGCGGATGAGTTCATCCGGAAAGGCGACGGCCGCCCGTTCTTCGATGAGACCCTTCGCGCCGAGAATCTCGCCGCACTGAGTTTCGTGGACTGGGTGCATGTCTGTCCCACGGAGACCGCGGAGGATCTCCTCGACAGCATCCGTCCCGATATCTTCGTCAAGGGACGCGAGTACGAGGAGATGGATGATCCGCGATTCGCGGCGGAGCGAGACGCGGTCGAACGCAACGGCGGTCGCGTCGTGTTCTCGTCGGGCGATGTTGTCTTCTCATCGACCGCGCTGATCGAATCAATGGTCCGCGAGCCCGGCTCGAGCGCAGGGCAGTTCGAAACCCCGGGCTCCGCCAGGCTCCGTCAACTCCAGGATCGCCACGACCTGAACGCGGCCCGCACCGGGAGCGTGCTCCGCTCGATGAGCGGCAAGCGCATGGTCGTCGTGGGCGAGGTGATGCGCGACACCTATACCCAATGCGCGTGGCCCGAAGTAGCGGGTGAATCGCCCATGCTCTCCCTACGCCCGCTCGAGAGCAACTCCTACGACGGCGGCGCCGCGATCGTCGCACTGCACCTCGCCAAGCTCGGCGCCAAGGTCAACCTGGTCACGCCCCTCCCGAGGGGGATCGCCGCCGACAACCTCCGGCGACGCCTTGAATCGAGCGGGATCGAGGTCGCCCCCATCCCGACGAGCGGGACGCTCCCCGAGAAAGAAAGGCTCCTCGTCGGGCGGGAGAAAATGGTGAAACTCGACCGGACGGGGCCCTTGCCGATCGATGTCGCGGCGCGCCGGAACGCGATCGGGATGGCCCTCGATGCGGCGAAAGACGCGGACGGCGCGGTGGTGGTCGACTTCGGTCTTGGTCTGCTCACCCCCCGCTTCACCCGTGATCTCTTCGAAGCGCTCCGCCCGAGGGTCGGCATTCTCGCTGGGGATGTGTCGGGCCCGCGCGAGACGCTGCTCGCGATGCATGATGCCGACTGGCTGAGTCCCTCGGAATCCGAGATGCGGCTCACTCTGGGCGACCGCGAGTCTTCGCTCTCTGCCGTCGCGTGGGCGCTCCGAGAACGCACCCGATCCAGAACCGTCGCCGCGACGCTCGGCGACGAGGGGCTCGTGGTCTACCAACCCGGAACGCATCACCAGCCGGGATTGCTGCCCGATCGGCTCAGCAGCGAGCATGTGCCGGCGCTCACCCCGCAGGCTGTCGACCCGCTGGGGTGCGGCGACGCCCTTCTCGCCACCGCTTCCCTCGCGCTCGCCAGCGGTGCGACGCCGGTCGAAGCCGCGTACCTCGGATCGGTCTCCGCGGCGTGCGAGGCTTCGATGATCGGCAACATCCCGGTCTCCTCCGGTGAGATTCTCGATCAGCTGCGACACATCGAACAGGCGAGGCTCCGCGTGCTGCGGATCGGCCCGCCCGTCCATGCCGCGGGGTGATGGCCTGTGCTCAGTTTCGTGATCCCCGCCCGGAATCGCCCACACGAACTCGACGAGACGCTCCGTCTTCTCGGCTCGCGCCGAGTCAACGCCGACAGGCGTGAAGAGGTGATTGTCCTCGACAACGCGTCCGATCCTCCGCTTGAGATACCCCGCGAATTGCCGAACGGAACGCCGGTCTACTCAGATCGTATACCAATAAACGAGGGAGCCGCGGCCCGCAATCGGGGCGTCGAACGGGCCCGCGGCGAGTGGATCGTGATGCTGGACGACGATTCGGTGCCCATCGCGGGCGATCTCGCGGAACTCGCGGCCCGGCAGCCCGATGATGTCGCCGCCGTCGGCGGAGAGATCCTGCTCCCCGACGGCAGCAGAGAGGCCGGAGGCGTCCCGGAGGTCATCATCGGGTGCGGCTGCCTGATCCGCCGCCAAGCGTTTCTCGAAGCGGGCGGCTACGACCCGGATTTCGGTTATTACGCGGAAGAATACGATCTCTGCGCGAGGTTCATTCTCAGTAACATGCGGATCACCCACTCTCGCGGGGTCCGGTTCCTGCACCGCAAGGTAACCTCGGGCAGATCGATGGATCTCATCCTCGGACGCCTGGTTCGGAACAACGGATGGACAATCCACCGCTACAGCCCCACACACCTGCGTGAGAGCCTCATCAGTTCGATGATCCAGCGGTACCGGACTATCGCACGCCGGGAGAACGCCCTTGCCGGGTTCGAGAAGGGCCTCGCCGAACTGGAGCGGACCATCGAATCACAACCGACGAGAACGATGAGCGAGGCCCAGTGGGATCGCTTCTCGGGCGAAGCTGCGGTGCGGGAGCATCTCTCCGAGTTTCTCCGCAAAGAGGGCGTCGAACGAGCCCGTCTGTTCGCACCGGGTAAGGGCGCTGAGATCATCACGCGGGTGATCGAGGAATCCGGAGTCGAAATCAACGACAACGCGTCCCGCGGAATCATCGGCACGATCTCGCCGGGGCCGATGCTCGATGCCATGGACGCGGACCCGGACGCGGTCCCCCCGTGGCAACTTGAAGACCAGCCGGCGGACTGAGCGTCTCAAGTCAGCAGCATCGCCTCTCCCGACAGGCCCGGTCCGAACGCCATCGCGACGAGAGGCAACCTCTGGTCTGTCCTTGTTCGAAGCATTTTCTCGATGATGAACAGGACCGTTGCGCTCGACATGTTCCCGTGGCGGGCAAGCACCTCGCGAGAGGCCTGCGAGGCATCCGAGGAGAGCCCCATCGCATCGCTGACCGCCGTCAGCACTCGCGGCCCGCCGGGGTGCACTGCCCAGGATCGAACCTCGCCAGCGTCCAGGTCATGCCCGGAAAGGAAGCGATCGACCCAGTGTGGCACCCGCTCCGCGAGTCGATCGGGAACGCTCGGCGAAAGCCTCATCACAAAGCCGTGGTCACCGATCGACCATTTCATCAGATCCGCAGAATCCGGGAGGACCGTCGAGGAGAACCCCGCGATTCGAGGGTTCATGGGGGCAACCCGTTGGGATGCAACGACCGCTGCGGCCGCTCCGTCTGCGAAGAGTGCGTTCGCGACCGACGCCTCCGGATCGCTGTCGTAAGAGAAGTGAAGGCTGCAGAGCTCGACGCAGCAGACCAGGACGCGGTGATGCTCGTTCTCCCGAGCGAAGGCCGACGCCACGGCGAGGGCATTAATCGCGGCATGGCACCCCATGAACCCGATGTGGGTACGGCGCACATCCGCGCTCAGGCCGAGCGATGCGATCACATGGTGGTCCACGCCCGGCGCGTCGAAGCCGGTGCAGGAAGCGGTGACAATGTGCGTAATCGAGCCCGGATCGATCGCCGCTCCCGAGATGGCAGCGGTCGCCGCTCGCTCTGCGAGCCTGCCCGCATGGGCTCGATATCGGGTGATGCGATCGCCGGTGGTCGGACCACCACCCCGCTCCGCCGGAAAATAACTCTCGAGCGAATCTCCGTTCGTCAGAAGCACGGAGCCCCGGCGTTCAACCCCCGACCGTCTGTAAAGCGCCCGGATCGCCCTGCCTCGATCCAGGTCTGCCGCCGCCATGATCGCCTCAGCGTGCGCCGACGCGTTCTGCTGCGTCAGCGACGCTTCAGGCGTTGCGAGCCCAAGGGAAGTCAGGAACGCCTCACCGCTCACTTCACAGGCTCCACGCTCGTGGCGCCGAACGCGACGCGTGCAAAGTGAGAGAGCCATCGATCGACGAGCGGGACGCACGCACCCCCGATCGTGATCGCTCTCACGGCCCCCGGGACACGCAGTGCCCCTGTCACCAGTCGGCACGGCAAAGTTCGCCGAGCGCGCTCTCGTCGAACAACTCCTGCCCACGCCCCTTCTTGATACCGGCCCTCAAGCGAATCGCTGGCGAACGGAAGCACCTGCGCCCCAGACTCGACCGCCCACGACATGCCCTCTCCCGTGAAGGGCTCGACATATCCCATGGCATCACCGATGACAAATACTCGGCCGCTCGCTTCGATGGTCCGGCGCTTCCTCGTGAGCGACGGGACACCTGGGACCGATCGCAGTTCGCCGAAAGAAGCCGGGTCCAACCCGACGGAACGGACGAAACCCTCGAGTGGTCCGGAGCCCTTCTGGCGCCGAATCCACGATGGACGCACCGCCGCGGCAAGGTCCGCACGCCCGCTCGGGAGCCGGGCCACACCCAGATAGCCCTCGTCCGAATGGAACATCGAGATCGCGTCCGGGGCCAGTTCACCGGGGTACCGCTCGCCAACGCCCCCGATCCCGACCAGGCTTGCGTTGCGGACAGACCATGCAAACAAATCGAACTCCGCAAGCGAACCGCCCTTCAGACCGTCCGCCACGATCACGATCCCGGGACGGACTCGTTCCACACTTGGGTTGCGTCCCCTGCGGTACTCGAGTGAAACCGTGCAGTCCGGATGGACCATTGCCCGGATCCCATCCCGGAACACCGCGCCGGAGCGGACGGCACCGTCCGCCAGGTCCGAATCGAACGACGAGCGATCGACCACGCGGTACGCGGGAATCCCCACGCTTGCCATGTACTTCCCGCTGTGAAGATCAAGCCGGGACACCGCGAGAGAATCACGGACGGACTCGATCGATCCAAAGCCGGCTCTCTGGATCGCCCCGAGACCCGCGGGCGCAAGACAGCCACCGCAGAGTTTGGGACGAGGGAACACCGCGCGATCGACCAGCAGCGTGCGCACACCGCGCCGCGCGAGACCCGCCGCGGCGATCGAACCCGCCGGGCCTGCCCCGATCACGACCGCGTCCCATCGGTCACCTGGCTGGCTGGTCATGACTGGCACCACAACATCATTCGCTCAGGCCAGATCTTGCGGATGCGAGCATCCACCATTCCCGCGTCCGACGCGAGCGATGCGAGTTCATCCACCGTGAGCGCTCCGCGGACCGACAAGAGCGCATCCGTGTGGACGATCGGGGATCGCGTGAGAACCCGGGACGCGAGCCAGGCAAGCGTATAGCCCAGGCGATTCCGAACGAGGTCGGTCACGAGGACGCCGTCCCGGGCAACCGTACGCATGCGTGCCAGAATCGCAACGATCTCGCTCTCGTTGAGGTGATGGAGGAACAGGTGGCACATCACCACATCGTGCCCCGCGGGCAGCGGGTCCTCGAGCACATTCAGCCGCGTCGCCCGCACCCGATCCCCGACCGAGTCGGCTTTCGCTCCGATCTGGTCGCAAGCGGTATCGCTGATGTCGCACGCTTCGAACGACCAACGCCGACCAGCAAGAGCGGCACGCTCCGCAAGGCCGCACACGAGGTCGCCGGACCCCGCAGCGATATCGAGAATTGAAATATCCCGATCGCCGAAGCGTTTCAGCAACGCCCGCTCAACCGACTGAATCACCCGAGATGCTCGGTTCAATCTCGCAAGACCGGCGAGAGCCTGCCGGTGAATCTCGGGATCCAGCCCCGGGTCGTCCATCAACTCGGGCCGGCGGTCACGGGTTCTCAGCGCATTCAGTGCCATGCGAGCTCACACGCCCGCGACGAGTTTGAGACCCCACATGCAGGCCAGGCCTGCGTAGGTGCCCAGCACATAGCCCGCAACCGCGAGCAGGACCCCGACCGGCGCCAGAGAAGGATGGAACGCGGACGCCACGATCGGCGCAGAGGCCGCACCGCCGATGTTCGCCTGGCTCCCGACCGCGACAAAGAAGATCGGTGCCTTGATGATGATCGCAACCGTCAGCAAGACCGCGATATGCACGAGCATCCAGATCGCGCCGACACCGAGCAGCCCCGCAGCCGCCGGGTTGGCGAACATCGTGGCGAAGTTCGCGTGTGCGCCGATGGACGCGACGAGCAGGTACAGGAACACGGATCCGATCTTCGATGCGCCCGCCCCGTCGTATCGCCTCGCTTTCGTCAGCGAGAGCACCAGCCCGAGAGAGGTGACCAGGATGAACTTCCACACCGTCGCGCTGAAGAACGGGACGGGTTCGCCCGCTTCATTCGTAGCAAACGAGACGCGCGGTGCGAGCCATCCGCCCAATTCGACCGCGAACCAGGTGCCGGCAAAGGCGATCGCCAGCATCACGAGATAGTCCGCGAGCGTCGGGATCCGCGCCGCTTTTTCCTGGAACGCCGAGACTCTCTGCTTCAGCTCCTCGATCGCATCCGCGTTTGCGCCCGTGATCCGATCGATCTGCTTGTCCTTGCCCGCGAGGAACAGCAGCACCCCCATCCAGATGTTCGCGACCGCGACATCGACGATCACCATGAGCCCGATCATGTTGTCGGTCGCGCCCGCGATCTGTCCGAGAGCAACGAAGTTCGCGCCCCCACCGATCCACGACCCCGAAAGCGCCGTGAGCCCCTGCCAGGTGTCATCGGGGAGAGCCGCGGATTCGGGGAGCACCGCGCCCATGATGAAGAACGCGATCGGCCCGCCGATCACAACCCCCGCTGTCCCAGCGAGAAGCATGATCACCGCCTTGGGACCAAGCCGGACAATACCGGGCAGGTCCAGCGCGAGGATCAGCAGCACCAGCGACGCGGGAAGCAGATAGGTCTTGATCCACGCATAGACCGGAGAGTCATCGGGAAGCAGCCCCAGCGTCGTCAGCGTCGTGGGAACGAAGTAGCAGAACACGAGCATCGGAACGATCGAGAAGAACTTGTTGCCCGCTTTCGTGGAGTTGAACCAGAACAGCGACGCGAGCACCGCGAGAAGCACCGCGAGCACACCAAGATCGGTGGAGATGAGCGGCGCCGCGCTTTCCGCGGCCTCTTCGGTCTGAGCGAGTGTCAGTATCATCGAGTCCTGTCTTCTCACGGGTCCTGCGGGTGATCAAAATCCGATGCCGGGCCCGCGATGGTAACCGCCAACGACCCTTTCCGCCGCAAGGATGGCCCGAAGATACGGAGCCGCGGGACTCACCGTTCCACGCCGGCCTCGATCAGGGTGAACGACGCCGCTGGGAATCGCTCCTCCAGTCCGGCGATCCCCTCGGACCCGAGAACGCAGGCGGCGCTCGCGAGCGCGTCCGCGGTCGCCCCATCGGGGTGCACCACCGTCGCGGCGCGACGCGCTGAGAGAGCCCATCCCGTTCTCGGATCAACGATGTGAGAGAATCGGGCCCCGTCGATCTCGACGAACCGCTCCGCATCGCCCGAGGTCGCGATGCAGGTGTTCCGAAGCATCACCGTCCGATGCCGCCCGAGCCCGGTCTCGATCCGGACTATCCACCCGTCTTCGCCCGGGGGCGGTTCGCCTAGCGCGAGATCCCCGCCAAGGTCAACAAGGCAGGATTCAAAGCCCAGGCCGGCGAGTACGCGGACCGCCGCATCCGCGGCCAGTCCCTTACCGACCCCCCCGAAATCGATCATCATGCCCGCCGTCCCGAGCCTGACCGACCGCCCAGCCCTGTCAATCGAGAGCAGGGCCGGCCTAGAGCGTCTAGCGGCCTCCGCGATCGCCTCCGCGGGTGGCAGTTGTCCGTTCCTGAAGGCCTCTCGCCACAGCCCGACCGCGGGGCCCACCGTGACCGCGAACGCGCCGCCCGTTTGTTCCGACAACTCCGAGCAGCGGACGAGAAACTCGCACATCTCCTCGGAAACGGGAACCCACTCCCCCGGAATCGCCCGCTCTTGGACGCGCCTGATCTCGCTCCGCGGTCGGTAGTCGCTGAGCATCTGCTCGAGGCGCTCGATCTCCGCAAAGGCCCTATCGGCAGCCGAGGCGGCCTCGACCTCGCTCTCGGCATACAGCACAACCCGGGCCCGCGAGCCCATCGCGACGCTTGCAAACTCGAATCGAAAGTCGGTACGCTGATCGCGTTCCGTCGCCTCCGCTCGCGGAACGGGAGCGCACCCCCGTTCGCAGCACGCGATGACCAGGACAAGCAGCGAGATCGAGATCGTGCGAGACCAGCCCTGCATGACACGACCATACACCCGCTTCATTGCCGCCGCCCTGCTGCTCACGATGGGCACCCGCGCTGAGAGCGCCCCGGAGACCGTCCGCATCGAAGGCACCACGGTGACATTCGATCTCGTGCCGACCCCCGGAGGTGAAATCGAACTGGACGGGCAGACCACGACGATCGCCCCGCTCATGGTCGGAATCACCGAGGTCACCTGGGAGCTCTACGACATCTTCCTCTACGGCCTCGACATCCCGGAAGAAGACAAGACGATCGACGGTATCACCCGCCCCTCCAAACCCTATGTGCCGCCCGATCGAGGCTACGGCCACGCGGGATACCCCGCGATGGGCATGACCCGGCACGCCGCGATGGAGTTCTGCCGCTGGCTGAGCCAGAAGACCGGGGCAACCTATCGCCTGCCCACCAAGGCTGAGTGGATCCACCTCGCCTCGGCGGGCGGCGGCGAGACCGGCGGCGCATGGCACGAGGACAACGCGGATTACACCACGCATCCCGTCGCGAAGCAGGCCCCCAACGCCTTCGGGCTGCACGACATGTTGGGAAATGTCGCGGAGTGGATCAGCCCCCAGGAAGGCGAACGCCCCCAGGACAACGCGACCGCGATGGGCGGCAGTTTCCTAGATATGCCCGCCCGCTGCACCCCGACCGCTGAGCAGACACGAGATGCCTCGTGGAATATCAGCGATCCACAGATCCCCAAGAGCATGTGGTGGCTCGCGGACTGCGACTTTGTGGGCTTTCGCATCGTGCGAGAAGTGCCCTCACAGCAGAAAGGCGACGAATGACCTCTCAAGACGCTTCCGAGACCTATTCCCCGGCTCCCACCCGCCGCGATGTCCTCCGGGCGGGAGGTGCGGTCAGCGCCCTCGCGATGGCATCAGGCGTCGCGAGCGCGATCGGCCGGACGGGCAGCAGCACACTCAAGGTCGGCCTCGTCGGGTGTGGCGGGCGAGGCACCGGCGCACTCGTCCAGGCACTGCGCGCCGACGAGGGGACTGTGCTCTGGGCGATGGGTGATGCCTTCCGCGAGAAGCTCGACGCATGCCTCCAGAACACCACCAACGCGATGGAGGGGCACGCCCACAAAATCGAGCTCCCCGAAGCCAGGAAGTTCACGGGCTTCGACGCCTACCGCGAGGTCATCGACAGCGGCGTTGATGTCGTTCTGCTCTGCACGCCCCCGGGCTTCCGCCCCGAGCAGCTCCGCTACGCCGTCGAGAAACGCAAGCATGTTTTCTGCGAGAAGCCCGTCGCGGTCGACGCACCGGGGGTCCGCAGCGTGCTCGAGAGCGCAAAGCGAGCCCGCGAAACGAACCTCAGCCTGATGTCGGGCTTCTGCTGGCGTTACCACGACCAGATGCGCGAAGTGTTCGGCGAACTCCACAAAGGCGGCATCGGACAGGTTCGCGTCGTCCAGTGCACCTACAACACCACCGGCTTCCCCGCACCGCGACCGCGCGAATCAAGCTGGAGCGATGCCGAGTTCCAACTCCGCAACTGGCACTACTTCACCCCCATCTCGGGCGATCACATCGTCGAGCAGGC
>DLBY01000098.1 GCA_002480345.1 Phycisphaerales bacterium UBA7812 | reverse complement strand
CGACGAGGGCGTGCGTTCGAGCGCCGCCAACGCCTCGGCATCGAGTTCGCCCAACGCGTCATCGAGCGCCCACGATCCCAGCCGCGCCGGCGCGCGCTCCGGCGTCGCCGACATCAGCGCCGCGCGATCCCCCCGCATCGCGCGCACACGCTCGGCCAGTTCCGGATCGTCGATCGTGCGCACGAACGCCTCGAACGCGCCGTCGTCCGCCTGCTCGATCGCCTCGAGCAGCAACGCTTCGCGTTCGGGCCCATCATTCGCCCTTTGCTGGGAGTGCTCGTCCGTCACGCCGATCCGTCCTTGCCTGCCGGGTCCCCGTCCGTTTCGGGCCCCTCGTCCATCGATTCCAACGCGTCCCGCATCGCCGCTCGCGCCCGGAACAACCGGCTCTTCACCGTCCCCAGCGGCAGGTCCAGCGCCGCCCCGATCGCGTCGTAATCCAGCCCGCGCACATCCCGCAACACCAGCACCGCTCGATGTTCGGGATTGATCCGGTCCAACGCGGCCTCGATCCGCGAACGGGTGGTGGAATCCCGATCGTCTCCCTCTTGGACGCCGCCCGCCGATTCCGGTTCCCCCCGCGCCGCGGACCGCGGGTCCGCAAACGCGTCCGGGTTCTCGACGGGAGTCGGGAGCCGCCCCGCCCGTCGGCCTTGCGCCCGATGCCAGCTCAGACAGGTGTTGATCGTCACCCGCGTCAGCCAGGTCGAGAACGCCGACCGACCGTCGTATGACCCGATGCCCCGGATCGCGCGCACCAGCGCGTCCTGCGCCAGTTCCGCCGCGTCGTCACGGCTCCCCACCATCCGCCGGCAGGTCGCATACACCCGGTCGAGCTCGGGCTCGATCAGTTCCCCGAGCGCGGCCCGATCGCCCGCCTTCGCGCGCGCCAGGATGTCCGGATCGGGGCCGCTCATCACCACACCCTACCGGGGTCGCCCAGCCGGTATGCAGCGTTCACCCGCGCTTCTTGCCGAGCCACGCGTGGAGCTTCTCCGCGCTCCAGGTGTTCACGCACCGATCGGGGGGCAGCCAGCCCCGCCGGGCGGTCTGCACGCCGAACCGGATGTTCTCGAAGTCGTCCGCGCTGTGCACATCGCAGTTGATCGCGATCAGGCACCCCGCGTCCACCGCGGCGCGCACATGCGTGTCGCGCAGGTCCAAGCGCAGCCAGTGCGCGTTGATCTCGAGCGCCACATCGTGCTCGATCGCCGCCGCGATCAATTCGTCCATCGCGGGCTCGAGCCCCTTTCGCCGGCTGATGATCCGCCCGGTCGGGTGCCCGATGATGTTCACCCGCGGATTCGCGATCGCCCGCAGCAGCCGGTCGGTCGCTTTCCCGGGCTCCTGCGAGAGCGCCGCGTGGGGGCTCGCGACGACGATGTCGAGCCACGCGAGGATGTCGTCGTCGTAATCCAGTGACCCGTCCGCGAGGATGTCCACCTCGCTCCCGTGCAGGACCGTGATGCCCTCGACGCGCCCGCGCTCCGCCTCGATCGCCTCTCGCTGCGCGCGCAAACGCTCGATGCTCAAACCGTTCGCCTGCACACTGCTGCGCGAATGGTCCGTCACCGCGATCGTGTGAAATCCCCGCCCCTTCGCGCCCGCCACCAACTCCGCCAGCGGGAGCGACCCGTCGGATTCGGTCGTGTGCGCGTGCAGTTCCGCCCGGATGTCCTCCACCCGGATCAGGTCGGGCTCGTCCGTGACATCGAGTTCACCCCGGTCCTCCCGGATCTCCGGCGCGAGCCAGGGCAGGTCCAGCGCCGCGTAGATCGCTTCCTCAGTCTCGCACGCGACGGGTTCGACGCCCCGCTTCTGGGGCGGCCCGTCGTGCTTCTCGTCGGGGGACTCGGGAAACAGGCCGTACTCGTTGAGCGTCATCCCCTTCTTGATCGCGCGTTCGCGCAGGCGCACATTGTGGTTCTTCGAGCCCGTGAAGTACATGAGCGCCGCGCCCCAGCACGACGCGGGCACGACGCGCAGGTCCGCCTGCACCGTGGGGTTGTCGCCCTCCGCGAGGCCCTTCCAGCGACCGAAGTCAGACGGCAGTTCGAGGCGCACGCTCGTCTTGGTTTCTCCGCTCGCGATGACCTGCACGACGCCCTTCTGCTCGCGGAACGCTTCGTGCGCGCGCCCCGGGTCGTCGGTTGTGACGAGAATGTCGATATCCCCGATCGTCTCGCGCCCGCGGCGCATCGAGCCCGCGAACGCGCAGCGGGTCACGCCCTCGACCGCCTCCATCCGCTCGACGAGAAGGTCCGCGAGCGGGCGCGCCATGCCCAGCAGCAGGCGGTCCCCCGCGCTCTCCGCGAACGCGAGCGACGCTCGGATCTTCTCGACCGATTTCTTGCCCATGCGGGGCAGGTCGAGGATCTTCTCCGAATCCAGCGCCGCCTTCAGCGAGTCGAGATCGGTCACGCCCATCTCGTCCCACAGCAGCTTGACGGTCTTGGGCCCCAGGCCCGGCACCTCCATCACCGTCAGCAGCCCCGGGGGCACCGCCCCGAGCAACTCGCGGTGCTCACCGATCTCACCCGTGTCGGCAAACTCCGCGATCTTCTCCGCGGTGCCCTTGCCGATCCCGTCGAGCGCCGTGAGCGCCGCCTGGTCGTGCGCGATGGGCTCCAGATCGGCGGGATGATCCGCGATGACGCGCGCCGCCTTCGCGTGCGCGTTCACACGAAACCGGTTCGCACCGGTGAGTTCCAGCAGGCTGGCCATCTGCTCAAATAGGTCGGCGAGGTCGCTGTTGAAGGACATGGGCGATGGTAGAGCGGAAAGCACGCGCTGCCCGGCTCATGCCCCCTGCTCGGCGCGGTCCCCGAATTCCTCGACCACGCGCTGCTCGACGGACGCGACGACCGCTTCCCGCTGATCGCGCGGGACGAGCATCAGCGCCGCCAGCCACCGGCGCGCCAGCTCAGGCCCCGTCGGTCGCATCATCTCGATCAGCATCCGCATGTGCTCGTTGGGCAACAGCGGATCCGATCCGATCGGCGGGAGCGCCGCCCCCGGTCCGTCCTCCCGCTTCTCCGGCGTCTCGCTCATGCTGGGCACTCCCCCGCGCGCCCGATTCCGCGGCCCGCAGCTTGATCTCTGTGGTCTGCACCAATCGCTCAAGTCGATCCACCCGGCGGATGAGCACCGAAACCGTGTCCGACAACGCACGCAGCAGATCGGGTGTGTCCGCCGTGCGCAGCGCGTGCGGCTGCACCTCGTGCCCGTGCATCGGGCCCTCTCCCGTGAGGAGCCAACTCCCGTTGAGTTCGAGCGACGCGCAGAAGTTCGTCAGGAACTCCACGCTCGGTGCCTGCCCCTGGAGGTATCGGCGGACCGATTCGGGGTGTGTGTCAGTCAGCTTGCCGAGTTGTCGGTAGGTCCGTTCACCCGCTGCGATGCGCAGGCGATCGTGCAGGGTCTTCGATTCCATGACAGCATGCTAACGGAGTCGGTTCTCATTGTCAGGATCATCAGTAGAGATTCCTGATTTCATACAACAGCATGATATTTCGAAAGCATCGGCAGGCAGATTGCTTACCCGACATCGCCGATCCCGAGGCTCTCGCCGTATCGCTTCATCAGGCGTCGGCGCAGCGTCACCTCGCCGGGCTCGTTGAGCCTGGGCGATCGGTCGATCCATTCCGCCGCGTCGCGTCGCGCCATCTCCAGAAGTTCGAGGTCCCGCGACAGGTCCGCGACCTGGAACGGAGGCAGGCCGGACTGGCGCGTGCCGAACAGCTCGCCGGGCCCGCGGATCTCGAAGTCCTTCTCCGCAAGGACGAACCCGCTGTTGGTGCGGGCCATCGCGTCGAGGCGCTTGCGCCCGTCCTCGGTGGTGGGCTCGCCGATCAGCACACAGGCGCTGGGCTTGTCGCCCCGCCCGACACGCCCGCGGAGCTGGTGGAGCTGGGCGAGCCCGAACCGGTCGGCGTCCTCGATGATCATGATCGTCGCGTTGGGGACATCGACGCCCACCTCGATCACGGTGGTCGCGATCAGGCAGTCGATGAGCCCGGCCCGGAACCGCCCCATGACATGCTCGCGGGTGTCCCGCTTCAGGCGCCCGTGCAGCGCCGCGACGCGGGAGCCCCGGAGGGGGCCTTCCTCGAGGCGGCGCATAAGCGTGCGCAGATTGGTGGGTCCGTCGTCGCTGTTTTCATCGATCGCGGGAACGACGACATAGGCCTGCTCCCCCTCGTCGAGCTTGATCCTGAGGCGTTGGTAGACATCGGGGCGCCGGTCCGGCGTGACGACGCTGGTCTTGACAGGCGTCCGTCCGGGGGGCAGCCCGTCGATCGTTGACACATCGAGGTCGCCGAACAGGGTCATCCCCAGCGTGCGCGGGATGGGCGTCGCGGTCATGACGAGCACATGGGGGGTGACGGGGGTCTCGCCGGCTTTCGTCGCGTGCGTGCGAAGGTGCGCGCGCTGGTGCACGCCGAACCGGTGCTGCTCGTCGATGATCGCGACCGCGAGCGAATGGAACTTCACCGTCTCGGTGAGCAGCGCGTGCGTGCCGATGACGATGTCGAGTTCCCCGGCCTCGATCTGCGCGAGCAGGGACGCCCGCTCGCTCGCGGGGGTCGATCCGGTGAGCAGCGCGAGACGGACCTCCGAGCCCTCGAGGATCGAGGAGATCGAGAGAAAATGCTGCTCGGCGAGCAACTCAGTGGGCGCGAGCAACGCGGCCTGGTGATCCGTCGCGGTTGCCATCAGCATCGCGTAGAGCGCCACCGCGGTTTTGCCCGAGCCCACATCGCCTTGGATCAGGCGATTGGTGGGCGTGGAGAGCGAGAGATCCCGCGCGATGTCCGCGACGACGCGGTCCTGCTGGGGCGTGAGCGTGAACGGCAAGCGGGCGCGGATGCGCGCATCGATCGCGTCGTCGTGCCGCAGCGGGGGGGCGGTCAGCGTGCGCCGCAGGTGCGCGCGCTTCATGTGCACGCCCAGTTGGAGGAGGAGCAACTCGTCGTACGCGAGGCGCCGCCGCCCGGACTGGTGATCGCCCTCGCTCTCCGGCGCGTGGAGCATGCGGTAGGCGTCGCGCAGCGTGGGCAGTTCGCGCGCGCGCCGAAAGTCGGCATCGAGATGGTCGTCGATCAGCGGGAGCGCGCCGTCCAGCACCGTGCGCACGCACTTCTCGATCGCCCGGCTGTTGATCGCCTCCGTCGCGGGATAGACCGGGCGCAGGCGGGCGTCGTACTCCGCGGGCTCATCGGACGAGGGATCCAGGATCTCGAAGCGGGGGTTGGCGACCTGCAGGCCGGGCCCGCGCTGCTTCGCGGTGCCCTGCACGCGCAGGCGCGAGCCGGGCCCGATCTTGTCGCGGAGATAGGCCTGGTTGAACCAGACAAGGTCGAGGCGACCGGTCTCGTCGCAGAGCACCGCTTCGAACCGTCGCTTGCGCCCCATCCCGCTCACGCGTGTCGCGGTGATCTCGCCGCGGGCGCTGATGATCCGCCCCGGCTCGAGGTCGGCGATGCCCGTCTCCGCTTCCTCGTGCTCGTACCGCATCGGGAGGTGCGCGATCAGGCGTCCGACATTCGGGAGGCCCATGCTCGCGAGCGCGTCGGCATCGCGGGGATGAATCCCCGGGACATCGCGGAGCGGTGTGGTGAGCACGAGCGTCGGCACGCCTGATTATGGCAGCGCCCGCGCGCCCGTTCAGAGCCCCAGCGGACGATCGTGGGGGGGCGCGTCATCGCCCGGTGCGTGCGTTCTCGCTTCGCCCTCGGGCTGGTTCGCGGGGTCGATCTCGCGCAGGTACGCCCAGGTGTAGATCCCGCTGGAGTGCCCGTCGCTGAAGGTGATGCGGATCGC
>DLBY01000124.1 GCA_002480345.1 Phycisphaerales bacterium UBA7812 | reverse complement strand
GCATGATCGCCCCCGACACCGGCAAGCGGGTCGGCGCGCCCGCGATCTGGCGATCGCTCGCGGAGGGCTGCCTGCTCGCCTACCTGCTGACACTGCCGGGCGGGATGCTGGTCCCGGGCTCGGTGCGCACGCCGCTGCTGTACGGCGTGGTGATCGCGGGTGTGCTCGACGCCGCGGTGGGCCCCGCGCGTGCCCGCGTGCGAGGGCTTCTTTCCGCGGGTGTGTTCTTCGGGGTGCACGCGCTGACGATCCTGACCTCGGAGCATCCGTCGCTCAGCCTGGATCTGAGCCGCTTCATGCCGGTGGTGGCGCTCGTCTTCGTCGTGGCGCAGCGCGTGCTGGTTTCGCGCGGCGCGACCGATCGTTTGTTCGGCTGTCTCGGGCTCATCGCGGCGGTCGTGTCCATCGACGGGTTCTGCCAGGCGGTGTTCCGCTGGAGCCCGCTGCTCCTGAGCGGGGTCGCGGCGCGGGATCGCCTCAGCGCCTCGCTCCCGCACCCCAACGACCTGGTGGTCGTGCCCATGCTGCTCCCCTTCGCGTGGGAATGGCTGCGCGCGCGGGGCACGCGCTGGCTCGTCGTCGGGACGATCGTCGTGGCGCCCGCGGTGCTGGTCTCGCTGCTCGCGAGCAAGAGCCGGAACGCCTGGCTCACGACGCTCGGCGTCGCGGGGGTGTGGGCCCTGCTCGTGCTGGGGTGGCGCTGGACCGCGGGGATGGGGCTCGCGTGCGTGGGCGCGATCGGGGGCCTGCTCGCGCTCGACCTGTTCGGGGTGCGCGACCGAGCGGGCGATTTTCTCCGTCTCCAGCAGGACGGTCGCGTCGGGCTCTGGATCGTCGCGCTCGCGATGTTCCGCGAATCGCCCTGGCTCGGGAAGGGCGTCTTCACCTTCGGCGAGTATTACCGACCTTCCTGGTACGCGTTCCGTGTCGCGTTCCCGCAGGGCTACACCCCCGAGGCGCGGATCATCCCCTGGGCGCACAACATCGTGCTCGAGATGCTCGCGGAGCGCGGGGTCGTCGGGCTCGCGAGCTTTCTGTGGCTCGTCGGCGCGCCTCTTCTCGCGGTGCGGAGATCGCTCCGCGAGCCGCGGATCGCCGCGGTGGTTTCCGCGCTCGCGGGGTTCCTGGGCGCCTCGCTCGTCGATCTGACGCTGATGAAGGACTGGGTGGCGCTGATGCTGTTCCTGCTGCTCGCGATGCTGTGGAGCCTGTCGGGAGAAGCAAAAGGTGACGCGGCTCCGACGGATGCCGGAGCCGCGGCGGGCGGAAAAGCGGTTTGATGATCGTGCGTGCGCCGATCAGGTGTGCTTGCGGCGGAACGAGCCGAACCCGAGCATGAGAGCCGCGCCTGCGACCGCGATGCCCGCGGTGAGGGCGGAGTGGTCCCCGAACGCGTAGGCCGCGTTGCCCTCGTGGAACTCGATCGCGACGAGCCCGTTGCCGTAGCCGTAGCAGTAGTACTGCCCGTTGGGGTCGCAGACATCGCCCTGGAAGGCGGTGACGAAGGCGACGATATCGTTGAGGTCAAAGACCGTGTCGCCGTTGATATCCGAGATGGGGTCCTGTGCCGAGAAGCCCTGTACGAAGGCGACGATGTCGTTGAGGTCGAGCGTCCCGCAGGGCGCCGCGATATCGGCGCGGCTGCAGAACCCATCGGGCTCGAAGCCCGGGTCGTCGCCGGTCGCCTGGATGTTCACCTGCGTGCTGTCGGCGATCGTGACCTCGACGAGGCCGGGCTCGTAGGGGATGAGGACCGCCTCGAGCGAGAGCACCGCTTCGAGCGTGAGTTCACCCGCGTTGCTGGAGAGCGAGAGAATGTCGAGCTGCGCGTTCGTCGGAGAGACCGTCGAGAGATCGATGATCTCGTTATCCGCGGGCGCGATGCCGATGAGGTCGTAGGTCGCGGAGGCCTCGCCCGTCAGGAGCACGGGGATCTGGAACCCCGCGAGCCCGCCTTCCAAGCCCTTGGGATTGCCCTTTGTGTCCAGGTCGATCCCCTCGAGCGCGAGCGTGATCGGGCCCGCGCTGCCCAGGAAGGGCCCGCCGTCGATGAACGACGAGGTCGCGGCCGCGGGGTCGAGGGTGATCGTGAGGTCTTCGAGTTGCAGATCGACGGGATTGGAGAAGTCGGTCGCGGAGAGGGTGATCTGGCCCGAAACCCCCATCACGGTGTCCGTGTCGGTGTCGGACCCCACGAAGGTGCTCGTCGAAACGGTCAGCGTCGCGGACGAATTGGGTCCGATCTCGAGCACGGCGGTCGGCGCTCCCCCGCCCGCGAGAACGGGCGCGGCGAGACCTGCAACGGCGAGCATGGGCCAAAGGCGGTGACGCATCTTCACTCTCCCGACTGGTGGATACCGGTCACGCTGAGTGTATCACGGACAGGGGACGCGCCGGGATGAAATCCCCCGGAACATGTGGGCTGGGTCCCGGAGATCGGCGGAATCCGCGCTTGTGCTCGGTCTTTGAATGGGTCTCGACCGCGCTCTCGGACGCGGCGCCACGCGGTTTCAGGGGCACCCGGCGAGGAAGGCGTTGATGAACGCCTGCAGGTCCGCGAGGTCGTAGACCCCGAACGGCTCGACCAGGTCCGCGGTCGGGATCCCCAGCACGAACGCATCCACGAAGGTCTGGATGTCCATCAGGTCGAGCACGCCGAAGGGGGGCTCGAGATCCGCTGGGTTGCACCCGCCCGGCTGGGGTGCGTCCCCGATCGCGACGAACGACGCGGTCCCCACGAGGCGGATGTCCGCGACATCGGGCACCGCGACTTGGGTCGTGTCGATCGCGAAGGCACCCGAGACCGTCACGAATTGGCCGTCGCTGGTGACGCTCCCGGAGATCGGCGCGTCGATGACCCCCTGGTCCGCGAGGTTCAGCACGACGCTGTCGGACCCAACACCCAGGAAGCTGTAGTCCGCGGTCGCGGACCCCGCGAGGACCGTGGGGACCGCGAGGAACTCGAACGCGTCCGCCTGGACGGAGACGGGGCCCGCGGGCGTGCCGGGCGCGGCGTACATCGCCATCGCGTTGGAGAGGGTTGCCGAGGCGCTACCCAGGAAGCCGTAGCTGAAATTCAGCGTGATGTCGTTGTCGAGCACGATCACGAAATCCTGGATGGAGATCGAGGCGGGTGTGCCGTAGTCATCGAGTTCGATCTCGATGGTCCCGCTCACGGAGGTGCTCGCGGTGTCGGTCCGGTCCCCGATGATCGCGATCAGCGTCGCCTCGACATCGATCGACGATTGGCTGGGCTGGATATCGAGCGTCACGGGCTGGGCGGCCGCGCCGGTCGCGAGCGCAGCGGCGAGGGCGAGGGTCAGGGTCGGGTGTGTCATCGTTCTCTCCAATTGGGGGTGTCCGCGATACGGACACACAAACAGCGCTCGGCGTGCGCGCCGGACGCTCGGACAACAGCCTACACGCGGCACGCCCATGCGCCGAGCAAAACCCAACGCGATCCGCGCGTGAAAAACGCCCGAGAACCGGGCGCTGCGCGGGATCGTGAAGGGCGGATGCCGCGTCGCGGACGGGGTCCGAGCGGGCGGGCGGTCAGGGGCAGCCCGCGGTGAACGCGCCGACGAATGCCTGGATGTCCTGCAGGTCGAACACCCCGGAGGGCGGCGCGAGGTCCGCAGCGGGATCCTGCGCGATGAACCCCGAGACGAACGCGCCGATGTCCGCGAGGTCGAGCACGCCGAACGGCGCGGCGAGATCCGCGGCGTTGCAGGACGGGTTGGGTTCCGTGACGCTGTAGTCCCCGGGCGCGTGCAACTCACCGCCCAGCGGGATGAGGCCGATCGACTCGGAGTTTCCCGAGGTGACGACGAAGGCGTTCGCGGCGGACCAGAGCCCCGCATCGACCGCTTGTTGGGATCGGGTTTGCGCGACGGGGTTGGAGACGCCTCCCACGCTCCATTGCACATGATCGACCATGTCGTCGAGCGACGCGAAGCTCAGCAGGCCGCCGTTCGGCCAGAAGAGTTGGAGGGCGTAGGGGCCCTGCCCGAAGTTCGACGCGAATGCGCCGCCCAGGTCGAGGGCGTTCAGGTCGCCGCTGCCCTTCATCGCGTCGTTGTTGAGGTGAATGCGGACCGACGCGCCCGCGTCGAGCGTGACGCCGTTGAGCCCGCCGGGCCCGGTATACCGGCGGGCCTCCGCGTTGGAGTGGGTGCAGAACCGCCACCCATCCATCGCGATCGGGGCCGTGCCGAAGTTGTGGAGTTCGAGCACACCGCGCTCGAGATCGATCGAGCGGATCTGGACGGACCGCTCGGGGACGGGCGTCCCGGCGAGCGTGGGCACGGCGGCGAGGGCGGACACGAGGACACAGAATCGGCGCATAGGGTACTCCCTCCTGCATGGACTCGAACGGTGCCCGGAGGGCGAGCCGCGCCGTCCGGGTGATCCTGCATTCGGAAGCGGGGGTGTTCTCCTCTTCCCGGCCGCGACCCGGATCAAGGTCCGCGACTCCCTCGAGTGTGGCGGCTGGACAAAAAAGAAAAAGCCGTCTCTTGAGACGGCTTGATCGTGGTCAGGATGTCACGCGGCGCCGCGTGTGGGCGCCGGAGACGGTGTGTTACGGGCAACCCGCGACGAACGCGTCGATGAAGGTCGTGATGTCGGTGAGGTCGTAGATCCCGTTGTTGTCGAGGTCCGCGTACGCGAACTGGTTGACGAACCCGGTGACGAACGCGTTGATGTCCGAGAGGTCGTAGAGGCCGTCGTTGTTGAAGTCGACGGCGCAGTCGGTGAAGGTCACCGCGCCGGTATCGACCGCGGAGTTGTTACCGGTCGCGTTCTCGTTCACGCCCGCCTCGACGATCATCCCGATGTAGTAGTTCCCGGGGCTCATGAAGGCCGGGATGTTCACGGTCTGGATCGAGGTCGAGGAGCCGCCCGACGCGATGCTGGGACGGGTGATGGTGCCCAGCAGGGTGTCGCCGGTCGAGATGATGGTGTTGGTCGAGGCGTAGACATCGACATCGTACGAGCCCGAGCTGATCGTGCCGAGGTTCTGGACATTGAAGCGGACATCGGTGCTGCCGCCCACGCCCGCCTGCGCGTCCAGCGCGGTGAGGTAGTTGGCGAACAGGTCGCTGCGGCCCTGGACATTGACGGTCACCGCGTCGTACGCCTCGTTGGACTGGTTGACATAGTAATCGTCGCTGGCGCTGGCGATGAACCCGATGTAGTAGTCACCCGAGAGGGTGTCGGGGATGGTGACGCTGGCGGAGCCCGACTTGACCTGGCTCCCGCTGAAGGTGCCGATGTTGACCGATCCCAGGAAGGTGTCGAACCCGGAGATGTCGGTGTTGGTCGAGGCGTAGAAGTCGAGGGTCACGCTGTTGGACGGGTCGCCGCCCTCGTTCTCGACGCTGTAGCTCACCGAGATGCTGTCGCCGTGATAGACGGTGCCGCTGGGCGCGCCGCACGAGTTGGCGACGATGTCCGCGAGGCCGTTGACGGTGATCTCGGTCGCGTCCCAGAGATCCGAGTCGTTGTTGCCGTAGTTCGAATCCTGGTCATCGAGGACCATGCCCACCCAGTAGGTGCCGGTGGGCGTGTTCTTGGGAATCGTGACATTGCCGGTGTTGACATTGAGGTTCTGCATCGCGGCGTAGTCCCAGGTGTACTGGCGGTCCGCGAGCAGGGTGTCACCCGTCGAGATGTTGTTGTTGGTCGAGAGGTACATGTTGAACCCGTAGGTCGCCGACGCGGGGTTGGCGTTGGTGGGGTTGGGCACCTGCGCCGTCGCGGAGGTCGTCGCCTGGCCCGCGAGGATGGTCGTCGGGCCGACCCGCACCTGCAGGGCCTGGAGGTCGAACACATCACCCCGCGCGTCGGGCTTGAAGGTGTCGTTCATGTACTCGCGGGCCCCGGTCCACAGCTTCGCGTACTGACCGATCGTGCTGCGGTTCGAGTTCGACGCGACCGCGTGCGCGTACCGGCTGTCGCCCACAATGTCGTAGGCGTTCGAGCCGCTCTGCCCGCCCCACAGCGCGGTGAAGCAGCCGGGCGTGGTGTTCATGCGGAGCTGGTTGGGGCCCTGGCACGAATCGAAGGTGCCGAACCAGTAGTACATGTCGCGCCCGTTGTGGAGACCGGTCTGTCCACAGCCCTCGGCGGGGTACGACGCGTTGTTGAATGTCAGGTCGAGCGTGTTGCAGCTGTCCCAATCGGACGAGCGCCACCCGAACCAGCCGGTCAGCATGCCCACGGCGCGGCTGACACGGACGAGCCCGACATCGGCGTCGAAGTCGCCGTCCTGGGTGTAACCGGTCCAGGCGGCCATGCCCGAAGACACCGCCCAGCCGAACTTACCGATGACGCCCGGGTTGCCGAGCGTCAGCCCGTCGCCGTCCCAACCGGGGTAGACCCAGATGCGTGTCGCGAAGCCGTAGTCCTGGCCCGTCGAGTCGTTGTCGCGGTTATAGACGCAGTGCCCCGCGGTGAGCACGACCTCGGGGTCCTGCATGGCGCCCGAGCAGACGCGGTAGATGGTGTTGCCGTTGCCCGCGTCGGTGTACTCCATGACGAGCTTGACATTCATCCGCCACGGGTTGTTCTCGAGCGAGGCATCGCTGATCTGCGACATCGTGCCGAAGCTGCGGGTGCCGAGCAGGTCCTCGAAGCCCTGCATGCCGTCGGCGCCGGCGAACCCTCCGCCGAAAGCGACGCCGTCGCCGCGGTTGCCCCAGAACGGACGGTCATACTCGGTCATCTCGCCCGTCAGCTGGTCGTAGAAGACCGGGTTGCCGGGCAGTGCATCCACATCCGCGAACAGGTCGGTGTTGGGCATCTCCATCACCGGGATCTGGTCGATCGGCGGGTGATCGGGCAGCATCGCCATGTCGTCGGCGAGGAACGCGTCGACATGGAAGCTGGGAACGACCTCGACCCGGTCGATCGCGGCGGTCGAGGCGGTTGTCGCCATCAACTCCCCGTTCGCATCGACCGGAATCGGTCCACCCGCGGCGAGCGCGAGCGAAGACGCAGAGACAGACACCGCACACGCGGTACGCATGGTGGTTCGACGAAACATGATTTGACCTTCCTTCTTCCGAATCCCACTCAGAACAAACGACGGGGGGCGTTCGGCCTGCACCCGTTACACTTTTAAGATGCCGCAATCGGAGGTTGCGTCAACTCGAAGCGACGCAGCCTCTGCGATATCACACCAGTTTAGAGAAATTCTTTCAGCCCCGCCTCATGAACAATACACCAATACAGGTGGGCATTCTACCTATGCCCACAATTCCACCCGACGCAGCAGCTCGTTGCCGTGGCTCGGTCCGCGCCACGATCGTGCGCATCCTCACGGACATGCTGGAGTTACTCGAAAAATGACCGTGTGATCATGGGCAGCCGCCCGTGAACGCGACCACGAACGCCGTCAGGTCCGCGAGATCGAACACCCCCGAGGGCGGGGCGAGGTCCGCCGCGGGGTCCGACGAGGTGAACGCCATCACGAACGCGGTGATGTCCTGGAGATCCAGGACGCCGAAGGGCTGGGCGAGATCCGCCTCGTTGCAGGGCGGTGCGCCACCCCCGATCAGGAGGGCGCCGTCTCCGGTGGGGCAGGCGAGCGCGAAGACACCCGCCGCCGCGTCCGCCGCCATCGCGGAGGGCGCAAACGGGAGATCGACCTGATCGACGATCGCCATCGTCACCGGGTCGATGCTCGCGAGCGTCCCGCTCTCGATGCGCTCGAATCCGACCGAGCCGCCCAGCGTCGTGGCGCTCGAGCCGAACGGCGCGACCAGCGCTCCGCCGCCCAACGCGAGGCCCACGGCGCGGTCCGGGAGGACGGCGCCGCCCGCGAGGATCGGGAACGAGAGATCGATCAGGTTGACGCGTGAATCGCCCCACGCGTTGACATACAGCCTGTTGTTCGCGAGGTCGGGCACGAGGTGCCAGGGCTGGTCCCCCACATTCACCTGTGTCACGACCGAGGGCGCCGGCGCGCTCATGTCGATGATCTCGACCTGGTCCTCGTTCTTCACGCTCACGAACAGGCGGGTCCCGTCGGCGCTGAACTCGACGATTGTCGGGAAGTCGCCCGTCGGGATGTTGCGTTCGAACGACCAGGTGTCCGCGTTGACGATCGTCACCACATCATCGAAGGACCCCGCGACCGCGAGCGTGCGCCCGTCGGGGCTCAGCGCCATGCCCGAGTTCTGCCCGTAGGAATAGCCCACGCCCCCCATGTTGCCGGTCAGGATCTTGGGCCCCTCGACGCTGAGGGTCTCCAGGTTGAGGCGCCAGACACCGTCGCCGCTCGCGACGACCGCGAGATAGGCGTACCGCCCGTCGGGGCTGATCTCGACCTCACCCGCCCGACGGCTGATCGGGATGTTCGTCGTCGTCGCGCTCGCGATGTCGATCACGCTCGCGAAGGTCGAATCGAGGTTCGCGACCACCGCCTTCGTCCCGTCGGGCGTGATCGCGACCCCGTTGGGCCGCTCGCCGACCGGCGCGGTCCCCAGCACCGTCCCGCTCGCCGTGTCGATGATCGACGCCGTGTCGCTGAAGATCGAGACCGCGACCGCGACGGACCGGTCGTCGCTCAGCGCGATCGTCCGGCAGCGGTCCCCCTCGACCTCGGGGCCCGAACGCTGGTAGGCGAGCAGCGAGGGCGAAGTGTCGGTGTCCAGCACGACGAGATCGTCGCCGAAGGTCGTCGAGCACATCGCGGTCAGGTCGCCCGCGGGGGAGGCCGCCCCGATCTCGCACGAGACGACCTGGTTCGCGTTGGAGAGCAGGGCGCCCGACGCGAAGTCGATCACCGGCCCGCGGAACCCGATGCCGACCGCACGCGAGCCGTCGAAGTTGGGCACCAGGTCGTTCAGGCTCGCGGTCCCGAGCTCGCTCCCGAACGAGCCGGTCGTGAGGTCCCCGACGCGCGCCG
>DLBY01000139.1:6818-12047 GCA_002480345.1 Phycisphaerales bacterium UBA7812 | reverse complement strand
GCTGGGCATGGGCGGCCTCGTCGCCACCCGCCGTCGCCGCTGATCCGGCAACGGGACGAAACTCCCGCCAATCTTGCACGGCCCCGGGTCCCGCCCGGGGCCGTGTCTTTTGTGAACCGTTCCAACCTGCGGGACATCGCTTGCATCCCGAGCTGATGTCTCGACAATGACGGTCGATGGCCCGCGACGACGATCTAACGCGAAGGAGAGCGCACCCATGACGACCCGAGCCACCCGCAGGAACCTCGCCGCCCTCACCCTCGCAACGACCGCCTGCGCCGCGGGCGCCGGCATCCGGGTCATCGCGTCGTTCCCCGCGTCGGATATCGACATCCCCTCGACAGGCGCCGTCGTCACCCTCCCGGTCTCGGGGCTCTCCGAACTCGCCTCGGGGTTCGGCATCACCGGGCGCTGGACGGGCGTCGTCCGCGACACCGGGGGCGGCATCGCGCCCTGGTCGCTCGACTACGGCGTGACTGTGACCGCCCCGGGGGGCGTCACACGCTCCAGCCCCTCGCCGTGGTTCGGGGATGTCACCATCGCGGATTTCCCCGTCGCCGACGCGTTCGATGGGTTCGGGGGCGGAGGCGGCCTCGACGGCGTGAACCCCAACGGCACCTGGACCATCGCCCACGATTCGGGCAATCCCTCGCCCTGGGTCGCGGGCCTCCGCGAGGTGACCTACCACCTCCTCGCGACAAGCGAACCCGATGTCACCTTCGAATACACCGAGAACACCCAGCAGGGCAACGCATGGAACCGCCCCTTCTTCATCGAGGGCGTTTCAGGCCTGGGACCCGTCGATTATCACCTGCTCGCCTTCACCGTCGATACCTCGGGGCTCTACTCCTTCGAGAGCGTCCTCGCGAGCGGGGGCGACCACTGGACCTGCCTCTACGAAGGTGATTTCGACGACACCCAGCCCCTCACCAACCTGCACGAATACGACCTGGGCAACGGCTTCAGCCCCTTCGACACCCCCCGGGGCACCTCGCGCTTCGACCAGCTCCTCTTCGAGGGCACGACCTACTACTGGGTCACCAGCCAGTGGTCCGCTTTCGCGGCCTTCAGCGACTTTACCAACACCATCACCGGACCCGGAACGGTCATCATCGCGGGGCAGGGCTGCAACGACGCGGACAACGCCCAGCCGTTCGGCGTGCTCGATCTCGCGGATGTCCAGGGCTTCATCGGAGCGTTCGTGGGTCAGCAGCCCGCCGCGGACATCGCGGACCCCGCAGGCGTGTGGGACCTCGCGGATGTGCAGGCCTTCATCGGCGCGTTCAACGCGGGGTGCCCCTGAAACGGCGCGTGCAGACGCGAGACCGACTCAGGCGAGCGCCATCGCGTTGACCATCAACGCGTGGAGCTCATAGTTCTCGATCCGGTGCGGGAGCGCCTCGGCGCCGGGCCCGATCGCCGTCGCCTCCACATGCTCCGCGGTGTGGTTGTCGCTGACGAACCCCACCCCGAAGTGGTTCGCCATCACCGCGCCGACGGAGCAGACCAGCGTGTTCGCCTCGCCGAACCCGTGGGCCCGCTCGCCCCGGATCGGACGAAGCGCCCACTCGACCTCCTCGTCGGAGAGCGTGACGCCCGCGTGCTGCGCAACCAGCTCCCGGAAACCGCTGGGCCACTCCTCGCGCGGCGTCGAACGGAGCTGCCCCAGCATCCACGACAGCGTGTGCCGGCAGGCCAGCAGCGTCTCGATCGCGCGGTAGCTGTCCTCCTTGTAGACCGTCAGCTCGGGCCCGCCGTTCCCGTGATCGGTGGTGATAATGACCAGCGTGTCGTCACGCGCCATCGCCCACTTGCTCACCGCCTCGATCGTCTCCTCGAACGCGATCATGTCGTGGAGCATCGCGGGGAAGTCGTTCGCGTGCCCGCCGTGATCGACGCGCCCCGCCTCGATCTGCAGCACGAACCCCTCCGGGTTCCGCGAGAGCCGCTCGATCGCGAGCATCGACATCTCCCGCAGGTGCGGCTCCGCATCGCCCCGGTCGAGCTCGTAGGACATGTGATCATCGCTGAACAGCCCCAGCAGCCGACCAGATGACGCCGCGGCCCGTCGCATCGACGCCGCGTCGCGCACGACCTCGACATCGGGATGCGCCGCGAGCAGGTCGTCGGGGAAGAACTTCGCGCCACCGCCCAGCAGCACATCGACGCCCCGCGCCAACTCCTGCTCCGCGATGATCCGCTCCATGTTCCGGCTCGGAACCGTCGCGACGAACGACGCGGGTGTCGCGTGGGTGATCCGCGCCGTCGAGACCAGCCCGGTGCTCTTGCCCGCCCGCTTCGCGGTCACGAGGATCGGCTCGATCTCGCCCGCCTGCGCATCAAAGCAGATCGACCCATTCGTCAGGCGACGCCCGCACCCCCACGCCGACCCGCCCGCGGCGGAGTCGGTGACGAGCGAATCTGCGGCGCGTGTGGACATCATCGAGCGGCGCACCCCGGGCATGCCCCAGAGCCGAGCCCAGGCGGAGCCCGCGTCGGGCCCGCCCCCGCTGCGCTGCCGCATCACCATGTCCGCGATCGTGAAAGTCCCGATGCTCATCCCATCGGCGACCAGGAAGATCACATTCCGCGCCCGACCCGGACCCCGTTCCACCCGACGCGCCCCGACGCCGCGCGCGAGCCCCGCGCCCGCCAGCAACCCGACTCCCGCCCCGAGCACCGCGCGGCGCGAAGGCTGGCGGGCATCGGGCGTCTCGGCTCTGAACTCGGTCATCGGTACGTCTCCTCGCGTCCGGCTGCTCGCCCGCGACGCCGGGCATCATTGCCGCGCGTCGCGGCAACCGCCCGCCCCGCGATGCGACGCTAGCAGAAGTTTCACATTACCCGATGAGGCGACGCGACGAGGCGGAAAATACCGCGGATCTACGCGGAGCGTGACCGCAGCCCGCTCGAAAATCGAACCGCGAGATCCGCTTGCGCCCGCTGATCCCCGAGCGCAGGCCCTCCGCCCAGTTCCCCCAGCGTGAGATCCACGAGCAGCCGAGACAACTCGTCGATCGGCTCCCGGATCACCGTCATCCCCCGCGCCATCCACTCCGACGCGATCGAATCGTCGTAGGTCGCCACCGCGATGTCCTCGCCGGGCGCTCGGCCCATCGCCCGCAGCGCCTCGAGCACCGGGGGCATCACCAGCATGTTGTGGACCACCAGGCAGTCGATCCCGGGCTCCCGCTCCAGCAGCGCGATCGTCGCATCGTGCCAGTCGCGCAGTGTCCGCCCCGGCTCCACCCCGCTGCTCTGCGAGGGCGAGACGAACAGCCCGCAGTCGGAGAACACCCGCGCGAAGGCGTCCGCCCGGGGGGAACGCTCGCCTTCGGGCAGCGCAGGATCGTTCCACCCCAGCGCGAGAATCCCGACGCGTGTCGCGCCCACATCCCGGAAATGCGCGCCCAACTGCCGCAGCGCGGGCCCGTAGTCCACCCGCAGCGTCCGCACACCGTCAGAGGGGCTCGCGACCTCGCCGTACACCTCTTGTCGGAGCACGACCGGCACCCGCCCGTCGCGCGGCTTCGGCCCGCCGCTCCCCGCGGTGTCCTCCAGGGAGATCAGCGCATCGCATATCCCGCCGTCGATCAGGGCTTTGACCTGTTTCGCACGCTCCGGGAGCGCCCGAGATTCGAAGGGCAGAAGGTGATATCCCTTCGGCCTCAGGCACGCCTCGATCGAACGGAGGTATTGACAAAAGAAATCGTTGAGCAGGCTGTTGATCAGCACCGCGACGGTCATCGTCCGCCCGCCCGCGAGCCGCCGCGCCGTCAGGTTGGGCGTGTAGTCCAGATCATCCGCGATCCGATGGACCCGATCGCGCACCGCGTCGGAGACGCGGACCGGGCGATCGTTCAGCACGAGCGAGACCGTGGTCACGGAGACACCCGCGCGCTCAGCAATGGTCTTGAGCGTAACCCCCAACGAACAACCTCTACCCGCCGGTGCGCCTCTACAAACAACAATTCCTCAGCCGCGCCAGCTTCAGAAGCATCGGCCCATCTCGGGAGAGGGTACCACGATTCGGCGTCTCCGCGATCACATTCCGTGAATTCACGGACGGATGTCATTCGATTGACTTCATTCGATCGCGAAACGCGTGCGAAGACTTCGGAGGTATGAAAGTCAGAAGCGTCCCGGGAGGGATTCGAACCCCCGACCGGCGGATTAGAAGTCCGCTGCTCTATCCAGCTGAGCTACCGGGACACGCGATCGGTGCAGTGTACGGGCGACATACCCTCCGGAATCGAGATCACGACCCGAATCCGCTCCTGCAAGCGCAGGAAACGACCCCACGGAGACCGCATGCGACACGCCCTCATCGCGTCCCTGCTCATCTGGATGCTCGCGCCCCTCGCCAACACAGAGGCCCAGGAATCGACCAGCGACCCCACCCCCGTCACGGTCCGCGTCGCGACCTTCAACATCGAGGACCTCCGCACCAGTGAACTCGTCGAGCCCTACAGCGACCGCGCGAAGCAGGCCGCCGAGATCATCCAACGCATCCGCCCCAACATCATCCTCATCAACGAGATCGCCTATGACATGCCGGGCTCGCCCGGCTACGACGCCGACGAAGGCCCCGGCGCCAACGCCCGACGCCTCGCCGCCCTGCTCGCGACCCAACTCCGCGAGGGCGTCGCGCCCCTGAACATGACCCCCTTCACCGCGGAGACCAACACCGGGCGCGCCAGCGGGTTCGATCTCGACCGCAACGGCGAAGTCGTCACCCTCATCCCGCCTCCAAGCGACGAATCCACCGACGCCGGACGCGCCTACGGAGGTGATGCCTGGGGGTACGGCGAGTTCCCGGGCCAGTACGGCATGGCGCTGCTCGTCGACGAGCGACTCGAGATCCGGGAGGACTACATCCGCACCTTCCGCCTCTTCCCCTGGTCGCGAATGCCCAACGCCCTGCTCCCCGAACGCGAGCCCGAGGAGGGCGAAGAGGAGAGCGAGGCACCCCTGATGTGGTACGAGGACGAAGCGGGAACGCTGTTCCGGCTCAGCAGCAAGAGCCACTGGGACATCCCCGTCACCCTCCCCAACGGCTCCGTGCTGCATGTGCTCGCGAGCCACCCCACGCCCCCCGCCTTCGACGGGCCCGAGGCACGCAACAAGAAACGCAACCACGACGAGATCCGCTTCTGGGCGGACTATGTCGACAACGCGGAGTACATCCTCGATGACCAGCGCCGCCCCGGCGGGCTGCCGGCCCGCGCT
>DLBY01000139.1:0-6501 GCA_002480345.1 Phycisphaerales bacterium UBA7812 | reverse complement strand
GCCCACTTCGTCATCGTGGGCGACCTGAACGCCGACCCCGACGAGGGCGCCGCGATCGACGACCCGATCGGCAACCTCCTGCTCGCCAGCCGCTGGGTCGCCGACGCCCCCGCCCCGACCAGCCCTGTCCCGGTCGAGGGCCTGGATCCCGACGACACCGCCCGGTTTGGCCTGCGCGTCGATTATGTCCTCCCCTCCAGCACGCTCACCCTCTCCCGCGCGGGCGTCTGGCGCTACCCCGTGCGCGCCGGGGGCGCGTTCCCCTCGGACCACTACCCCGTCTGGGCGGACCTGGTCGTGCCCCCCGCCCCCTGAATCCGCGTCTCCCTAGCATTGCATCCCGTGCAGGCACCCGCCCGAAACCAGCCCGATGGACCCCCTGCCCAGGATCCGCCCCAGCCCGCGGAGCCTCCGATGACCCGGACCACGATCATCCGCGTTGAGGACGCACCGGGCGGCGCCGCGATCGCGGGCGCCTATGTCGAATCCGCCAAGCCGGGCATCACCCGCCTCGTCACCATCACCGCCGCGGTCGGGTTCGTCCTGGTCGCCCTGACCCGCGAGAACTGGCCGCTCGCGCAGATCCTGGTGACGGGCCTGGGAACGATCCTGGGCACCGCCCTCGCCTCGGCGGGCGCCAACGCCCTGAACATGTGGTACGAGGCGGAATCCGACGCGCGCATGCACCGCACCAAGGACCGCCCCATCCCCTCCGGACGCCTCTCACCCGCGCAGACCCGCAAGGCCGGCATCTGGCTCAGCATCATCGGGGTCTTCGTGACCATGCTCCTCGCGGGCACCGCCGCCGCCCTGATCTGCCTGCTCTGCGTGGTCTCGTATGTGCTGCTCTACACCCCGATGAAGACGCGCACGATCTGGAACACGCTCCTGGGCACCATCCCCGGCGCTCTCCCCCCGATGATCGGCGCCGCCGCCGCGTCCGAGGGCCTGGGCCCCGAGAGGCTCGACAGCCCCGTCGGCTGGTCGCTCGTCGGGCTCATGGTCGTCTGGCAGATCCCGCACTTTCTCGCGATCGCCTGGCTCCACCGCGAGGACTACGCGCGAGGAGGCCAGCGCATGCTCCCCGTGATCGACCGGTCCGGGCGCGTCACCTCGGTGGTCATCGTGCTCACCGCCCTCCTGCTGCTCCCCGCGACGCTCGCCCCCGCGTTCGCGACACCGAGCCTCGGCGCCGCGACCCTCATCGCCGCGAGCGTCACCGGGCTCGCCTATATCGCCCTGTGCGCGCGCCTCGCGATCACCCGCGCCGACCGCGACGCCCGCCGCGTGTTCATCGCGTCGATCACGCACCTGCCCCTGCTGCTGCTCGTCATGGTCGCCGACGCGGGCGCGACCGCCCTGCTCGCCTGACGCCCCATCCATCCGCCGACGATGCCGCCCCCGGACACGAACACGCCCGAGCACACGCAGACGCCCGAACACCCGGGCGCCCTCGTCGCCCGCGAACTCCAGCGTCGATTCACCACCAAAGCGGGCGAGACCGTCGGCGTGCACGGCGTCTCCCTCGCGGTCGAACGAGGCGAGACCGTCGCCCTCCTGGGCCCCAACGGATCGGGCAAATCAACGCTGCTCGGCATGCTCGCGACCATCGACCCACCCGACGCGGGCCACATCATCATCGACGGCGTCACCCTCGACCGCGACGCGACGCGCGCCGACCTCGTGCGCGCCCGCCGCCGACTCGGCGTCGCCTTCCAGTCCCACGCGCTCGACCCGCTCCTCACGGTCCGCGAGAACCTCGCGATCGCCGCGGCGTTGTTCGCCCTCCATGCACCGTCGGGCAGGATCGACGCGGTGATGGAACGCCTGCGCATCGCGGACCGCGCCCACGACCGCGTCGGAACGCTGAGCGGCGGGCTCGCCCGCCGCGCCGACCTCGCGCGGGCGCTCCTGCACGAGCCCGCGGTGCTCCTGCTCGACGAGCCCACCACCGGGCTGGACCCCGACGCGCGCACGGAACTGCTCGAGACCCTCGACGCCCTCCGCGCGCAGGACGACGCCCCCGCGATCCTGCACAGCACCCACCTCACCGACGAGGCCGAGCACGCCGACCGCGTCCTCATCATCCAGTCGGGGAGGATCATCACGCAGGGCGCGCCCGACGACCTCCGCGCCAAACTCGGAGAGCGGGCCCTCGTCCTCGAGCACACGCCTGAAGCCGCGAGTTCCGCCCGCGCCCGCCTCGCCGGACTGGGCCTCGAGCCCCGCCCCACCACGGGCCGCCGAACAATCGCCCCCCTTCCCGACAGCGACGAGGCGGACCGGATCGTGCGCGCGCTGCTGGAAGAGGGCGAACGCTTCCGCGTCGGCCCGCCCTCCCTCGCGGATGTCTACACCGACGCGATCGAACGCCCAGCGCGCCCCGCGCAGGCCGGAAACGCGGAAGGAGCCACGCCGTGAACGCGTTCTGGCTCCTCACCCGCCGCGAACTGGTCCGCTTCCTCCGCCGACCCAGCCAGGTCGGCGCCACGCTCGCGACCCCGATCGTGATCTGGCTCTTCCTCGCCGCGGGTCTGGGCAACGCCGCGGAGAACTACGCGGGCAGCCTCGCGCCAGCAATGGCGATCCTCGTCGTGCTGTTCTCGACGATCTTCGCCGGCATGTCGCTGATCGAGGACCGCCACGCGGGCCTCCTCCGGGGCGTGCTCATCAGCCCCGCCCCCCGCTGGGCGATCGCGGGCGGCAAGCTCGCGCCCGCGGCGCTTATCGCGGCCGCCCAGGGCCTGCCCATCCTGCTCGCGACACTGCTGCTCGACTCCCGTCCCGATCCGCTGGGCCTCCTGCTGGGCACGCTCGTGCTGATCCTCGCCGCGATCGCCGTCGGCGGTCTGGGCCTTGCCTTCGCCTGGTGGATCGACTCGCCCAGGGGCTTCCACGGGCTCGTCACCGCCGCGATCATGCCCCTCTGGCTCCTCTCGGGCGCCGTCTTCCCCGAGGGCGCCGAGGCGGACTGGATCAACGCCCTCGAGACGATCAACCCCGTCGCCTGGTGCGTGCGCACGCTCGACGCCGCGCTCGCGCTGTCACCCGCCGACGCGCCTTTCGCGCTCGCCGGCACGCTCGCGTTCGCTGCGACGGGCCTCATCAGCGCCACACTCAGCGTGGGCCGATCCGCCCGCTGACCCCCGACCCCGACCCCGTGCATAGCGTCCGGCATGCCGAACCGCTCGATCACCCTCGTCAGGCTCGCCCTTCTCTCGGCCCCGCTCGCGACCATGTCCGCCTGCGGACCCGACCCCGCGACTCCCGATCCCGGCTACGAGACCATCCGCGTCGATTCGTTCGACCTCATCGACGCCGAGGGCGCACCCGCCGACGAGACGATCCTCAACGGGCACTACACCGTCCTCGATTTCATCTTCACCAACTGCCCGATCTACTGCCCCTCGATGGCGGTCGTCATGCAGCGCGTGCAGGACGCGACCGCCGGCAGCGATGCCCGCCTGCTCTCCATCAGCGTGGACGGCGAGCACGACACCCCAGAAGTCCTCGACGCGTACGCCGACGCGATCGACGCCGATCGCTCACGCTGGTCGTTCCTGACGGGAGACCCCGGCGCGGTGCACGCGCTCTGCGAGGAGCAACTCCTGCTGGGCATCAGCGTCGACTCGAGCCGCCAGGTCGCGGTCCGCGACGGGAGCGAGATGGACTTCATCGACCACCCCACGAGACTCATCCTCGTCGGGCCGGACCGGCAGGTCCTGGGCATGTACTCGTATCAGGACCCCGGCGCGATCGACGCGCTCATCGCACGCCTCCGCGCCCTCACGGATTGAACCGCCAGCGCGGGCATGCCACACGGCGCCGTGTCCCCGCGTCGGTCACGCCCCCGGCGACTGCCGATGCTCGCTGAGCGCAAGGTCCACCTCCGCGAGCAGCCGGATGGGCGAAACGCGGGGCCCGCCCTCGGCCCGCCCCGGCTGGTGCCGGTCGAGCCGCTCGATCAGCGCCAGCCGCGCCCGCTTCTTCGCGAGCACCGCGTCGCGTCCCGGACCACCCCGGATGCCAGCGCCGGGCCCTTGGGCTTCCCGTCGGCTCATCCTGCACCCCCGGTCCCATCGCGCCGCAGCCGCTCGATGCCCCGGTAGCGCCAGTTGTTGACATCGCTGACCTTGGCGCCCATCGACGCCGCGGCTTCGCGGTAGCTCAGGCCCCGGCAGACGATCAAATCCACCGCTTCGCGCTCGCGGTCGCTGAGATTCTCGAGCACCCTCGCCGCGACACCGCGGTCCGCCCGTTCCTCGACAACGCGGGGCGCCGTGCGCGTGCACGCCGTGGATTCCGCGTGCCGCCCTGACATGTGCCGGCTCAGTTCCCCGAACCGGCGCTCGCGTTGATAGCGACGCCTGATCAGGTTCGCCGCGATCTTGAGCAGGTACGAAGGGCTGATCTCCCGCGATGCCAGATCGTCGAGACGCAGCAACCGCGCGAAGACCTCCTGGGTCACATCCTCGGCGGTCGCCTCGTCGACGGAACGCCGCGCGAAGCGGAAGACGCTCTCGTAGTGCCGCTCGAACAGATCGAGCACGACGCGGAGCTCGCGGTCCGCGGAAGAAGACCCGCGATCGCTCGGAAGCGGATCACGCGAGCGCTGCGGAACCTCGGCCTCGCGATCGGCAGAACACCGGTGTGCAGCGGGCGGGATCGGATCCGACCCTCGGCGTGGAACAGCGGTCATGCGGACCTCCACGACTCGACGCGGACAGCGCCGGGCAGCGCCCACCCACGCGGGGCCTCGCGCGAGTCAGGCGATACGCGTTCACCGAAGCAGCGATCGGCGTCCCTGCCGATCGATCCGACGGAAACCGTTTGTGCGGACCGGGGCGGACAACACCCCGGCAGAAGATCACAACGGTGTACCGGAACCCTACGCACGACGCAACCCGCTTCTGACTATTTCTTACAAAATTCCACGCGACCTTCGCAAACGCGCAACGACATCTCAGCAAGTTCGAATCGCCACGAACCCGAACTTGTACTGAGAACACCACCGATACAGGTGGTGATTTGCTGCCGAGAAAGCCGGTCTCGTCCGGTTTCCCCCACGATCAGGTCATAGATCTGCACGATCAGGCTCGCCAACACACCGCTGGGTAAATATACGAATTTCTCAGTTTGGATCACCACCCGGCCATCCGGTTTATCCGCGTCCGCGAGCACCGACGCCGCCCACGCGTCCACCGCGTCCGACGCCGACGCGAGCGACGCGGCGCTTCGCGAAACCCGCCGCGCCGCGTCGGGCTCGACAGCCCGCAGCGCCGGCAGCACCCCGGCGCGGAGCGCCGCGCGCAGCCGCGTCGTGTCCGCGTTGGTCGCGTCCCGGTTCCACGCCCACCCGCAGCGGGCGCACAACGCCTCCGCGTCGGCATGGGTCACACCCAGCATCGGGCGCACCACCGTGACCCCATCCCCGAGCACGCGCGTCTCGCGGATGCCCGCGACCCCCCGCGCCCCCGCGCCGCGCAGCAGCCGCATGAGCACCGTCTCCAGCTGATCATCCGCGTGGTGCCCCGTCGCGATGAACCGGATCCCGCGCTCCCGCGCGATCCGCTCGAGCGCCGCGTAACGCAGCCGCCGCGCCGCGCCCTCAGCGTTCCCTCCGGCGCGGGCGACGCGGATCGGCACGCGGTGGAACCGAACCCCGAGCGAGGCGCAGAGCGCCCCCGTCCGCTCCGCGTCGCGCTCCGCCTCATCTTCCGGGCGCAGGTCGTGCACCACATGGCAGACCTCGGGAGGCGACGAGACCGAGGCGAGCGCGAGCAGCAGCGCAGACGAATCCGCCCCCCCCGAGCAGGCGACCAGCGTCCGCCGCGCCCCGTCGCGCACGCCCGCCCCACCCGTGAACCGCCGCCACGCGCGCAGGACCGTGCGCACCGTCCCGTCCGATCGCGGGGGCGGCATCACCCGCTCTTCCTTCGGTTGCTCACCGGCACGGCTCACGCACGGATCGTACGATGCCCGCATGCCCCGACCCGCCGCACGGATGCCGGAACAGGTCGCCGCGACCGCCGTCGCGCTGAGCAGCGCCCCCGCCCTCGCGGGCCCCGTCTCGCTCATGGGTCCCCAGCCGGGCTCAAACCGCGATGAGCCCACGCCGCGGACGAGCCCGAGCGAAAGCGAAACCGCACCCACGGATTCTCAAGGTGTGGACGCCGCGACCCTCCAGCCCAGCTCGGGAGACGAGCCGCAAACCGGGATGTGGAACCCCGACGAGATAACGGGTTCGAGCATGCTCGCGGGCCTGCTGATGGCAGGCGGGATCCTCATCATCATCTTCATCCTGATGAGCCGCCTCCGCCGCAACCAGCGCACCAACCAGGCGAGCAGCATGACGACGCGGGAGCAGGTCGCCGCGATCCGTGCCCGCGCGGGCGAGCGGAACAACATCGACGCCTTCAAGGCGGATGTCCATGACTTCACGCGCCAGATGGCCGCCCTGCTCGACACCAAGGCCGAGCGTCTGGAGCAGCTGATCGCCGA
>DLBY01000170.1:4302-4526 GCA_002480345.1 Phycisphaerales bacterium UBA7812 | reverse complement strand
TTGATGCGGAAACGGACGGTGCGGCCGACCTGGGCCTTGGGCTTGGGCTTGTGAGCGCCGGTCGCGGCGGGGGCGGTGGGTGCTGCGGTCATGGGTCGATGGCTCCTGTCGTGCTCCGATGAACAGATGAGTCGGTGCGCGTGCGTCGCTCAGCTGGCGCCGGCGGTCTGCTTGGTCTCGTCCTTCTTCGCGTCGGTGGCGCCATAGGTCCGCGCCCGCGGCTC
>DLBY01000170.1:0-3961 GCA_002480345.1 Phycisphaerales bacterium UBA7812 | reverse complement strand
CCTCGCCCCACTCGATCTCCGAGCCCGAGCCGTTGAACTTCGCGATCGACGCCTTCCAGTAGTTCGCGTCGTCCCGCTCGGTGTAGTCCGTCCGGTAGTGTGAGCCCCGGCTCTCCTTGCGGAGCTTGCCGCCCAGCGCGATCGCCTCGGCGAGGATGAGCATGTCGCCCACGGCGCGGACATAGCTGAGCGTCTGGTTGGTCCAGGTCGCGGTGTCCGCGAGGCGCACCTTGCCGTAGCGGTCGCGGAGCTCGGCGAGCTTGTTGAGGCACTGGTCGAGTCGCTCTTCGGTCTTGACCACCGTCGAGGCGGCGGTCATCTCCTCGCCCATCTCCTTGCCGATGATGTAGCCGTTGAAGGCGTCGTCGTCGCCCTCGCCCGCGCTCGCGATCAGGGCCTTCGCCTTGTCTTCTTCCTGCTTGACGACCGCGTCGTAGACCGACTGGGCGACCTGGTCGGCGCCGGTCTCGTTCGCGTCGCGGACATAGTTCACGACGCTCAGGCCGCAGAACAGGCCGTCGAAGATGCAGGAGAGCAGCGCGTTGGCGCCCAGTCGGGTCGCGCCGTGGTAGGCGAAGTTGACCTCTCCGAACGCGTAGAGGCCCTTGATGTTGGTCATCATGTTGATCGGGTCGCCGTACGCCATCCCGCGTCCGACCTCGTTGTCGACGGGGGGCACCATGCCGGGCTTGTGCTCGTGGTGGGGGGTGTCGGGCTGGTAGGAGCCCGCCTTGTAGGTGGTCCACATGCCGCCCATGGTGTAGTGGACCGCGGGGAAGATCTTCATGGGGGTCGTCCGGGGGTCGTCGCCCGCGAACTTCTCATAGATCTCCATGATCCCGCCCAGCTTGCGGGTGAGGTAGTCGGGGTCCTTGTGGGTCAGGTCGAGGTAGACCATGTTCCCGCCGCCGATGCCCATGTTCTGATTGACGCAGATGTCGAAGATCTCGCGGGTCGCGATGTCGCGCGGCACGAGGTTGCCGTACGCGGGGTACTTCTCCTCGAGGAAGTACAGGCGCTCGTTCTCCGGGATGTCCGCGGGGGCGCGGTCATCGCCCGGCTTGCGGGGCACCCAGACGCGCCCGCCCTCGCCGCGGGCGGACTCGCTCATCAGGCGGCACTTGTCGGCGCCGGGGATCGCGGTGGGGTGGACCTGGATCATCTCGCCGTTGCCGTACCAGGCGCCCGCCTGATAGCAGCGGGAGGCGGCGCCGCCCGTGCAGATGACCGAGTTGGTGGACTGGCCGAAGATGAGCCCGTTGCCGCCGGTCGCCATGACGACCGCGTCGCCCCGGAAGGCCCGGATCTGCATCGTGCGCATGTCCTGGGCGATGATGCCGACGCAGCGCTTCTCGTCGCCCTCGCCCTCCATCACGGGCCAGAGGAACTCCCAGAACTCGTACTTGTTGATCTTGCCCTCCGCCTCGTACCGACGCGTCTGCTCGTCGAGGGCGTAGAGGAGTTGCTGCCCGGTTGTCGCGCCGGCGAAGTGGGTGCGCTTGAAGAGCGAGCCGCCGAACAGGCGGAGATCGCGACGCCCCTCGTTCGTCCGGTTGAACGGGACGCCCATCCGGTCGAGCAGGTCGATGATGCGGGGGGCCCAGTTCGCCATCTCGAGGACGGGGTTCTGGTCGGCGAGGAAGTCGCCCCCGTACAGCGTCTCGTCGAAGTGCTGGTACTCCGAGTACCCCTGCTGCCGCGCGACCTCGTTGCACGCGTTGATCCCGCCCTGAGCGCACACGCTGTGCGACCGCTTCACGGGGATCATGCTGAACAGGTCCACGGGCACGCCCGCCTCGGCGACCCGGACCGCGGCGGCGAGGCCCGCGAGCCCGCCGCCCACCACGATGACCCGTCGTTCGTTCTGTGCGACCATCTGTCGTGCTCCCAACTGCTGGGTGTGTTCCGGTCGGATCGGCTCGGTGTGGACTTCGTCCAATCCGGTCGGACAGTTTCTTGTTGAGCGGGAATCGGAAGCGTCCAATAACCGCGGCTGGCCCGTCCCCATCGATCGGGGCGAGCGTTTCGGGGCGATCAGGGCTGGGCGGGCGACGCGTCGGAGACCGCGTCCGCCGCGTCGTCGGCGTGATCCCCGGGCGTCATGTACTTCTCGACCTCGTCGTTCCACCATTCCTCGCCGTACTTCTCTTTGACGATCTCGAGGTGCTCGGGGTTATCCATGATGAGCTTGATCTCGATCCGCTTCGCGGTGTCGTGATCGAGCGCGAGGGCGCCCGCGAAGGCGCTCCAGCCCGCGACCATGAGGGCGGCGCCGAGCCCGGCGCAGACGACGCCCCACCGGCGCTGGGCCTGCTCGCTGATCGTGAGCCCCCAGGTGATCGCGGCGGTCCACAGCCCGTTGGCGAAGTGGAACACCAGCATCGTCACGCCCACGAGGTAGAGCAGCGCCACCGCGAACCCGCCCGCCGTCATCGTCTCGGTCGAGCCCTTCATCGCCGCCGCGAGGGTCGAGGCGCTGAAGTGGTGGCTCCAGGTCGCGCCGCCCGGCACGAGGAAGTCCCACTGCCAGCGGAGCGTCGCGATGTGGTAGAAGATGAAAAGGATCCCGAGGTACCCCGACAGACGCTGGAGGGTGTACCGCCAGTTGTCCTGGTAGGCGTAGTGCCTGGTGTTGCTCTTCCCGGTCGTCGCGTAGTAGATCCCGAGGATCGAGTGGAACGCGATCGCGACCCAGAGCGTGACCTCGATGAGGAACAGGTGGGGGATCTCGCTGTTGATCCACATCACCTCTTCCTGGAAGTACTGCGCCCCGCCCGCGAGCACGCCCCCGTCCTGGGCCTTGATCGGCTCCCCGCGCAGCGCGAACTTGCCCCACGCGAGCGACGAGTTGGTGACGAGGTGCGCGATCAGGAACACGCCGATCGGCACGATGCCGGTCAGCGAGTGCAGCCTGCGGAGGAGGAAGTGGTGCTTCTCGAGGAAACTCTGCTCGTTCGCCACGGAATGGACCCTTCTGCGGTGATGGACCCCGGGTGTGCGGCCCGCGGGAGGCGCGGCGGGCCTCAACGCCGCCGCACGGTCTGCTATTTATATGTCGATTTGCCGGCGGGCTCCGCCCGGGTTCGCTCGATCAGAGACCGAGATCGGGGGGGGCGCCGCCCGGAGTCCCGGGTGCGCCGCCGCCGCCCGCAGGATCCCTGAGCGTGCCGTCGGGCCCGATGCGGCCCTCCGCCTGCGCCTGGTTGATCAGCTTGGTGATCTCCACGAACTGGCTGCGGAGCGCCACGACCGACTCGTCGAGCAGCGATTGCTCCTCCTCGGTCAGGTTGCCCTTGGTCTTCTCCTCGAGCACACCCAGCAGGTCGATGTTCATCTTCGCGACATCGAGCGAGACCATCGCCTTGCCGGTCTGCGGGTCGGGGAACGCGCCCATGTACATCAGCGCCTGGGTCGCGAACATGCGCACGAGATCGGTGAACCCGATCTTCTCGGGCAGTTCACCCGCCTGGGCCTTGCTCTGCTCGGCCTTCTCCTGCTCGGCGAGTTTCGCCTTCTCCGCCTGGGCTTGCGACTTCCAGTCGTCATCCACGATAATCTTGGGCTGTTCGCCGTCGGCCATGCCGAGGGCCTCCTTGTCTTGACAAGCGCCGGATCCGACGCGGTGCAATCGTCCGGGGCAGTCTAGGGGTCGGACCGACCCGAGGAGCGGCAGCGATGCAGACACCTCACACGCGACTCGCGACCCTCGCGGCGGGCTCGGTGCTCGCCTGCGCCGCGGTCTTGCTGCCCCCGGGGTGCGCCTCGAACAGCGAGCCGCAGCGGGAACGCGTCCGGACCGTCGAGCCCGGCTCGTTCCTCGCGCAGGCGGGCGAGCCCGGCGCCGTCAGCGCCCCGGCGCCGGATGTCTCGCGCGCGGCGCCCGCGGAGATCCCGGACCCGGCGCCGAGCGAGACCACGCGTTCGGCGCAGAGCTACCGGGTGCGTCCCGGTGCGCCGCTGG
>DLBY01000026.1 GCA_002480345.1 Phycisphaerales bacterium UBA7812 | reverse complement strand
ATGTACGAGCGGTACCACACCCGCGACATGGACCAGATCGGCGGGCTCGCGGCCAAGATGCCCGTCTGGTCGTTCTTCATGGTCTTCTTCGTGATGTCGTCTGTGGGCCTCCCGGGCCTCAACGGCTTCGTCAGCGAGTTCCTGTGCACCATGGGCGCGTTCACCAGCTATACACCCTGGACCAGCGAGGGCGTCAACACCATGGCGGGCGCCACCTGGGGACCGCTCGGCCCGTGGTACGGCGTCGTTGCCGGCACCGGGGTCATCGTCGCGGCGATCTACCTGCTCTACATGACCAGCAAGGTCGTGTGGGGCACGCTCCGCGAGCCCGCGGGTCACGACGATCACCACAGCGTCCTGCCGACCGACCTCGGCGCCCGGGAGATCTGCACGCTCGCGCCCCTCGCGGTGCTCTGCCTCGCGTTCGGGCTCTTCCCGCGCCAGACCCTGATCGAAGCGGTCGAGGCCCCCATCAACGCGCAGATCGCCTTCATCCAGGACCGGATCGCCGAGACCCCGCTGAGTGACGGCACGATGGCGGCCGTCCCAACGGATGAGCCGACCAAGACCATCGCGGGGGTGAAGCCGTGACCGAGAAAGTCGCCCTTGTCTGGCCCGAGATCTGGCTCTTCATCACGACTTGCGTCGTGATGGTGGTGGGGCTCAGCCCCGACGAGCGCGTGCGCAAGCTCTGCAGCTGGATCTGCGGACTCGGGCTCATCGTCGCGATCGGGACCGCCGCCGCCGCACCGACCGCCGGGGATCCGAACGCCGCGGGCCTGTTCCCGAGCCTCACGCCGTACATGAAGGCGTTGATCGGGATCGTCGGCCTGCTGCTCCTCCCGCTGCTCGCGGGGACCGTGGACCGCGACCTCGACGCCGCGATCCGCGCCGGGAAGATGAAGTTCGACGCGATCCGCACCAACCGGGCGGAGTTCTACGCGTTCTTCCTGTTCAGCCTGACGGGGCTGATGCTCTGCGCCTCCGCAGACGACCTGATCTGGCTCTTCCTCGCCCTCGAGCTCACCAGCCTCCCGACCTACATCATGGTCACCATCTCCACCCGCGGCACGCGGAGCCAGGAGGCGGGGGTCAAGTACTTCTTCCTCGGCGCCCTCGGCGCCGCGGTCTTCCTCTACGGCTTCGCGATGCTCTACGGCGCGTCGGGCTCGACCGACCTCGTCGAGATCGCGGGCGCCTTCCGCGCCCAGGCCGCGAGCGAGGCGGGCCTCAACCCCATCGCGATCGCGGGCCTCGCGATCAGCCTCATCGGTCTGTGCTTCAAGATCGCCGCGGTGCCGATGCACATGTACGCGGCGGATGTGTACCAGGGCGCCGCGTCGGGCGTCAGCGCCATGCTCGCCTTCGTGCCCAAGGCCGCGGGCTTCATCGCGATCATGATGATCTGCGGGACCGTGGGCTGGGCGTACGGCGGGAGCGAGTCGGCGCTGCCTCGTCCGATCTATGTCCTGCTCTGGATCGTCGCCGCCTCGACCATGTTCGCGGGCAATGTCCTCGCGATCCGGCAGACCTCCGTCAAGCGCATGCTCGCCTATTCGTCCATCGCCCACTCGGGGTACATGCTCGTCGGCATCATCGCCGGGCCGGGCTCCGGGGATGGCACCTTCTGGGATAACGGCCTCGCCGCGGTCCTCTTTTATCTGCTCACCTACGGCGTGACCAATGTCGGCACCTTCGCCGTCCTCGCCTCCATCCAGCGCGTCAACGCGGACGGCTCCACGCAGGAAGCCGACGAAATCGACGACATCCGGGGCCTGCACCGCACGCGTCCCCACCTCGCGGGCGCGATGCTGCTGTGTGTGCTCAGCCTGCTGGGCCTGCCGCCCCTGCTCGGCTTCTTCGGCAAGGTGGGCCTGTTCACGAGCGCGATCAGCGCCGGAGAGATCCCGCTGGTCATCATCCTGGGCGTCAACTCCGCGATCGCGGCGTTCTACTACCTCCGGATCGTCCGCGCCGCGTATCTCGAAGCGCCCGATGAGGACGCCCCCGAGACCCGCCCGACGGGCATCCAGCCCCGCGTCGCCGCCGCGATGATCAGCGCGGGCGCCGTGGTTGCGCTGCTCGCGGTGACGCAGCCGCTCATTGTCAACAGCACCGGTGCGGCACTGTACGAGCGCCCGCCCGAGGGCGTCGCACAAACCCCCGGCGCGCCCGTCCCGGCTCCGGATCGCAACGGACCGACCGCGAAAGACGCCGACCCGATCGAGCTGACCCGCGCCGCGGATTGACTCTGCGCACGACCCACGGATTTTCACGATGCTGCACCCCGCACCGACAGACCGCATCGATCCCGGGCTCGCCCGGGGCACGCTCGAAGGCGTTCACGAGCAAACCGCCACGAAGCCCGCCTTCATCGTGCTCGGGCTCTACAACTCCGACTACCAGCTCCACCTGCTCCCGGTCGGCGAGATCACCGCGCCCGTCGGGAAACGCATCCTGGGCACGATCCGCGCCGAAGCGAAACGCGTCGACATCGTCCGCACAGGCGGCAAATATGTCGAACCCGTGATCGGTCGTCCCCGACGTGTGCAGGGACGCATCGTGGAGACGGACACCGCCCGCAACACGATCACCGTCGACGCCGCGGCGCCGTTCGTCTGCCGCCTGACGGATCACCGCCAGCGGGCCAGCGACTTCGAGCCCGGCCAGTTCGTCAGCTTCGATGTCCTGAGCGGATCGACCTTCGAGCAGGCGAGCACCTGACGCCCGCCCGCTGACGGGACGCCGCCCGCCGGAGACCGACCGTGCTCCGAGACCTCACGCGAAAACCCGGCGCGTTCGACGGTCTGGGCTTCCGCCTCCGCGGGCTCGAGATGACCAGGCTCGAGACCCTCGTCGACGCGGCCTTCGCGTTCTCCATCACCATGCTCGCGCTCTCCGCGGACCGCGTGCCCACCACCTTCGAGCAGATGTACGACCTGCTCAGGGGCATCCCCGCGTTCCTGTTCAGCCTCGCGATGCTCCTGCTCTTCTGGCACGGACATGTGGTCTACAGCCGCCGGTACGGCCTCGACGACGGCCCCACGACCTTCCTCAGCGGTGTGCTCGTCGCGGTCATGCTCGTCTATGTCTATCCGCTCAAGTTCATGGCAACCGCTTTCTTCGCGTTCTACATCCCCCCGCTCCGCACCGTGGATTACCTGACCAAGGGCACCACGAACGATCTCTCGATCATGTTCATCACGATGTCGGGCGGGTTCGTCCTGCTCAACCTCGTCTTCATCGCGCTGGAATGGCACGCGCTGCGAAGAGCCGACGAACTCGAACTGACCGCGCACGAGCGTCGCGTCGCGCGGTGCGAGATCACCGCGCAGTCGATCTACCTGGGCGTCGGCGCGCTCAGCGTCGTGCTTGCGATCGTCCTGCGCAACAGCATCGCGGTGATCTCCGCCGGGTTCATCTACGCGGTGCTGGGGGTGCTGATCCCGCTCTACTGGCTCCGATTCGGGCCCTCGAAGGCCCAGATCCAAGCACAGATCCAGGCCTCGCCGGGCAACGAGATGGTGGATCAGGCGATCCGCGGGTCCACGAACCGGTAGAGCACATCGACGATGAGGTTGAAGATCACCAGCATCCCCGCGAAGACGAGCACGACGCCCATGATCAGGAACAGGTCCTTGTTCTGCACCGCCGCGACGAAGTGCTGGCCCATCCCCGGGATGTTGAAGACCTTCTCGACGACGAACGACCCGGTCATCGCGAACGCCGTCGCCGGCCCCAGGTAGCTCAGCACCGGGAGGAACGCGTTGGGCAGCGCGTGCTTGAGCAGAACCCGCGTCTCGCCCGCGCCCTTGGCGCGCGCCGTGCGCACATAGTCGCTCTGCATCGCCTCGATCATGCCGAAGCGGGTGAGGCGCGCGATGTAGGCCGCGAACGGCAGGCTCAGGGTCAGGGCGGGCAGCACGAGCGACCGCGCCGTCCCCCAGTCCGCGACGGGGAAAAGCGGGAGCCAGACCGCGAAGACCAGCAGCAGCACCGTCCCGATCACGAAGCTGGGCAGGCTGATCCCGACCAGCGCGATCAGCAGCGTCGCGAGGTCCGCGATCGAGTTGGGCCTGATCGCGCCCACGACCCCCGCCGTCACCCCGATCAGCGTCGCGATCACGATCGCGACCCCGCCCAGCGTGATCGAGACGGGCAGCGATCCCGCGATGATCTCGTTGACGGTCCAGTCGTCGTATTGCAGGCTGGGCCCGAAATCGAAGAGCGGGGGGCTCGGGATCTCGATCCCGGCCTCCGCGGCCGCCCGCTCGCGGGACGCCGCGTCCCCGCTCATCCGCTCACGCAGCGCGCGCAGGCCCGTGACCCGGTCCAGATACGAGACATAGAAGCGGGGGAAGCTGTCCAGGTCGTACTGCCTGAGCATCTGCTCGGCGACCTCGGGCGAGGGCCTCCGTCCCTCGGGGTTCTCCAGCGGGTTGCCCGGGATCGACCAGGCGAGGGTGAGCGTGACCGTGTAGATCACCAGCAGGATCAGCGGGAGCTGCGCCAGACGCCTGAGGATGAGCCAGGTCATCCCGCACGCTCCGATCGCGCCGGATCCCGTCGCTTCATGGGTCTCGGCTGCTCGGCACCGACGCCGTCCCCCAGCACATCGATCAGGAAGAGGTTCTGTTTCGTGCGCGCCTGCGCGCTCATCCCCGTGATCCGGTCCGGATCGAACATGTACATGCTCACATAGTGGAAGATCGGCACCATGGGCAGTTCCTCTTCCACGAGCACGCGCTCCGCCTCAGCGAGCAGCGCCATCCGCTCGCCCGTGTCCGCCTCCGTGCGCGCGCGGTCGAGCAACGCGTCGTACGCGTCGCTCGAGAAGTTCCGATCGTTGTTGCCGTTCCCCGTCCGCATGATGTCCAGGAAGGTCGTCGGGTCCGCGAAGTCCCCGAACCACCCCGCGCGGCTCGTGATGAACGCGTGGTTCTTCAACTCCTCGCGGTAGACCTTGAGTTCCTTCTGCGCCAGCGCGACCGGCACGCCCAGGTGCTGCTGCCAGTTCTTCGCGATCACCTGCGCGATCAGATCGTGCCCCGAGTCCTTGTTGAAGACCAGCTCGACGGTGATCGGAAAATCGCGTTCGGGCTCGGGATAGCCCGCGTCCGCGAGCAGCGTCCGCGCCCGCGAGACGATCGCGTCCCGCTCGGCTTCGGTACCGGCATCCCCGATGTTGGGCAGGCCCCGCGGACCGGTGTACCCGCCGATCGAACCGGGCGGGATGAGCACCCCCGTGGTCGGCTCGCCCATCCGGCGCACCTGCTCGCTGATCGACTTCTTGTCGATCACCAGCGCAAACGCCCGGCGCACGCGGCTGTCCGCGAACGGGTTCGGTCGCCCATCCGTCAGACGGTCCGAGCAGTTGAAGTTCCAGAAATAGGTCCCGAACGCAGGGACCACATGCGCATCTTTCCGCGGGTCGTCGGGCAGGCGGGCGTCGATCGCGAACGGGTCGAGCCCCTGCGCGCGCAGCTCAGCGACCCGGTCGGCGTGCTCGGCGAGGAACTCGAGCTTGTCCTGCACGATCTCCCCCCGATAGGGCGCGAACACCTCGGCGCACAGGTCGATCGAGCCCGTCCGGAACGCGAGGATCGCGGCGCTCGGATCGCCGATCGAGGGGACCTCGATCGAACGCACATGGAGCGCACCCCGGTTCCAGTAGTGAGGGTTCTGGTCGAGCCGCAGCGTCCGCTTGAACTGCCAGTCCGTCACCTCGAACGGGCCGTTGGAAACAATCGCGGGCGGACGCGTCCACCCCGGCCTGCGGACGAGCCGCCCTGACGCCGCGTCCACGCGTTCGTACTGATCCACCAGCGGGGGGTAGACGGGGCAGAACACCGCGAACGCGCACAGATCCAGGAAGAACGGAACGGGCTCCCGGAGCGTGACCACCAGCGTGCGCGCGTCGGGGGCTCGCAGCGCGACGAGTTCGTCGAACTTCGCAAGCGTCGCGTCCCACAGCGCGCGCCCATCGGCGTACGCGCTCTCGCCGCGTTCCATCATCCCGAGCTGGTCGACGCGCCACTCATAGAACGCGTCCGCGCCCTCGATGAAGCGGAACATCGCCGCGTAATCAGACGCGAGGTCGGGGAGCATCCCGCGGCGCCACGCGTAGCGGAACTGCTCGCTCGTGACGGGCTCGCCGTTCGACCAGCGGGCGTCGTCCCGGATCGCGAAGGTGTAGGTCCGTCCGTCTTCCGAGACGCGCCACGATTCCGCGGCGGCCGGGACGATCCGCGCATCCCAGTCGAGGACATCGTGCTGCACGAGGGGCTCGTAGACGAGACGCGCGATGCGCATATCCGGGATCCAGCTCAGCCGCTGGGGGTCGAGCGTGGAGACATCGTTCCCGTTGTAGACCACGAGGTCCGCGCGGGGGGACGAGGTCCCTGCACCGAAGACGATCAGCAGGCCCACGAGCAACGCGATGACGGCAAGAACACGGATCACAGGGGCAATGTAGCGCCGCAACGAGGCGGACGACCACGATCACCACGGCGAGCGATGGCCCCGCGTGCTCACTCGACGAGGAATTCGTCGTCGGTGAACCGGTAGGGCTGATCGGTCAGCAGGCCGTTCGGGGAGATCAACTGGAGGGCGGCGCGGCGCAGCTCGGTGTCGCGACCAGCCTTGAACGCCTCGTCGAGCCCTTCGGCGATGCGGATCAGTTCCGTGTTCGGGGCGCGGTTGGTCGCGCTCGCGAGGTTCTGCTCCCCAAAGAGGATGAGGTTCTCCGCGAGTCCGAGCAGCTGGGTGTGCACCGCGGCGTCGGGGTTGTTCTCGCGTTCCCCCGAGGGGACGACACGCCCCGCCTCGAGATCGCGAAAGACCGACGCGACGAGTTGGCCGCCCAGGCGGATCGACGCGAGCGATGCGGTCGAATCGGTGGAGCCCGGCTGGGCGATTCGGCGAACGATTCGCTGGCCCGCGGTGAGCCAGGCGAGGGTTTCCTCGAAGGAGGGGGCCCGGTTCTCCCGATTGCGGATCCGCGCCGAGACGCCGTTGCCGATCAGAGCGAGCGCCGAGTTCTGGGCATCGGGGAGGGCGTCCGAGGGCAGCTCGGCGGCTTCCGCGAGGGCTCGCACGATCGCGGCGGCGTGGCGCCCAGAGGGCTCCTCGGCGAGCATCTTCCCCAAGTCGGGCAGCAGCCCCCGGTCCGCCTCGCCCTGCCTGCGGTTCAGGAGCGTGCGGGGGCCCACCGCGGAGGCGGTCCGCATGCGGAACAGCACGGTCTCCACGCTGTGGATCGCGAAATAACGCCGGCCTGCATCGTCGCTCGAGAGCACCGGGATGATCAGGTTGAGGGTCTGATCCGTCGCGATCTCGCCCGCGAGGCGGAGGGCGTGGAACGGGAGGTGGTTGATGGACTGCTCGCCGTTCTCCCCTTCGAGCATGACGGGCTGGTCGGTCAGCGCCGCCTCGATGCGGTCCGCGAGTTTCCTGGAATAGGTCTGCCGGAACGAAACCGAGACCCCCTCGCTTAGGAGCGGGTCGATCAGTTCGTCGAGAGCGCGGGCCGCGGCGGCGCGATCCGTGCCGAACGCGTCGTCCGCGAATTCCGCGATGAAGTCATCGATCGCGGATTCCTGATTCGGCGCGATGACCACGCTGCGCGGGATCTCCGGATCGAGGCTGACCAGCTGCGCCGAGGCGTTCGGCGAGGCGAAGGCGACAAGCACGAGCATCGCGGCCGCGATGAGCGGGCGGATCCCTCGCGGGAGGGGCGCGACAGCGGTCTGGGCGGTGTCTGTCCGACGCACGATCGTCCTTTCGCCACCGCCTCGAGGGGCGGCCGAGGCCCCTGCACGGGCCCTCAGACCCGTTCGGCGGGCCCGAAACCTATCCGGGCCCGCGGGGCCCGTCAACTTTACACGATCCCTCGGGTGGGGGGGACCGATGGCCCGCGGCGCCGTAGCGCCGCAGCGTGGGCTCAATAGACCTCGAGGAACACGCGTTTGGAGGTCTTGATCTGACGGTTGATCATCCGCCTGTTCCACGAGGACGGATCCCCGGCGATTTCGTCATCGACCGTGATCAGCGGCGCGGCCCCGTCCCGGCCCAGCGCCTCGTAGATCCCGCGGAAGATGCCGAGTTCCATCCCCGCGAGACCGCAGACATAGATCAGCGTCCGCTCGCACGCCAGCGACGCGGGGAGCGACCCCGCCCCGTCGCCCAGCGGATCGTTGGTGATGCGGTCCTGGACATAGAGCTTCTTGGGCGTGTCCGCCTGCGGCTCGCGGCTGATCGCGGTGACATACCGGAAGTTCTCGTGCTTCGCCTCGAGCGCGCGGAGGTCGTCGTCGTAGAGCAGGTCCGTCGAATAGGGGACGCCCATCACCAGCGTGACCTTGCTGTTCACCCCGGATTCGAGCAGGTCGATGATCATCCCGCGGAAGGGGGCGATGCCGGTGCCGGTCGCGAAAAAGACATAGTCGTGCGCCGAGGGATCCGCGGGCAGGACGAACCGCTTGCCGCTCGGGCCCGTGACGCGGATCTCATCGCCGACCTGGGCGTCGCACAGGTAGTTGCTGCAGACGCCGCGGAACAGGGTCTGGTTCTCCCAGTGCTCGTCGAGCACGCGTTTGACGCTCGTCGCGAGGACCTTGCCCTGCCCGTCCTCGCCGCGCGTGGGGCTCGCGATCGAATAGAGACGGAGCTTGTGGGGGCGGCCCTTGTCGTCCTCGCCGGGGGGCAGCACGCCGAAGGACTGTCCTGTGACGAACCCCGCCTCCAGCGGCGTGCCCGAGACATCGATCGCGACATGACGGACGAACCCGGACGCCTTGCGTCCCCCCTTGGTGCAGAGCTCGTTGGTGACCACGCGTCCGATGACGGGGTCCGTGGGACGGACCAGATTCACGCGGAGTTCGGGGAGCACGGGGTCGCCGGTCGCGGTCTGCTTGATGGGGGTGTCCTGGGTTGTCACGATTGCACCATGAGGCTGGCTGTCCGGGGTGGCATCAGGCTTCGGTTCCAGCTGATCCGACGCCCTCAGGGAGCGCTTTCGTCTCCGTTTATGGATTCATCTTGGGGGGGCTCGCCCCGCAGTTGGGACGCGAGCGTGCGGAGGTACTCAGCGGTCGCCGCGGCGCGGTCCGCCTCGGGGCCGCGGAGGGTGAGGCCCGAGAGACTCGACGCGGTCGACTCGTAGGCGTCGGCGGCCTGGGCCCGCAGGTCGGCGGCCCGCGCGGCTTCGGCGCTCGCGGCCTCCGCGTACGCCCCCGCGTTGGCAAGGCCCGGGGTCGAGGCGAGCTTCGCGAGCACCGCGGCGTACCGCTCGTGCCCGTCGGCGCGCAGGTGCAGCATCTCCGCGAGGCGGCGCTGCGCTGATGCCTTCCCGATCGTCCCTTCCGAACGCACGGACCGGGCGGCCTTCTCGCTCTCGCGGACCGCACGCTCGAGCGCCGTCGTCGCTTCTTCCCCCGCCGCAACCGCGTCGGCGCGCTCGTTGTCGATCGCGTTGACGGTTGCGCGGATCTGCTCGCCCGTCTCCCGGGCCGCCGCGCGGGCGGTCTCGGCTTCCGCACGCTTCCGTGACGCGATCTCGCGGAGTTCGTCGGCGTGCTCGATCGTCAGCGAACGCTGCTCGGTGAGCTTCGCGATCTCCGCCTCGATCTCGGTCAAACGGGGGCGGAGCGTCTCGGCCTCGCCCTCCAGCAGGCGGATCCGCATGTCCAGGGCATCGGCGTCGCGGCTCAGCGATCGGATCTCGCCGGCGCGGGCCGCCGCCTCGGTCGCGCTCAGGCTCGCGCTGGCGAGTTTCATCTCCGCGGCGCGGTTCCGCAGAGTTTCGGATCGGTCTTGCAGCGAGCCCGCCTCCGACTCGAGCGCCGCGATGCGGTCGCCGAGGGCGGCCTGTTCCTCGCGTGTCGCGTCGATCTCCGCTTCGAGCGCCGAGACCTCCTCCGAGATCCGGATCAGGTCGGCGCTGGGATCGAAGGCCTCCAACGCCTCGGCGGTCGTCGTGATCG
>DLBY01000180.1:599-16506 GCA_002480345.1 Phycisphaerales bacterium UBA7812 | reverse complement strand
TGCCTGGGCCTGGCGGTGGGGACGACGGCGATCGTCTACTGGCTGCTGCGCGCCCGCCACGGCCTGGCGCTGACCGCGATCCGCGACAGCGAGGTGGCGTCGCGCTCGCTGGGGGTGGATGCCTTCCGCACCAAGTTCTGGCTCTATGTCGTCGTGGCCGGCATCACCGGCACGGTGGGCGCGCTGATCTTCCTGCTGAAGCTGCGCATCTCCCCCGACGCCGCGTTCAGCCTGCAGGATTGGACGGCAAGCGTGCTGTTCATCGTCATCATCGGCGGCATCGGCCGCATCGAGGGGCCGATCGTCGGCACCCTGGTCTTCTTCGTCCTGCGCGGCCTGCTGGCCGACCTGGGCAGCTGGTACCTGATCGTGCTGGGTGCGCTGGCGGTGCTGGTCATGCTGTTCGCCCCGCAGGGCATCTGGGGCCTGGTCGCGGAGCGGCTGGGCTGGCACTTCTTCCCGGTGCGCCGCCGCCTGAAGGTGCACGGGGCCACCGAACCCGAGTGAGGAGAGAGAGAATGGCTGAGGCTTTCATCTGCGACGCGGTGCGCACCCCGATCGGGCGCTACGGCGGCAGCCTCGCGAAGGTCCGTCCCGACGACATGCTGGCGGTCACCATCGCCGCCCTGATGGGCCGCAACGGCAAGGTCGACTGGCAGCGGGTCGACGATGTCTATGCCGGCTGCGCCAACCAGGCGGGAGAGGACAACCGCAATGTGGCGCGGATGGCGTCCCTGCTCGCGGGCCTCCCCGAGTCGGTCCCGGGGGTGACGGTGAACCGCCTGTGCGCCTCGGGGCTCGAGGCGGTGAACATCGCGGCGCGGTGCATCGAGTCGGGGTGCGGGGATGTGTTCATCGCGGGCGGGGTCGAGTCGATGAGCCGGGCGCCGCTGGTGATCGGCAAGGCGGAATCCGCGTACGCGCGCACGCAGGCGCTCTACGACACCTCCATCGGGTGGCGGTTCACGCACCCCCGGATGGAGCAGATGGGGCACACCGATCCGCTCGGCATCACCGCGGAGCATGTCGCGCGCGATCACGGCATCAGCCGGGAAGACCAGGACGCGTTCGCGCTGCGGAGCCAGCAGCGGTGGGCGTCGGCGCACGAGCGCGGGGTGTTCGCCGAGGAGATCGTGGGGGTCGAGATCCCGCGACGCAAGGGCGATCCGGTCGTCGTGGACACCGACGAGCACCCCAGGCCCGACACGACGCTCGAGAAGCTCGCGGGCCTGAAGCCCGCGTTCGCGAAGGACGGCACGGTGACGGCGGGCAACGCGTCGGGCGTCAACGACGGGGCCGCGGCGCTGCTGCTCGTCGAGGCGTCGCGGGCGGAGGCGCTCGGGCTGACCCCCCTCGCCTTCGTCGGCGTGAGCGCCGCGGCGGGCGTCGCGCCGTCACGGATGGGGATCGGGCCCGTTCCCGCGGTGCGGAAGGTCCTCGAGCGGGCGCGCCTGTCGCTGGGCGATATCGGGCTCTTCGAACTGAACGAGGCGTTCGCGGCGCAGTCGGTCGCGTGCGTGCGCGAGCTCGGGCTCGACGGGGACCTCGTCAATGTGAACGGCGGCGCCATCGCGATCGGGCACCCGCTCGGGTGCAGCGGCGCGCGCCTCGCGGCAACGCTTGTGCTCGAGATGAACCGGCGCACGGTCGATCGGGGGATCGCCTCGCTCTGCGTGGGCGTGGGGCAGGGCCTCGCGACGGTGTTCGAGCGCGCCTGAGCGGACGCGGACGGTTTCAGGGCATGTCGCGGATCTTCTCGAGCCCCGCTCCGAGGGCGTCGACCATCGCGTCGATCTCGGTCTCGCTCATGGGGGTCGAGAGCACGCCTGTGCAGGTGTTGATCATCACGAACCCCGCGTCGAACATGTGATCGAGCAGGACCTTGAGGCGCGCGTTCTCTTCGGGGGTGGTGAAGGCCTCGCGGAAGTTGTGGGGGGGCGAGGGCTTCATGTGCACGCGGAAGAGCGAGCCGCACCCGGTGACGCAGGCGCGCGCGCCCGTGCGCTCGATCGCGCGGGCGATGCCTTCGCGTGCGCGGTCGCCCAGCGCGTTGAGTCGGTCGATCGCGGGCTGATCGAAGCGGGTCATCGAGGCGAGGCCCGCGACGGTGCTGATCGGATTGGCCGAGAAGGTCCCGGAGTGGGGGTAGACGAACTTGTCGGACAGGGGGTTCATGACATCCATGACCTCGGCGCGTCCCGCGACGGCGCCGACGGGGAAGCCTCCGCCGATCATCTTGCCCATCGCGGTGATGTCCGGGGTGAGGTCGTAGATGTTCTGGAGCCCCCCGTACTGGGATCGGAAGGTGATGACCTCGTCGAGCACGAGCAGCGCGTCGTTCCGGGTCGTCCACGCGCGCATCGCGTCGACGAAGGCGCGGTCGGCGGGGTTGAGGCCCACGCGGTGGGGCATGAGGTCGAGCAGGACGCAGGCGAGCTCGTCGGCGTGCCGGTCGAGGATCGCGAGCGCGCGCTCGGCGTCGTTGAACGGGATGACCACGACATCCTCGACCGCGGAGCGGGGGGTCCCGAACGCGAGGGGGACGCTGTTGGGCTGCTCGGCGCTCCCCCAGGTGTCGGGCTTGGGCGCCTGGCTGACCTCGGCGTAGTCGTACCCGCCGTGGTAGGCGCCCTCCGCCTTGGCGACCTTGGGGCGCCCGGTGAACGCGCGAGCGGTCTTGAGGCTGACCATCAGGGCCTCGGTGCCCGAGTTGACGAAGCGGATCTTCTCGAAGTGGTCGTTGCGCGCGCACATGTGCTCGGCGAACACGACCTCCGCCTCGGTCGCCATCATGTAGGCGGTCCCGCGCGCGAGCTGCTCGGTGACGGCGCGGACCGTCTCGGGGTGCGCGTGACCGTGGATCAGCGAGCACATGTTGTTCGAGAAATCGACACGGCTCACGCCCTCGATGTCGATGAGACGGCAGCCCTCCCCGCGGGCGGCGTAGAGCGGGTGGGGGTGCCGCAGCACGGTGTTGCGGCTCACGCCTCCCGGGAGAACGCGCTGGGCGCGGTGGAACAGCTCGGCGCTGGGGCTGGTGACCGCGCTGTGGTTGAGGTGGGCCTGGGGGTCGGTCTGGATGCTCATGTCAGTCCGCCGATGCTGGGGTGAGCGCCGGGAGAAGCGGCGCACCGGTGCGTTCCTGAACGGTTTCGAAATCCACGCCGGGGCTGAGCTCGACGACTCGGAAACCCTCGGGGGTGACATCGATGACCGCGAGATCGGTGTAGACGCGGTCCACGACGCGTTGCCCGGTCAGGGGATAGGAGCACGACTCGACGAGCTTGGGCGCGCCGTCGCGCGTGGTGTGCTGGGTGATGACGAAGACCTTCTTGACGCCCGCGACGAGGTCCATCGCGCCGCCGACGGCGGGGATGGCGCCGGGCTCGCCCGTGGACCAGTTCGCGAGGTCCCCGTTGTGCGCGACCTGGAGCGCCCCGAGCACGCTGAGGTCGAGGTGCCCGCCCCGGATCATCGCGAAGGAATCGGCGTGGTGGAAATAGGCGGCGCCCGGGAGGGCGGTGACATGGCGCTTGCCGGCGTTGATGAGCTCGGGGTCGCCCGCCCCCTCGTCGGGCGAGGGGCCCATGCCCAGCAGCCCGTTCTCGGTGTGGTAGACGAGCGTGCGCCCCTCCGGGACGAATCGGGCGACGAGTTCGGGGATGCCGATCCCGAGGTTGACATACCACCCGTTGGGGATGTCCAGCGCGAGGCGCTGGGCCATCTGCTCGCGGGTGCGGCCCTTGACAGCGGTCTGCTCGGTCATGCGCGCTCCGATCGGTCTGGCTGGGCGGGCGGGTAGCTCATCCCCGCGGCGATCAGCGCCGACTCGTGCGCCGGATCCGCGACCCCGACGACCCGATCCACGAAGATCCCCGGGGTGACGACCGCCTCGGGATCGACGGCGCCCGCCTCGACGACCGACGCGGCCTGGACGATGGTGCATCGCGCGGCCATCGCCATGATGGGGGCGAAGTTCCGGGCGGTTTTGTTGTAGAGCACATTGCCGTGGGTGTCGGCGACGCGGCCCTTGATGAGCGCGAAGTCCGCGGTGAGGCCGTGCTCGAGGACGCAGGGGCGTCCCTCGAAGTCTCGGATCTCCTTGCCCTGGGCGAGGGGTGTGCCGACGGCGGTGGGGGTGTAGAACGCGCGGACGCCCGCGCCCCCGGCGCGGATGCGTTCGGCGAGTGTGCCCTGGGGGACGAGCTCGAGCTCGGTGAACCCCTCGCGGTAGAGCTCGGGGAAGACGGTCGAGTTCGCGGTCTTGGGGAACGAGCAGATGACCTTGGTGACGCGGCGCGCCTTGAGGAGGGCGGCGAGGCCCACCTCCCCGCTCCCGGTGTTGTTGCTGATGACGGTAAGGTCCCGGGCGCCCTGGTCAATGAGGGCGTGGATGAGCTCGACGGGGCTGCCCGCCTCGCCGAATCCGCCGATCATGACGCTCGCGCCGTCGAAGACATCCGCGACGGCGTCGTGCACGCTCGCGACCCGCTTGTCGATCATCGGGCAGTCCGTTTCATTCGGTTCGTGCGGCGGGGTTGCGGGCCCGCGCCGGGGGTGCGATCACATGCAGCCGGTCCGCGTGACGGGCATGGAGGTGGGGACGACCTTGTTCTTGTCGATGCGTGAGTAGTCGAACAGGCCCGCTTCGTCGAAGAGGACGCGGTCCGCGTAGTCGTCGAACCAGAGCGCCTCGGGGTTGCGCCCCACGATGCAGGTGCGGTGCAGCTCGGGCGCGTCCGCGGGGTTGCGGAGCAGCTTGAAGATCACGACGCCGTTCTCGGCGCCCTTCAGGCCCGGGATGGGCTTGTCGGTCACCGCGGCGACCTCGGTCTTGCCCTTGTAGTGGGTGATGGAGAGGCGGGCGTGCTTCTCGGTCCCGCTGAGCCCGCGCTGGGACTCGGTGAGGATCTGCCAGGCCTTCTCGATCGGGATGTTGAAGGACTTGTAGGCGACGATGTCGCGTCCGCAGAAGAAGTAGTGGTTCTCGCCCCCGGCGCGTTTGAACTCGCGCTGGAGGAGGCGGAGCGCGTCGGGGTCGTCGTTGATGCCCTTGATGATGGGGGCCTGGTTCTGGACGGTGAGCCAGCCGCGGGAGACGAGGCCGCGCATCGCTTCGCCGGTCTCGGGGATCCACTGGAGGAATCCCTTGTCGTCGCGGACATACTCGCCCTCGTCGTTCTTCAGGAGGATCTCGTCGGGGTGCTCGAAGTGGAGCATCATGTTGAGCCCGACCTGGGGGTAGGCCTCGTGGAAGCGGTCGAGCATCTCGAGGAAGGCGCGGTCGAAGCGCTGGGGGTAGAAGGCCATCTCCTTGGTGCCGATGCGGATGGTCTCGACGCCCGATTCGGCGAGGGCGGCGAGCCACGCGGCGATCTTGGAGTTGTTGAGCACCATGGGGTCGCCGCCCGAGAGGAGGATCTCGCGGAGCTTCTCGCGGCCGGTCTCGGGGTGTCGTCCGCCGTTCTGCTCGACGATCTCGTTGTGGGCGCGGATGTAGGCGCAGATCTCGGGGATCTTCGCGAGGCCCTTCTTCATCACGGTGCCGTCCTGGCGCTGGATCTCCTTGCGGGCGATCAGTTCCTCGCGGTAGCAGAAGCGGCAGTGGGCCGAGCAGGTGGAGACGACATACATCAGCCCCATCTCGTACTTGTGGAGGAGGCCCTCGACGGGGCTGTAGTCCATCTGGTTGCCGGGGTCCTCGGATCCCTCGAGGCTGTCGGTCTCGTCGGGGCTCGCCTTGACGATCCGCGCGACCGCGGCGCTCTTGCGGGCGATCTCGTAGTAGTGGCGCGTCAGCTTGACGGGCATGCGGGCCTCGACATCGCGCTCGGTGCCCTTGAGCACCTTGAGGCGGGTGACATCGCCCTCGCTGTAGAACGACAGCATGTCCTCGGGGGCCTTCTCGTTGAAGAAGGGGGCGAGCCCGTTGATGATCTCCCGCTCGTACCGGGTGTCCTCCACGCTCTCGAGGAAGGCCTGCTCACGCTCGGTGGGGACATGCTTGGACGGCTGGGACTGAATCATGGGGCTCACTCCGGAAAAGGACGACCGCGGACGGGATCTCTCTGTAACAGAGTGTACACTCTGGGTGGTCGATTGCAACGATTTGGCCACTCTGGGGGCGGGCATTGTCGATCCAGGATCTCATCGCGAATGTCGGCGAGCGGCTGACCCCGACTGAGCGGCGGATCGCCGAAGCGGTGCTGCGGGACCCGACCCTGCTGGCTTTCGGGACGGTATCGGACCTTGCGGCGCGGGTTGAAACGAGTCGTCCCTCGATCGTCCGGTTCGCGTCCAAGCTCGGTTTCGAGGGGTACACCGACCTGCAACGCTGGGCGAGGGAACGGGTTGCGCAGCGTCTCGCGACGCCCGGGCAGCGGATCCGTCGGGCGCCGGGCGAGCGGGCGCAGGTGCGCACCGAGATCGAGCGATCGATCCACGACGCGCTCGACGCGCTGGACCCCGAGCGGGTGCGGGCGCTCGCGGGCCCGCTGGTGGGGGCCCGGGTCGTCTGGATTCTCTCCGGGGAGACCTCCCGCGCGGGGGCCCATGTGCTGCGGAGCGGGCTCTCGATGGTCCGCGACCATGTCCGCCTTGTGGAGGCGCACGACCTGGGGCGCGAGCTGAGCGGCGCGGAAAGGGGCGACGCGGCGGTCGTCTTCGATTTCGCCCGCTACAGGCGGCTCTCGGTGCTCGCGGCGCGCGCGCTCGTCGACGCCGGAGTGGAACTCATCGCGATCACGGACGGCCCGCTCTCGCCGCTCGTGCCGCTCGCGGCCCACCGGGCGGAGCTGCGCGTCCCTGCGGTGGGGCCCTTCGACAGCTCGCTCCCCGCGGTCGCGGCGGCGGAGCTGCTCGTCCTCGAGGTCGTCGAACGCCTCGGCGATCGTGCGCGGGAGCGGATCGACCGGCTCGAATCGGTCTGGGGCGCGACGGATACCTTCTTCCCCGAGACCCGCTGATCCTCGGGTCCCGGTCGACCGCTTCGGCGGACGCCCGGCGCGACCGGCTCAACTCCCATCTTTTCATCCGGAAATCCTCCCGGGGCGGGTCTGTCGAGGTACAATCAGGACATATCCATCCCGATTCAAAGGAGGGTGCCATGGGTGTCCCGGCTGTGCGGATCATCGACGGAAACGAGGCGGCGGCCTCGGTCGCCTATCGCCTCATCGATGTCGCGGCGATCTATCCGATCACACCCTCGACGCCCATGGGCGAGCTCGCGGATGAGTGGGCGGGCAAGGGCTTGACCAACATCTGGGGGCGCACGCCGCAGATCGCGGAGATGCAGTCCGAGGGCGGTGCGGCGGGTGCGGTGCACGGCGCCGCGACGGCGGGTGCGCTGGCGGCGACCTTCACCGCCTCGCAGGGCCTCCTGCTGATGATCCCGAACATGTACAAGCTCGCGGGCGAGCTGACGCCGTTCGTGATGCATGTCGCGGCGCGGTGTCTCGCGACGCACGCGCTGTCGATCTTCGGGGACCACAGCGATGTGATGGCGTGCCGGCAAACGGGTTTCGCGATGCTCGCGTCCAACTCACCCCAGGAGGCGCACGATCTCGCGTGCATCGCGCACGCCGCGTCGCTGGAGACGCGCCTCCCGTTCATGCACTTCTTCGACGGCTTCCGCACTTCGCACGAGTTGCGCAATGTCACGATGCTGAGCGACGACGACCTGCGCGCGATGATCGTGCCGCAGTCGGTCGCGGATCACCAGTCGCGCGGGCTGAGCCCGGATCGTCCCGCGATCCGTGGGACGGCGCACAACCCCGACACCTATTTCCAGGCGCGCGAGGCGTGCAACCCGTTCTACGACAGCGCCCCCGCGGCGGTCGAGGCGATCATGCGCCGGTTCGAGGAACGGACCGGTCGCGCGTACAACCTCGTCGAGTATCACGGGCACCCCGAGGCAGAGAAAGTGATCGTGCTGATGGGCTCCGGCGCCGACACGGCCGCGGAGACCGCGGAGCGGATGGCTTCGGCGGGCGAGCGCGTGGGCGTGCTCGCGGTGCGGCTGTACCGCCCCTTCCCGATCGAGCACTTCGGGAAGGCGCTGCCCAAGACGACGCGTTCGATCGCGGTGCTGGATCGGACGAAGGAGCCCGGCGCGACGGGTGAGCCGCTCTACCAGGACATCCTCACGGCGCTGGGCGAACTCGCGGCGGAGGGCGCGCTGACGACGGACGGGGTGCCTCGCGTGATCGGCGGTCGGTTCGGGATCTCGGGCAAGGAGTTCACGCCCGCGATGGTGCGGCGCGTGTTCGCGGAGGCGGGGGACGACGAGCCCAAGCGCCGGTTCACGGTGGGGATCATCGACGATGTCACCGGGCTGTCGCTGGATCTCGACGGCAAGGCGGAGCCCGAGCCCGAGGGCGTGCTGCGCGCGGTGTTCTACGGGCTGGGCTCGGACGGCACGGTGGGCGCCAACAAAAACACGATCAAGATCATCGGCGAGGCGGCGGGCAAGCAGGTGCAGGGCTACTTCGTCTACGACTCGAAGAAGTCGGGCTCGTGGACGGTCTCGCACCTGCGGTTCGCGGACAGGCCCATCCGCTCGTCGTGCCTGATCGAGAGCGCCCAGTTCGTCGCGTGCCACCAGTTCAACTTCCTGGACAAGCGCGATGTGCTCGAGTCCGCGGCGGAGGGCGCGACGGTGCTGCTCAACAGCCCCTACGCGGCCGACGAGCTGTGGGAGCAGCTGAACCGTGAGACGCAGGAGCAGATCGTCAACAAGAAGCTGCGCGTGTTCGTGATCGACGCGGACAGCGTCGCGATCGAGGCGGGCGTCGGTCGGCGGATCAACACGATCATGCAGACCTGCTTCTTCGCGCTCAGCGGGGTGCTGCCCCGCGACGAGGCGATCGTGCACATCAAGGACTCGATCGAGAAGACCTACGGTAAGAAGGGCAACGAGATCGTGCGGCGGAACATCGCGGCGGTCGACGCGGCGCTGGACCACCTCCACGAGATGCCGACGCCCGGCGGGGTGACCGCGACGCGCCTGATGCCGCCCATCGTCCCGGACGCGGCGCCCGACTTCGTCAAGCAGGTCAGCGCCCTGATGATGCAGGGCAAGGGCGAGATGCTGCCGGTCAGCGCGTTCCCGCCCGACGGGACCTGGCCCACGGGCACCGCGAAGTGGGAGCGCCGCTCGATCGCGACGCACATCCCGGTGTGGGAGCCCGACCTGTGCATCCAGTGCAACCAGTGCTCGCTGGTCTGCCCCCACGCGGCGATCCGCGCCAAGGCGTACGACCCCAACGGGCACGGCGACCTTCTCGACGCGATCGACATGAAGGGCAAGGACCTCAAGGGGGCGCGGTTCACGATCCAGGTGGCGCCCGACGACTGCACGGGGTGCAACCTGTGCGTCAATGTCTGCCCCGCGAAGGACAAGACAAACCCGCGCCGCAAGGCGATCAACATGGAGCCCAAGCTCCCGATCCTCGACCGCGAGCGGGAGCGTTTCGAGGCATTCCTCGAGTTGCCCCAGATCGACCGCACGCGGGTCACGCGCGTCGATGTCAAGGGGTCGCAGCTCATGCTGCCGCTCTTCGAATACTCCGGCGCGTGCGCCGGGTGCGGGGAGACCGCGTATGTCAAGCTGCTCACCCAGCTGTTCGGCGATCGCATGATGATCGCCAACGCGACGGGGTGCTCGTCGATCTACTGCGGCAACCTGCCCACCACGCCCTTCACGACCGACGCGAACGGGCGCGGGCCCTCCTGGTCGAACTCGCTGTTCGAGGACAATGCGGAGTTCGGCTTCGGGATGCGCCTCGCGGTCGACGCGCTCGCGAAACGCGCAACGGGCCTGCTCGATGAGCTCCGGGGGTCGCTCCCGGGCGTCGATGTCGACGCGATCCTGAACGCCGAGCAACACGGGGAGGCGGCCTTCCGCGACCAGCGCGAGCGGGTCACGCAGATCCGCGATGCGCTGGTGAAGGCGGACACGCCCGCGGCGCGCGAGCTCGCGCACCTCGCGGACTACCTCGTCCGCAAGTCGGTCTGGCTCGTGGGCGGTGACGGCTGGGCGTTCGATATCGGGTACGGCGGGCTGGATCATGTCCTCGCGAGCGGCGCGAACATCAACACCCTCGTGCTCGATACCGAGGTGTACTCCAACACGGGCGGTCAGGCGAGCAAGGCGACGCCCATCGGTGCTGCCGCGAAGTTCGCCGCGACCGGCAAGGCCTCGGACAAGAAGGACCTGGGCCTGATGGCGATGCACTACGGCAATGTCTATGTCGCGAGCATCGCGATGGGTGCCAAGGACACGCACGCCGTCAAGGCGATCCAAGAGGCGGAGTCGTACCCCGGCCCGTCGCTGGTCATCGCCTACAGCCCGTGCATCGCGCACGGCTACGACCTGCAGCACGGCGCCGACCAGCAGAAGCGGGCGGTGGACAGCGGCATCTGGCCCCTGTACCGCTACGACCCACGCCGGGTGGATCAGGGCCTCGCGCCCCTCGTGATCGACGCCCCGGCGGGCAAGATCCCTGTCCGCGAGTACATGCAGAACGAGACGCGTTTCCGCATGGTCGAGCGGATGGACCCCGAGCGGTTCCGCCGCTTCGCGGAGCAGGCGCAGCAGGCCGCGGATCGACGCATTGCGATCTACAAGCACATGGCCGCGCTGCGCCTCGACCCCGACACCCCCGAGTCCAGCGCGGACGCGAAGACCTCAACGGAGCCGAAGGCGGCGTCCGCGAAGCCCGAAACGGAGGCGCTCCATGGCTGACACGAAAGTGACCTATCTCGGGCTCGAACTCCCGCATCCGTTCGTCGCGGGTGCGTCCCCGCTCAGCGAGACGCTCGACGGCGCCTGCCGGCTCCAGGAGGGGGGCGCCGCCGCGATCGTGCTCCGCTCGCTCTACGCCGAGCAGGTCGCGGCCGAGTCGATCGCGACCCATCTCGCGATGCACGCGCACGCGGAATCGTACGGCGAGGCGACGAGCTACTTCCCCGAGCCCGACGATCTGCCGCTGGGCCCGGATGAGTATCTCGAGCATCTCTCGGGTGTGAAATCGCGTGTGACGGTTCCCGTGATCGCTTCGCTCAACGGGGAGCGCGTGGGCCCCTGGGTCGAGCACGCGGCGCTGGCGGAAGACGCGGGCGCCGACGCGATCGAGCTGAACATCTACCGCGTTGTCACCGATCCGTTCGTGGAGGGCGTGTCGGTCGAGCACGAGGCGGTCGAGATCGTCAAGGCGGTCCGGGGTCGCACGAAGCTGCCCATCGCGGTCAAGCTCTCGCCCTTCTACTCGTCGGTCGCGAACCTCGCGGTCCGGCTGCGGGACGCGGGCGCGGACGGGGCGGTCCTGTTCAACCGCTTCTTCGAGCCCGATCTGGATACGGAGAACCTCGCGGTCGAGCCGCATCTCGTGTCGTCCACGAGCGACGAACTGCTGCTGCGCCTTCGTTGGCTCGCGATTCTCTCGGGCGCGACGGAGGGCCTCGACCTCGCGGTCACGGGTGGGGTGCACACCCCGATCGACGCGGTGAAGAGCGTGATGTGCGGCGCCCACGCGGTCCAGGTCGTCAGCGCCCTGCTCACGCACGGGCCCGACCGCCTGCACGCGCTGCGGAGCGGGTTCGCGGACTGGCTCGACGAGCACGAGTACGCATCGGCGAACCAGATGCGGGGCAACATGAACATCGCGCGGTGCCCCGATCCTTCGGCGCACACGCGGAGCCAGTACATCCGCACGCTGCGTTCCTGGTCGCCCTGACGCGCCACTGTCGCGCATCGCGGATCGGGTATCCATGCTGGTGTGCACCCCGGCCTGTGACGGGCGTGCGCGCGGGGTCAGCGTTCGCTCGCGTGGACATGCGACGCGCGGCGTACGAGGTTCTCGCTGGGGACGCCCCGGGGGCCTTCCCGCAGGAAACCCGCGACCGTTTCGGTCGTGGTCGTCGCGATCGCTTCGACCGCCTCGTGCGTGAAGAACGCCTGGTGGCTCGTGACCAGAACATTCGGGAAGGTCAGCAGGCGGGCGAGGGTGTCGTCCTGCAGCACCTGCTCGGACAGGTCCTGGAAGAAGATGTCGCCCTCCTCCTCGTAGACATCGAGCGCCAGCGATCCGAGCTTTCCGGATTTCAACGCGCCGATCGCGGCGTGTGTGTCCACCAGCGCCCCGCGGCTCGTGTTGATCAGCATCGCGCCGTGTTTCATCACGCTCAGGGCGTGCTCGTCGATGAGGTGGTGCGACTCCGGCGTCAGCGGGCAGTGCAGGCTCACGATGTCGCTGGTCGCGAGCAGCTCGTCGAGTTCGAGATACTCCACGACGCCTGCGAGCGAGTCATCGGGGTACGGGTCGCACGCGACCACGCGGGACCCGAATCCCTTGACGATCTCCGCGAACCGGGAGCCGATCTTGCCGGTCCCGATCACGCCGATCGTGCGTGACGAGACATCGAAGCCCATCAGGCCGTCGATCCCGAAGTTGCCCTCGCGCACGCGGAGGTAGGCCTTGTGGGTCTTCCGGTTGAGCGTCAGGAGCATCGCGAGCGCGTGCTCCGCGATCGCGTCGGGTGAGTAGGCGGGGACGCGCGCGACGGTGAGACCGAGTCCCTCCGCGGCTTCGAGATCCACATGGTTGAATCCCGCGGACCGCAGCGCGATCAGTTCCACGCCGCACTCGGAGAGCCTCTGCAGGCTCTCGCGTCCCCCGTCGTCATAGATGAACAGGCACGCGGCGCGGCTCCCCTCCGCGAGCGTCGCGGTCTCCGGGGTCAGCCGCGCTTCGAGGAAGCGGATGGAGACACCCGCGTCCGCGGCGTGCCTGTCGAATGTCTCGCGGTCGAACCGCTTGGTGGAGAAGAAGGTCAGTCCGGATTCTGGCATCGTTCTGTTCTCCTTTCGGAGAGGCGGAGATCGTGCTCGGCACGGCGGACGCCCGCACAGGCGAGGGGAGCAGGCGTCGAACAACCCCATTCTTGGATCGTCGCCGATCGGACGAACTCGGCGGCGCGGGCACGAGCGCGGCGAATGGCCTGTCGGCCGTCCCGGGCAGCACCGTCCCGGACAGCACCGGGGCGTGTCGCGCCCGCGGGCGCTGGGGCCTTCGCACTGGGTGATCATTCAGAGATCGTCGTCTCACCCGGCAAACACCATGATCGTACGGGACCCGGTGTCGTGACGGCTCCGCGTTTCGCGCGAAGTCGGAGCGGCTAGGATTCCCTCGGCGGACCGGAGGCTGCAGCATGCCCGCACCCTCTTCTTCGCCGCCGCCCGGTGGCGGGGCCCCCGGCCCTTCCCTCGCGAACGAGCCTCTTGAACGGGTGCTCGCGTCGCTCCAGACGACGGCGGATGGACTCAGCTCAGACGAAGCGAGAACCCGCGCGTCGCGGTACGGCCCGAATGCGCTTCCGGAGCACCGGGTCAACCCGGTATTGAAGTTCCTTTCGTATTTCTGGGGCCCGATCCCCTGGATGATCGAGGTCGCCGCGGTGCTCTCGGGTATCGTCGGTCACTGGGCGGACCTGGCGATCATCCTGCTGCTGCTGATCGTCAACGGCGTCGTCGGCTTCTGGGAGGAGTTCCACGCGGGCAACGCGGTCGAGGCTCTCAAGGCGTCGCTGTCGCTCGACGCGAAGGTCAAGCGCGACGGCTCCTGGCGATCGATCCCCTCGCGAGAGCTGGTTCCGGGAGACATCGTGCGCCTCCGGATCGGCGATGTGGTCCCGGCTGATGTCAAGCTGCTCACCGAGCAGCCCATGCAGTTCGATCAATCCGCGCTGACGGGTGAGTCGCTCCCTGTTTCGCGGTCGAGGGGAGAAGCCGCGTTCTCCGGCGCGATCGTCGAGCAGGGCGAGGGCGACGCGGTCGTCTACGCGATCGGGGCGTCGACCTTCTTTGGCAAGGCGACGCAGCTCGTGCAGGACACGCGCGTCGTCAGCCATTTCCAACGGGCGATTCTGAAGATCGGCGATGTGCTGATCCTTATCGCGGTCGTGCTGGTGCTGGTCATCCTGCTGGTGTCGCTGTTCCGGGGGGACCCGTTCCTCAAGACGCTGCAGTTTGCGCTGGTGCTGACGGTTGCCGCGGTGCCCGTGGCGTTGCCCACGGTGCTCTCCGTGACGATGGCCGTCGGGGCAAGGCTGCTCGCGAAGCGAGAGGCGATTGTCACGAGGCTCGCGGCGATCGAGGAACTCGCGGGCGTCGGCGTGCTCTGCTCGGACAAGACGGGGACGCTCACGCAGAACAGGCTCACGCTGGGCGAGCCGTTCGTGATGCCGGGTTGCACGAGGGCGGACCTCATCATCGCGGCGGCGCTCGCGTCTCGATCCGAAGACCGGGATGCCATCGACGACGCGATCCTGGGCAACGAGGAGGTTCCCGGTGACCTTCACGAGTCCTTCCAGATTGTCGAGTTCCAGCCCTTCGACCCGGTCCGCAAGAGGACCGAGGCCCTGGTGCGGGCCCCGGACGGAGCACGGTTCTCGGTGACGAAGGGGGCGCCGCAGGTCATCCTTTCCATGGCGCCGGATCGCGAGCGGATCGCGCCGTCGGTCGACGAGGCCGTCGAGCGGTTCGCGGGAAAAGGATTCCGGTCGCTCGGCGTTGCGCGGCGGGATGCGGGCGGCGACTGGCGCGTTCTGGGCGTCGCGCCCCTTCTCGACCCGCCCCGCGAGGACTCGAAACAGACCATCTCGGATGCTCATGCGCTCGGGGTCACGGTCAAGATGATCACCGGGGACCAGGTCGCGATCGCGCGGGAGGTGTGCCGAGCGATCGGCCTGGGGAGCACCGTCCTCGATACCCGAGCCCTCGGGGGCGAGGGCGACGAGTGGGGGAGCGCCATCGCGCAGAAGATCGAAGAGTCGGACGGTTTCGCCCAGGTCTATCCCGAGCACAAGTACAGGATCGTCGAGACACTGCAGAGCGCGGGGCACATCGTCGGTATGACCGGGGACGGGGTGAACGATGCGCCGGCGCTCAAGAAGGCCGACGCCGGCATCGCCGTCAGCGGCGCCACCGATGCCGCCCGCGCAGCCGCGGACATCGTGCTCCTCACACCCGGGCTTTCGGTCATTGTCGATGCGATCCGCGAGAGCCGGCGCATCTTCCAGCGCATGAACTCGTACGCGATCTACCGGATCGCGGAGACGATCCGGGTCCTGCTGCTGATGACACTCGCGATCCTCGTGTTCAATTTCTACCCCGTCACGGCCGTCATGATCGTGCTGCTCGCGCTGCTCAACGACGGTGCGATCCTGTCGATCGCGTACGACCGCGTCCGTCCCTCGCCCCGTCCCGAAGCGTGGGACATGCGCCGCGTGCTGACGGTCGCCGGCGCGCTGGGCATCGCGGGCGTGATCGCCTCGTTCACCCTCTTCTATCTCGCCGAGCAGGTCTTCCGGATCGACCGGGAGCACATCCAGACGATCCTGTATCTCAAGCTGTCCGTCGCGGGTCACCTGACGGTCTTCGTCGCCCGCACCCGGGGACCGTTCTGGTCGATTCGCCCCGCGATCACCCTCCTCGTTGCGGTCATCACGACACAGGTTATCGCCACCCTTGTCGCGGTCTACGGCGTGCTGATGGCCCCGATCGGATGGGGCGCGGCCCTGCTGATCTGGCTCTATTGCCTCGCGTGGTTCTTCGTGAACGACGCGGTGAAGCTCATCGCCCACCGCGTCGCGGATCCCTCGGGTCTCCCGCTTCTTCACGGACGCCGGAGCCGCGCCGGGGACCAAGACTGAGAGCTTTCGACGGAGTTCGTCGCGGTCGCCGGATGCCTCCACCGATGAACATGACATAAAAAGAGCCCCCGGCGCATGAGCCGGGGGCGTTTCCTGGCAGCGGCGAGGGGACAGAGCCCCCCCAACCCAAGCCGATTGCTCACGGGCATCCCGCAAGGAACGCACTGACAAAGGTGTTGATGTCCGCGAGATCGAA
>DLBY01000180.1:0-301 GCA_002480345.1 Phycisphaerales bacterium UBA7812 | reverse complement strand
GGTGTTGATGTCCGCGAGATCGAAGACGCCGAAGGGCGGGGCGAGATCGGCGAGCGGTTCGCTGTTCGTGAACGCGGAGACGAACGCATTGATGTCCGACAGGTCGAGCACGCCAAACTGGTTCGCAAGATCGGCGGGGTTGCACGAAGCGCCCGCGATGCCGAGGTTGATGACCTGGCCCGGCAGGATGGCGGTGGTGATCAACTCGCCGTTGAATTCGACCTTGACATCGGCCGGTAGGGACGACAGGATGACCGTGCCCAAGGTGTAGAAGCGGGGCAGTTGAGTGATCGGCGCGCCG
>DLBY01000086.1 GCA_002480345.1 Phycisphaerales bacterium UBA7812 | reverse complement strand
TCAAGCAGAAACTCCCGACCAACAACGGCGGGTACAACGCCCTCAACGCGGGCGATTCCTCCTACGGCAAGTTCCGCAAAGAGGTCTACACCGAACTGGCCGGCTCCGACGAGAAGGGCCAGGGCGGGCACCCCATCGACCTCTGCCGCTACCAGCTCATCAACCAGTACATGGGCCGCGTCCCCCTCATCAACTCGGGCGGCGCCAGCGCCGGCGCGAGCGACCTGAAGGACGCCGTCACCACCGCCGTCGTCAACAAGCGGGCCGGCGGCATGGGCCTCATCTCGGGCCGCAAGGCCTTCCAGCGCCCGATGAAGGACGGCGCCGCCCTGCTCAACGCGATCCAGGATGTCTACCTCGACGAGAGCGTAACGGTCGCCTGATCGATGCGCCTCGTTAAGACCCCATCAGCATCGGCGTTCGCGGAGGTCATTGCCTCCGCGAACGCCGATCTTCTTCTGTGCTCTCCGTATGTTGGGATCGGGCCTTGCGAGTCGATTCGCGATAACGCGAAGCCGAATGTTGCAGTGACTCTCTTGTGCGACCTGCGAATTCAGACGGTTTTGTCAGGCGCGACAAGGCCGGCGGCAATATCGGCACTGCTCGAGCGAGACGGTCCGACGCAAGTTCTGTTCGCTGCAGGAGTTCATGCGAAAATCTACATCGCCGATCAGCGGTATGCGATGATCACTTCCGCGAATCTGACAAATTCGGGCTTGTGTCGCAATTTCGAGTACGGCGTTCTACTCGATGACCGGAATGCTATATCTGAAATCAGCGAAGATATCCGTGCGATCATGCCGCTCAGTACTCCAGTCTCCCAACCGGATCTGGATTGGATGGAGACGGTCTATCAGGAACGAGGACACATGGTCAGATTTGTGAACGATCATCTCGGCCTACGGATCCTTAATAATATGACGGCCGGGATTGCAGAGGCTCATGAGCGGTTCTTGAGAATCAGTGCCCGAGGACGACCTCCCCACGCAATCTTCGCGGACGCGATCCTGCACTCACTCGTCCGTGGTCCACTCACGACGCCAGAAATCCACGGGCGCGTGCAGGCAATCCATCCGGACATCTGTGACGATTCGATCGATCGTGTTATCGATGGTAAACACTTTGGCAAAAAGTGGAAGCATGCGGTGAGGACTGCTCAGCAACATCTGAAGAAGGCAGGAAAGATCGTTAGGGACGGAAAATACTGGGTGCTCGTGGAGTCGCCGACACGCCCCCGGCAATCGAGTCGAAATGGACCACTGCGTTTAGACGAGAGTAATGACTAGGTAACCGAACTTCGCCATCCCATCGCGACCGTCGCGTTCAAATCTCACCCCGCAGCGCCGCCCGCCCCCGCCAGCCCGGCCGGTCCCACAGCAGCCCGAACGCGATCAGCGCCAGCCCGCCGATCAGCAGCCCCCATTGCAGCAGACTCGTCATGATCCACCCTTCGCCGCGGCTACCGATCAATGTACCGCCAGCCCCGCGACGGGGTTCACGCCGCCGGACCCGCCCCCGCACCCGGCTCTCGGCCCACCAACCCCGCCGACTCGCCCCAGCCCCGATCCGCGGGTATCCTGCCCACCCCAGGAGTCGTCGCAAAGGCGGCACTCGCACACCCACACCCGCACACCGCGTAAACGGGACTCGCACCATGAGCACCGCACCACAGCCCAACTGGGCGGGCAACCCGCAACCCTCAGGGTCCAGCTGGGTCCCCGCGATGCTCGTCGGCGCCCTCATCTTCGCCGTCGGGTGCGGGTCGGGCCTCATCACGGGCTGGTTCGCGGGTGCCGCGAACAACTTCGGCAACATGTTCAACGGCATGGTCGGCCCCGCCGACCTCGTCATCGACACCGAGTACCCCGACACCATCCGCGTCGGGCAGCCCTTCGAACTCGTCATCCGCGTCACCGACACCCGCGGCGTCGCCCGCGAAGTCAGCGATATCGACTTCAGCGGGATGATCTGCGACGACTTCACCTTCGGGCCCGTCACCCCACAGCCCGCCAGCGCCGACGGCACGATGTCGGGGTACCGCGAAACCGTCTTCAACGCCCCGCTCGCCGCCTACGGGACCGCGGAGTTCCGATTCACCCTCACGCCCACCGTCGCCGGGGATTACTCCGACACCGAGATCACCGTCTACGACGCCAACTACAACTCCGAATTCCTCTATCTCCCGATCACCGTCGAGTAACCACCCCCGCGAGTGACACGCCCTTTTCCGATCCCCCGCGCACGCGGGGGATTTTTCTTATCCTCACCGACATGAAGACCACCACCCTCGCCGTCCTCGCGCTCTCCGCCCTCACCCCCCTCGCCACCGCCGGCACCTACCACCTCTACTACTTCGGGGGCCAGTCCAACATGGTCGGGTTCGGCCGCGCGAGCGAACTCCCAGAGGACATGCAGGGTCCGGTCGATCACACCCGCATCTTCTTCGGGCAGATCCGCAAGGACTTCGAGCCCGCGGAGGGTGTCGGCTGCTGGTCCGACCTCACGCCCGGCTTCGGCGTCGGCGCCCGCACCGACGGGGTGACGCCCCAACCCTCCGACCGGTTCGGCCCCGAGCTCGCCTTCGCCCGACGCATGCGCGAACTCCGCCCCGACGAGAACATCGCCATCATCAAGTACGCCCGCGGAGGCACCAGCATCGACGACCGCCAACCCGCCGCCGGCACCTGGGACCCCCACGACACGCGAGGCGACGGGGAGACGAAAGGCATCAACCAATACGACCACGCCCTCGCGACGATCTTCAACGCGATCCGCGTCCCCGACATCGACGGCGACGGCGAGCCCGACACCCTCATCCCCTCCGGCATCGTCTGGATGCAGGGCGAGAGCGACGCCAACGCGTTCGTCTCCGCCGCGGACTACGACACCAACCTCGCCGAACTCATCGAACTGCTCCGCGCCGCGATGCACACCGACGATCTCCCCTTCGTCATGGGCCGCATCTCCGACAGCCGCCTGAACGCGGGCGAAGACAAGCCCCAATGGAAGCACGGCGACATCGTCCGCGCCGCCCAGGCAGAGGTCGCCGGCGCCGACCCCCACGCCGCACTCGTCACCAGCACCGATTCGTACGGCTACTCAGACCGAGCCCACTACGACACCGCGGGCTACCTGGACATGGGCGCGAAGTTCGCCGAAGCAATGGACGCGTTGCGCGAATCGGATTGACTCACGCCGACTCGCCCGCCCGCTCGATCACCGCGCCGACCGCCGCGAGCCGTTCTTCCATCCGCTCGTAGCCCCGGTCGAGGTGGTACACGCGGTTGACGGTGGTCGTCCCCTCCGCCGCGAGGCCCGCAAGCACCAGCCCCGCGCTCGCCCGCAGGTCGCTCGCCATCACCGGCGCGCCCTTCAGCGTGCGCACGCCGCTCACCACCACCGTGTTCCCCTGCCGGAACAGCCTCGCCCCCATCCGGCTCAACTCCGCGACATGCAAAAACCGCTCGGGGAAGATCTTCTCCGTCACCACGCTGTTCCCGTCTGCCAGGCACAGCAGCGCCATCAACTGCGCCTGCACATCCGTCGGGAACCCCGGGTGCGGCTGCGTCGTCACCTCGATGGGCTTGAGCACCCGGTCCGCCGCCACCCGCACGGCGCACCGAAGCGGGTCGGCGTTCCCGTCCACGCATTCGACGCGCACACCCACCGCCTCGAGCCGGTCGGTCACACTCAGCAGGCAATCCAGCGGGCAGTCCTCGAGCGTCAGCACGCCGTTGGTGATCGCCGCGGCGCACATGTAGGTCGCCGCCTCGATCCGGTCGGGCAAGACCGCGTGGTCCGCCCCGCCAAGCTTCTCCACGCCGTGCACCGTCACGCGGGGCGAGCCCGCCCCCTCGATCTTCGCCCCCATCGCGGTGAGCAGCCGGGCGAGGTCCACGATCTCGGGCTCGCACGCCGCGCTCTCGATGACCGTCGTCCCCTCCGCCAGCGTCGCGGCGGACATCACATTCGCCGTCCCCAGCACCGTCGACCCGAACGCCCCGCCCAGGAAGATCGTGTCCCCCCGCAGCCGCCCGCCCGGCGCGCGCGCGATGATGTCCCCCCCGTCCAATTCGATCTCCGCGCCCAGCGCCTCCATGCCACGCAGGTGCAGGTCCACGGGCCGGTCGCCGATCGCGCACCCGCCCGGCATCGACACCCGCGCGCGCCCCCGAGCCGCAAGCAGAGGCCCGAGCACGCAGATGCTCGCCCGCATCGTGCGCACGATGTCGTACCGCGCATGGCTCTCCGAATCATCCGTCACCCGCAGCGTCTCGGCCCGTCCATCGCCCGCCGGTCCGCCCGCGATCTCCACCCCCAGCTCACCCAGCAGGCGGCGCATGTTGCCGATGTCCGCGAGATCCGGAACCCCCCGCAGCGTCACGGGCTGGTCGGTCAGCAGCGCCGCCGCCATCAGCGGCAGGCTCGCGTTCTTCGACCCATTGATGCGGACTGTCCCCTCGAGCCGGCGCCCGCCCTGAATCACGAATCGGTCCATCGGTGCCTCCTGCGCGCGCCGAGTCTACTCAGCCCCGCCGGAGTCATCGGCTTCTGCGCCGATTCCGCACCACACGCCGCGATGTCCCGAAGACCGATCAGCGAGGACGGGGCGTGTACAGCCACCGACCGCCGCCCCCGAAACGGTTCGCGGGCGCCCGACCCCCAAACCCCGCGCCGGGCGTCGTAAAGATAATGATCTGCTGAGGATTCCGGTTCAGCGTCATCCGCCGCTGCGCCGCGATCGTCGGAGGCGGCACCTGCGGCCACTCATCGATCGCCGTCAACGCCCGAGGCTCCGCCAACGCGAGATTCTCGTTATTGCGCGCATACTCGGGTCGGTACCAGTCCGGGACCGACGCCATCGCCGCCGCCACACCGGGACCGCTGAACACCGCCGCGGAAGACTGCCCCCGGTTCGCGCTGGGCAAACCCTCGCTCCGCCGCGCCACCGGAAGATCCAGCGGCGCCGCGCACCCGCCCAGCACACCGCCCGCGAGCAATGCACCGAGCCCGGCCACAAGTCCGAACCCGCGAAGAACCCTCGCCCGTCCCTGGATTGTCAGCGCATCATCTCTCATGGGGGTCTAAGGGGCAACCCGCGTGCCGATCGCCGCCACACCGCCGGAAACACCCGGAACGCCATCGAGAGCGTGCATTACCGGACTCGCGTTGCGCCCACGCAACACGCCCCGTTCCCGCGAAACACCAGCGAGACCCGGGGAACGAAGCGCCCGGACCCGCCCCGGTTATTCGGAAGCCGATTTCTCCGCGATCGGTCGCAGCATCCGCGCCGCGGTCTCGATCGCGGCCGCCATGCTCCCCGCGTCCGCCACCCCGCGCCCCGCGATGTCGAACGCCGTCCCGTGGTCCGGGCTCGTGCGCACGCTCGGCAGCCCGACCGTGATGTTCACCGACCGGTCCCGCGCCAGGAGTTTCACCGGGATCAGCCCCTGGTCGTGATACATCGCCACGACCAGGTCGAACTCCCCGCTCACGGCGCGCCCGAAGATCGTGTCCCCCGGGAAGGGCCCCTCGACCCGCATCCCGTGGTTCCGCGCCAGGTCGATCGCGGGTTTGATCAGCCGATCCTCCTCGTCGCCCAGCAGCCCGCCCTCGCCCGCGTGCGGGTTCAGCCCGCACACCGCGACCCGGGGTGACGCGATCCCGAGCTGCCGGCACCCCTGCACGCCCAGGTCGATCGCGTCGAATACCTTCCCGATCGTCAACACATCCCGGATCTCGTTGAGCGGCACATGCACCGTCGCGAGGCTCACCCGCAAGTCGGGTCCCTCGAACATCATCGCGAACCGGCGTGTGTTGAACCGCGACGCGAGCAGCTCCGTGTGCCCCGGGAAGCGCGCGTGCCCCGCCGCGTGCCACGCGCTCTTGCTGATCGGCGCCGTGACGATCCCGTCGACCCGCCCGGGCGTCCCCGCCTCCA
>DLBY01000165.1 GCA_002480345.1 Phycisphaerales bacterium UBA7812 | reverse complement strand
CGGCAGCGGTGTCCAGGTCCAGACACTCTTCGCGGGGCGTCACATCGAGGCGGGCACGGTCGAGGTTGAGGTCGTCGACGATAACTTGGTCGTGACTTACAACACCATCGACGACTGGGGGCTCTACGAGATCCACCTGTGGGCGGGCGTCGATGTTGCGGACATGCCCCAGACCCGGCGGGGGAACCCCAGGATCGGGCGGTTCCCGTTCAAGAACGAGTGTCTGTACGGCGAGTCCTCGTACCAGGTGGTCATCCCGCTCGAGTCGCTCGACATCGTGTGTCCGACGGATCCCGAGCGGAGCTACTACATCGCCGCCCACGCCGTGGTCCGCCGGGGCAACGGTTGCGGCTATCAAACCGAGACCGCTTGGGCGGACGGAGAGCGGTTCTCGAGCCGGCGTCGGCGCTGCCGCCGGGGGATGTGGGGCACCTATTTCTCGACCTCGTTCGAGTGCGTGTGTGACGGGCCGCCCCCGGTGCTGACCCAGTGCGAGACGACCTATGCCTACAGCGCGGACCCGCGTGCCGCGTCCACCTGCTTCCTGAACATCGACAACGACAACGACGGCCTGGGCGACTTCGACCAGTGGGGCTGGTCGATCAACATCCCGGGCAGCGAGCTCAGCGAGTTCTACACCTTCCAGCTCTACGCCCGCGCCGAGGACTGCGATATCTCACAGGCGATCGAGGTGGGCGAGGTCTGGGTCGACTACATCGTGGACGACAGCGCGTCGGGCACCGGCATCGTCCTCGTCCAGTACAACACCTTCTTCGGGTACGAGATGGACGAGATCCATCTCTACGCGGGTGACCAGCTCACCCCGACCGATATGGACACCGGTGAGCCCACGATCGCGCTCGACCAGTTCGATGTCATCGTCGACAACTTCACGGGCGGGCCCGACGCCAACTTCACGAACGCGTACACCTACGAATTCGACTGGGCGGGCGACGGCGTGAACATCATCGCCCACGCGGTCGTGTGCGGCGAGTTCCCCGTGGTTGAGGAATAATTCCCACTCGCCTGACGAGTCCTACGGAGCGCCCGGGTGAGAGACCCCGGGCGTTTCTTTTTGGCCGAGAACCAGCGAGCGGCGTGGGCCTTGCAACGCTCGAGCGAGGTCAGTGCCACCGCCTCGCGCGGGAGGACGATCTCGCCCCCGGTCGCTCAGTCGGGCATACCCGCCAGGCTCAGAAGGCGTGGGCGTTCCGTCTTCGCTCCCGGAACCTAGGCTTCCCTCGACGCCTTTCGAGGGGAGCTTCCATGCGTGCTCGGAGCATCGGTTCGTGCTTACGCCTCGCGATCATCGGCTTCGCGGGGATCTCGGTTGCCGCGGGTGGGGTCGCGGCTGGTGGGGACGCGGCGCCCGGAGATGCCCCGCGTCCAGCGTGGGCCGCGCCGCCGCTCGATCGCGCGATCACTGTCTTTGACGGCCGCTCAGGCGAGACCGTGACGCTGGAGGCGATGCTCGATCGGCTCGCGACCGCGGACGCTGTGTTTCTCGGTGAGACTCATATCGACGAGACGACCCACCGCGTGGAGCTCGCGGTCTACCGGGGTCTCCTCGAGCGCCGACGGGGCGAAGTCGTGCTCGCGATGGAGATGTTCGAGCGCGATGTGCAGCCCGCGCTCGACGCGTATCTCGCGGGCACGATCAGCGAGCGCGCGTTTACCGAGCAAGCCCGCGCGTGGGGTCAGTATCGCAGCGCCTACCGACCGCTGATCGAGCACGCCCGCGAGGGAGGATTCCCCGTCGTCGCGTCGAACTTCCCACGCCCGCTGATCCGCCGGATCGCGATGGGGGGGCTCGAGGTGATCGACGACCTGGACGAGGGCGAGCGTCGCCTCGTGCCCGCCGAGATCTTCGCGAATTCGCCTGAGTATTGGAGGCGGGTCGACAACACCATCCGCGGACATGTCGGGATGATGCGACGCGACAGCGATGACCAGCGACTGACCTCGACCCAGACGCTCTGGGATAACGCGATGGGTGAGTCGTGCGCTCTCGCGCTCGACGCCCATCCGGGTTCCGCGGTCCTGCATATCAACGGAGCGTTCCACAGCGCGTATTGGGACGGGACCGTCCGGCAGTTTTCGCTCCGGAAGCCCGATGCCCGGGTGTTGACCATTGATGTCCGGCCCTCACGGAACCCATCTGTTGCGGAGGTCGACGGGAGACCGGTCGCCGACTTCGTGGTCGTTGCCGAATCCCGCGCGATGGACCGCAACGAGGGCGTGTGGGGCGTCGCGCTCGACCGCAAGTTGGACTACCGCCTCCACCTCCCGGATCAGGCCGATAGCGACGCCGAGGTGCCGTTGCTCATCTGGCTCGGCGACGACGGCCTCACTTCCGAAGACGGTATGGACCTGTGGAAAGACCGGCTGGGCGGCGAGGCGGCGATCGCGGTGCTGGAGCCGCCTTACCGCGCCCGTTACCCAGATCAGAGCGAGGGCGGGCGCTGGTTCTGGGCGGATTCGTTCGCCTCCGATATCGGATCGGTCGTCGCTGCAACGGAGCGGGTCTGGGGATACCTGCTGCGGAACCATCCCATCGACCCAGAACGCGTGTGCGTCGCGGGTGAGGGCACGGGCGGCACGGTCGCCGCGGCGATTGCGCTGCTCGGGGATCGGATGGAGCACGCGACGCATGTATTCGAGCCGAAGCGCTACGCGAAGTTGAAGGACTTCCCGCTTCCGCTCCCGGAGTACAGCGATGGGTCCGACCGAGCGGTTTCTGTGGCGGTGACCGGTTCAGCCGCGGACGAAGCGTGGTGGCGTGATGAAATCGAGGCGTACAACGAGATCGGGCTCTCAAGCGAGTTTCGCGTCATCGACAAGCCCAAGATCGGACGCGACGGAAGGCAAGAAGCGAGCCTCCGCGCCGCGCTCGAACTGCCGCAGGCGGAGACGAGCGTGGTCGGCAGCGCCGAGCGGGTGGCGATTCCGGCCGACACGCCGCGAGCGAGGCACTGGTCGAGGCTCTATGCGCTGCGCCGCAGCGCCGCGAACGGGCAGCCCCTCGTTCTTGTTGAGGTGGGCGACGCCGCGCAGGATTCACCCGTGATCCGACTGGACGATCGCGTCACAGCGGAGAGCGTGGCCCAGTCCTTGCCACGCTGCCCCGGACCGTTCGGCGGCACGACGGTGCTCCTCCTCCCCGACGACCTCGATGATGAGCAAATCGAGGCCTGGGCGGCGATCGAGGAGAACGACCCGCTCAACAGAGCGAGCCGCTTCCATCGCGTGCGCGTTGCGCGAGGCTTTTCAGGGACTGGCGAGCGCGTGCTCCCGGCTGTCCTCGCGACCCTTGAGAGCGAGGGCCGAAAGAATGTGCTCATCGTTCCCGCGGTGTTCTGTGCGGGTCCGGATCTGATGCGTGAACTCGAGCGAGCGACCCGCAACGCTGCGGACCGCATGACGATCCACTGGCTCCCCGGCCTGGGTGGGGCATTGGGCGCGGCACCGGCTCAGCAAGACTGATCGGAACCCGCCCAGCAACCGCGTTGTCCCGAGCAGACCGCGGGAGCAGCGGAGAGGGAAGTGGGCCTCGCTCGCCCCGATCAGGGGCACCCGTTGGTGAAAGACGCCACGAACATTTGAACATCCGTGAGATCGAACACCCCGTTCGCGTCGAGATCCGCGATCGGCTCCATCGCGGTGAATCCGACGACGAACGCTTGAACATCCGCGAGGTCGAGGATGCCCAGCGGGGCGGCAAGGTCGGCTGGGTTGCACCCTGCGGGACCGTCGCCCTCGACCGTGATGACCGCGATTGCCTCAGAAGCGCACGCGATCCAGATCTGGTAGTCGCCGTTGGCCAGCATGCGGGATTCGAGGTCCCAGATTTGGTTGTGCGGGAGCGGGCTTGCGCCCTGCTGCCAGACGCGCCACTGCCCCTCCTTGAGTTGGGCGACCCCGCCCGGGTATGGGAAGTTCGGATCGAACATGCTGATCCAGACCGAGCCGTCGGGCGCGATCTCCACATCGAAGATGAAGTTCGACGGAATCGGTGAGTTCCCGGTATCGAAGGTCACAAGCGTCCCTGTCGAAGGGTCGTAGCGTCGCAGCCCGAGGCCGCACCCGGCCCAGATCGCGCCGTTCGCATCGACATCGAACGCGTAGAGATGGTGTCCGAGGGTGTCGAGGGTCAGGCCGAAAGACTCGCGTGGGATCATCGCCCAGGTTGTGCCATCCGTGTGGGCGATCCCGAATTGAGCGCCGATGAAGACCTTGGTGGGATCAATGGGATCCGCGACGATGCCGGCCATGTCGCCGACGGGTACGCCGTCGGCATAGCCGAACTGCTCGCTCCAAACACCGTCGTTGTCCTCGGCGAAGGCCACGGCGCGTCCGGTCGTTGCCCAGGCGCGGCCGTTCCCCGCGATGGCGATGTGCTCGATGCCATAGGCGTCGGTGATGCGATCAATGAAGCTGCTCGTGCCGTCGTACTCACGCAGGCCGTTGTTGGTGGGGGCGAAGAGCAGATTCCCGTTGTCTCGATATGCAAGAGCAGAGGTGTTATCCGTCGGGTACGGCCACGGTAGACCAAGGCCGTAGGTCGCGATGTTCGCGTTGGTCCAGGTGCCGTCAGGATGGAGGATGTCGAAGCCGCCCGTGCCGGGCCCGGCGTTCGCGGTCATCGCGATATCTCCGGTCGGTGAGAGCGCGATGTCTTCCGTGAAGAAGTCGAGCATGCCGGTATTGGTGAGGCGGTAGCGCTGCCAGGCGCCGTTTTCGTACCGCGCGGAGCCCCCGATGCCGCCTGCCCAGATGGCGCCGGTCGATTCCTCTGCGATCGCGTAGGTGTGGTTGCCGCTGCCCCAGTTGCCCAAGTGATTCCACACGCCATCCCACAAGTAGACCTCGCCCCCGTATGTGCCGTAGGCGACCCGGCCGGACGGAAGCATGTTGATGCGCGCGATGCTCGTGCCCGAGGAGGGCGGCCCGCCGAGGAATCGGTATTCACCTGCCGCGGATCTCGTTGCCAAGCCCCGGTCGGTCGCGAGGAGCAGATTGCCCGCGTCATCGACGGCTGACTTGCCGACCAACCCGATCGGCAGCGGGTCAAGGTCTGGCGGCGTGGCGCTGCCGTACCAGATGAAGAGCCCGTCCTTGAAGCTGCAGAGCCCCATGCTGTCCTGAGCGAACCAGACGGTGTGCCCGCCGTCGGCGTCCGCCTGGACTGCGACGGAGTCCACCCAGTCCCAGCCCGCCCACCAGGGGAGCCCGTTGGAGGTGTCCCAGAATTCCCAGGTGTTGTTGATGTAGTCGAAATGACCCAGCCCGCCCGCGGAGGATCCCCCGACCTCCTGGTTGGCGATCCAGAGCGATCCATCGGGCGCGATCGCAAGGTCGGTGATCTGGTTGCCACGGAGCGGGGTATTCCCCGCGTGATAGCGTGTGACGCACCAAGGCTCCTGTGTCGGATCGAAGCGGAGCAGGCCGCTGTCCGACGCGATCCACATGACGCCGTCGTTGGTCTTGACAACATCATTGAAGCGTGGTGAGACGACCTGGTTGCAATCGACATTACCGAGCACACGCCAGTTGGTCTCGTCGAAGTGGGCCATGCCGCCCTCTTCCCAGAAGGTCACATATCCACCGACCCACGGAGAGTCGTCTTCGTCGATGAAGATCACCTGGGTGTAATCCCCCGGGATGCCCGTGTTGCTGGGACGGATGAGCTCCCAGGCCACATCACCCGGGGCGGCGAACACGAAGTCGGGGGTGAGGCTGGAGCCGGCTGTTGCGGCGAGCATGGATGCGAGCGTCAGGCGTGTCATGGTGTTCCTCGATTCTCGTGTGTTCAGAACGCGACGATAGAAGGTCGGATCAGATGGGATATTCAGGGGCATCCGCCGGTGAACGCGGATACAAACAACTGGACATCAGCGAGGTCGTACAGCCCGTTCGCGTCCAAGTCCGCAACAGGCTCTTGATTCGTGAATCCCGCGATAAAGGTCTGCACATCGGTCAGGTCGAGCACGCCGGTCGGCTCGGCGAGATCGGCCGCGTTGCATCCGGCCTGCGCCTCGTCGAGACGGAAGAGCAGGAAATCGCGCCGGTTCACGATCGCGGGCTCGTAGGTGCCGAGTGCAAACAGCGAGTCACCAGCCGCGGCGATCGCGACGCGGGAATCGGTCGAGGAACCCGAGTCGACACGGGTCTCGTCGAGGAATACGCCGTCCGGAGTGTGCCGGAAGACGCCCAGGTCGGTTCCGATCTGGCCGAGGACCGCGACCGTTCCGTCCGATTCGACCGCGAGGTGACCAGCGGGATTCGCACTGCTGATGCTTCCCGGAGACTGGGTTGCCCACAGCACCATCCCGTCCGGATCGATCGCGATCAGCCGCACGCCTGCGCCCGAAGCACCAGAGACGAGCAGAGAGCCGTCGGGCCTGCGCGTGATCGTGCTCGCCGCGGGCATGCCGAGCCCGACCGACCAGAGTTCGTCGCCACCCGGTGCGTGCTTGGTGAGCGTCCCACCGGCCGCTGCATAGATGTTTCCGCTCGCGTCGGTCTGCACGAGGTCGCCCCGGACCGGGCCGCCTCGTCGCGACCAGATCACATCGCCCGTCGGATCGAGCTTGACCAGGTAGGTGTCCTGCCCGAAACCCTGCGCGCTGTCGATTCCGCCGATGGCGATGATGTTCCCATCCGGATCGAACGCGACATCCTCCGCCTGGCCGTCCACGCCTTCCGTCCCCGGGATCATCCGCTCAAAGACGGTGGTCCCGTTCGCGTCATAGACCACGACCGTGTAGTGAACCGTGGTGAACGACGCATCACGGGCCCAGCCGCAAACCGCGACCCGCCCGTCCGGCGCCAGCTCCATCCCGCGGGGGTACTGCTGCGCCCCGGGGTTCCCGCCGTCGTAGCGATTAACCCAGAGGCGGTTGCCGTCCGGGTCGAGCTTCATGGTCGCCCACTGCACACCGAACGAGGGGCCCCAGGACTGACCGACCACGACGCTGTTGCCGGCGTCGTCCACCCGTAGGTGGCTGATCTTGTCGTAGTGGTTGCCGTCCCCGTTATAGACATGGTCCCACAGCATGTTCCCTTCGGGATCGAACGCGACCACGAGGAAGTCTTCCTCGTTCGAAGTGAACGCAGTGGAGCCCGCTGTGATGATGGTGCCGGTCGGCGTGATCGCCAGGTGCGAGGCGATGTCCTGCTGGAAGAAGTTGTCGTACGACGCCTGCCACGCGATCTCGATCGGACGCGGATCGACCGGTGTCCCGGTGATGTTCATCGACACCGTCACACTGCTCGGCACATCGCCCGCGGCGGCGACATCGAGGTCACCATCGCCGTCGAGGTCCGCGAGAACGATCCGCCCCGGCTGCGTCCCGAGATCGAAGAGGACGCTCTGTCCGAATGTCCCATCGCCGTTTCCAGGGAGCGCCGCGAACCCGTCGTCCGCCTCGCACGCGACCACCAGGTCGGGATTGCCGTCGGCGTTGATGTCGCCGATCTCGACCGAGCCGGGACGCCCGTACGCGGTGTACGCAACCCGCGGCAGGAAACCGCCGTCGCCGTCCGAGAGGAGCACGGAAACGGTGTTGCTGATGGGACTGAGCGGTCCCCAGTCGGCGGTCACGATATCGTTTGCGCCGTCCCCGTTGAGATCGGCGATCGCCAGCCCCGTCGGGCGTTCACCCACGGGGTGATCGCTCCGGGTCGGGAAGGTCCCGTCCCCCGCGTTGGAGGCGATCGTGACCATCGGGCTTTCTTCGCTGGTGACGACGGTGTCGAGGTCGCCGTCTCCGTCCATGTCCGCGAGGCGGAGGGCCCAGGGGTTGTTCCCCGCGGCGAAGAGCCCGACCGACGAAAAGCCGAGCCCATTGATATTCCGGTAGGGCCGGATTCGGCTGCCGAAATGGTCGGTCGCGACGAAGTCCGCATCGCCGTCGCCGTCGATGTCGCCGGTATCGATGCCCTCACACCCGCCCCCGGTCGCGTAGGAGGTCGGCGACGCGAACGAGCGGTTCCCGTTGTTCGGGATGAAGTACATGTCGTTGGAGAAGTAGTTGGAGACGAACAGGTCCAGGTCGCCGTCCCCGTCCATGTCCGCCAGCGCGATCTCCCGCGGACCGTCACCCGAGGTGATCTCCGAGGTCGTCGCGAAGCCTCCGGACCCATCGTTCCAGTAGATCCGGAGCGGGTCGTTCGGGGATCCGGTGTTGCTCGTGGTGATGAGGTCGATCGCCCCGTCGTTATCGAGGTCGCCGGCGGCAAGGCCGTACGCGCCGCTCGGCGCCGGATACCCCACGGCGGTGTCGAACACCGGTGCCGACGCGGCGGCAACAACGGGGAGGCCCGCGAGGGCGACGGTCAGAGAGATTCGGTTTCCGTGATCGAGCATGGCGATGCTCCTGTCTGCAAAGCGTTGGATCGAGCGTTCGAGAATCCCGCCCGGCGTCGGCAGACACCGGGCGAGGGAGAAGGGAGAGACGGCTGGGGCCGGGTGTCGTTCACGGGCAGCCGGCGGTGAATGACCCGACAAAGGCCTGCACATCCGAGAGGTCGAACACGCCGTTCCCGTCGAGGTCAGCGATGGGCAACTGCCCCGTGAACCCGCCGACGAACGCCTGCACATCGGCGAGATCGAGGACGCCGAAAGGCTCGGCGAGATCGGCGGGGTTGCACCCGCTGGCGCCGTCGCCGGGCGTGATCACGAGCGGGCCGACCGTCGAGGACGAATCTTGGAACCGGTGGTCGGTCGCGACGACGCGGACGCGGACATCGTCGATGCCGGTCGAAGCCGGGAGACGCCAATCGAACGATCGGGCATCACCCGGGAGATCACTCGCGACGCCGTGCCAGGTGCGACCACCGTCGTAGCTGGCCTGGACGCGGAACGCCCGGAGACCCTCGTCGTCGGAGGCATCCCAGCGAACGGGGATCGTGGCTCCGCCGGCGTACGCGCCGCCCGCGGCTGGGGATGAGACGGTCACAACCGGCGCTTCATCACCGAACCGTGGATCGGGACGGATCTCGAAATACTCGCTGAACGAGTAGGCGAGGCGCCCACCCGCGCCGAAGGTCGTGATGATCAGATTCCGGGCGGTGTCGGTGCTCGCGTATGCGGCCTTCGCCCCGATCGGGAGGCACCCGGTGTTCGAGCCGCCGTTGGACTTGCTCAGCCGGGCACCGTCGAGTAGGAGGTATGCGCTGGCGTTGCCGCCGGGTGTCCAGCAGACCTCGTAGGTATCCCAGGGATGGACCGAGCCGGGATCGCTGACATCCTGGTAGACGACATTCCAATCGGCCTGGTACGGGACGCGGAAGACCGACTTGTCCCAGGACTCCTGGCCGGCCGAGTCGACCGCGACGATGCGGATCGCCGAGGCGGTGGTGTACCGATTCGTCGGCAGTACTTCGGGGACCTCGAACTCGAATGTCGTCGCATCCCCGGGAAGGGTCGCGACAACGCGGTAGTCATCGGGGAAATCGACACCCGCGAACTCGATCCGGTGCGACACGATCTGCGTGTCGTCGCTGCTCTGCCAGCGAAGGATGATCTTGTCGCCGGTGTTCGCCAGGAAGTAGGTCGGTTCCATCTCGACGACGGGGAAGTCGTCGGACATATCGGGCTGACTCTCGAGGAAGGGGAAGAACGCGGACGGGTGCACATCCTGCACCGGGTCCCCCATCCCGTCGGGCCAGAGCGGGCTTGTGGGCCCGGTCGGATCGCCCCACCAGTTGTAACGGAGGTAGGGCAGCCCGTTGGTGTTGTTGTACTCGATCGCGAGTTGGTTACCTTCGAAGACACTCGGGGCGATCCCACCGTCCGCCTCGATGCGGCCCGAGGTCGTGGTGACCATGCCGACCGCGTTGTCGATGATGCTCGAGCCGAACAGGCGGACGATACCGCCCGTCACGCTCGCGGTGCCCTCCAGCGAATTGCGGACGGTGCAGCGGGTGAGATCGAGCACGCCGCCATCGGATTGGATCGTGATCTCGCCCCCGTCGAAGATCGTGTGCCGGGCCTTCGCGTCGAAGTCGTCCACCCACTTGAGTCCGAACCAGCGCCCGGCCCCCTGCTGCAGCGACTCGATCACGATCGGCTCGTCACGCGTGCCCTCGAGGTTGAGTGTCGCATCGAGCACGAGGAACGCGCCGGCGCCGGGGCCGAACTTGATGTTCGTGCCGGGCTCGACGGTCAGACTGCCGCCGTAGTTGGCAGGAAAACCGGAGTTGACGACATACGGCAGGCCGGTGTTCGCCCACTCCCGCCAACTGCCCAGGCGGAACTCGGGGACCTCGATCCGGTCGAGCGTGTTGCCCGTTGCCGGAAGCACGGATCCGGGCATGACACCCGCTCCGCTGGGCCCCATCGAGACGGGGGTGCGGTTGTTCTGCAGCGTCACGCCGTTCCCGAAAAGGTAATTGGGCCCCTCGATGGACACGCCGGGTCCGGAGGTGTTGTTCACCGAGGTTACATTCTCGATCAGCGTCGGATACGCCCAACTCTCACTGCGCAGCATGATCGGGGCACCGTCCGATGAAACCCCGTCGAGGTGCACAAGGCCTCCAACGCTTATGGCGCTGCCGCTCGCGAACGATGTATCGACAATCCGGATCGAACCGTTGAGCCCTCCGAATCCGCCGAGGGTCGCACCCTCAAACTCGCAGCGCTCGACGATCACGAGATCGGGCACGCCCGTGATCTCGGCGCCCGCCGATACCGTTGAATCGCTGAGGATCAGCGATGCGTCCTCGCCGGACACACTCACACGCACGCCGACATTCGCGAACGCAACGGACGCATCGCCGCTGACGCTGACGCCGGTTGAGAAATCGCTAGAGCCGCTCAGCGTGACGGGGTTGCCCGGGATGCCCGCGGCCTCGAGCACGCCCTCGATACGAAGCGTCGCACCCGACTCGATGTTCACCGACGCGCCGGGTTCAATCCGGAGGGTTGCCCCTGCGGGGACCGTCAGATCCTGGCAAACGGTGTACGACCCGCCGGCCGTCCAGGTGACGGTCTCGCCGACATCCGGAAGGGTGAGACCGCATGGGTCCGACCCCGCGGGTCCGACGGTGAGCGAGTCGAGCGAGAGCCAGGCGCCGTTGCCCGCGAAGTTCTGCAGCCAGGGCGAGTTGAACCGAAGGGCGATCCGCCCTTCTGCGGGGACGGTCGCCGTGACGCGTGAGTATCCCTGTGCCGTGATGGGAAGCTCCGCGCTGAAGAGCACCTGGTCGAAGTCTCCTGTCGAGGACGGCCCGGAACCGGTCGACATCCCGGTGTCAGAGAATCGGATCTCGAAGAATGAATCCTGGCTGAATGCCCCGCCTCCCATGATCCACAGGGTGATTCGGTCGCCCGGCCTGAGTCCGTCGATGTCGGGGAGGATCGCCCAATTGGAAACCTGCCCTCCGAAGTAGTCGGTCGAGTTGCCCGACGATGACAGGTAGCCGTTCTCCTCAAAGGGCTCGCCCCCGAATCCGTCGCCCGGACTCCACGCGGCACCCACGGCGGGGCTCGACTGGTTTCGGAAGATCCACCCCTGCGCGGTCAATCCGCTGGGGCCCTCTTCGCCAGAGGCGACGCCACCGACCGCTTCGAAGCCTTCAAAGAAGTCCGCCTGCCCATGAGCCGTCCCGGACAGACCCGCAACGATCGCCGCGGTCAGTACGCCGGTTCCTCTGGAACTCAGCGTTCGCTTCATCGGGGTGCGTGCCATGACGGATCTCCTGGGGGTCAGATGTTCAGAGTGGGGGACCGACACGATGCCCCGCGTGCCAACAGGAGAGGTGACCGCGTCCAGAAATACATTCGGGTCCGGTTTATCTCGAGGGTTCTTCGTACGGTTCGACGCAAAACGAAGCAACGCCCCGGTCCGGGGCGTTGCTTCTCGGGAAGTCGAGGCTCTGGGGCATCGAGCCTCGGAGGGGTTACGGGCAGCCGCCGGTGAACTCGACGATGAACGCCTGAATGTCGGCCAGATCAAGCACACCGAAGGGCGCCGCGAGGTCGGCACCGTTGCAGGGCTGGTCCCCGCCGCCGCCGCCGTTGTCAGCGTTGCTCAGGAAGGTCCAGGTGTCGTTGCTGTCCCGGTTGGTGACCGCGAGGTCGGGCGATCCGTTGTTGTCGAGGTCGGCCGCGACCATCCACTCAGGGCGCACGCCCACGCCCGTGGGAACGCCGGGCTGGAACGCGCCTGCGGCGTTATCGAGAACCGAGATGCTGTTGGAATCTTGATTAAGCGTCACGAGGTCCATGTCGCCGTCGAGATCGAAGTCCGCCGCGACGATGCCGCCGGAATTCGCGCCGTTGGTCGGGATGTTCAGGGCTCCACCCAGCATCGTGCCACCGTTGAAGTACAGACCCGCGAAGGAGGCGACATCGTCCGAGAGCGCCGCCGCGAGATCGCTGTCCCCGTCGCCGTCCAGGTCCGCGACCGCGAGACCCTCGGGCCGTGTGATCGCGTTGACCGCGATCGTCTGCTGGATCGCGTAGGTCCCGGACGCATGGACGGTGATCGTCCGGTCATCGTTGTTCGAGACCGCGACCTCGAACTGGCCGTCCGCATCGATGTCGATCGGCGCCGCGTCACGGGGCTCGATCCCCGCGGCGAACTCCGCGGACGAGAAAGCACCGGCGGTGTTCGAGATAATCGAGAACGAATTGCCGTCACGGTTCGCGACCGCGAAATCGACATCGCCATCATTGTCCATATCCGCGGCCTTCAGCGAGACCGGGCGCAGTCCGGTCGGGGCAGACGAGCCCGCGGTGAAGACACCGCCGCTGTTTTCGTATGCCCGGACGCTGTTCTGGTTCTTCAGAACGACGACGAGGTCGGGCTGTCCGTCCCCGTTCACATCCGCCGCGACGAGGGCATCGGGGCCCGAGTTCGCGCCGGTGAACACCGGGGTGGGTGCACCGAACGCGCCGCCCCCGGTTCCAAAGAAGATGTCGATGCGGTCGATCGTGTCCGCGGTGACCGCGAGGTCGGCGAGGCCGTCCCCGTTGAAATCGGCGCTCGCAACGCCGCCCGGGCGCTGCGCCGTCGAGAGCGAACCGGGCGTTCCGAAGCTCGGCGCCGCCGAAGCGAACGAGGTGAGGGCGAGTCCGGCGATGAGGGAAAGACGCGATGTCATGATGAATCTCCTTCTTGAGTTCTGTTGAGCAGGGGAGTGCTCGGAATCGGGTGGATCTCGACCGGACGCGATCGGCCCGGCTCGGCAGGCAAGAGACTGAACCGAGACTCCGGATACGAGCACGAGCAAAAAATCCGGGGGTGAACTCGGACAAGCGGGTGCGGTACACTTCGTCCGAGGGGATGACCACGAGGAGTCACATGAATCGGAAGATGGGAGAGAAGCCAGACGAGCAGCTCATCGAGGCGTGTCTCCGCGGTGACAACGACGCGTGGAGCGAGCTCATCGACCGGTACGCTCGTCTCGTCGCTTCGATCCCGTCCCGCAGCGGTCTGCCCGCGGATCTCCGCGACGAGGTATTCCAGTCCGTTTGGACGATCGCGGTCCGCCACCTCGAGTCTCTCCGAGACAGCCGGAGCCTTCCGGCGTGGCTGATCCGCACCACGCAGCGAGAAACCTGGCGCATCGCTCGCGATGCGAAGCGTGCGCGCGGGCATGATTCGAGCGAAGAAATCGCGTGGGCCGATCCGATGGAGGCCGATCTCCTTGAGTCGCGCCAATTCATGCGCGAGGCACTCGACCGGATGGAAGAGCGCTGCCGCGGTCTTCTGCTCTTGCTTTTCCGTGAGGATCGCCCGGACTACGACCGGATCGCGGAGGCGTTGGGCATCCCGCGAGGCTCGATCGGCCCGACCCGCGGACGGTGCCTTGACAAGTTGCGAACAATTTACGCCGAGGCGAGATCCACTCAGACGCCGTGAATTTTGATCGGCGATGTATCCAGCGTGGGACAGGCCGCTCCTGTGCCCACGAAGGGGCTGTCTAATGGACGAAATCACACCCGAAACCATCGCGTCGTTCCTGGCGGGCGATCTCACCGATGCCGAAGCGCGGGAACTCCGGGAGCGCGCAGAGGCCGATCCAGCTATCGCCGAGCAGATCAGTGCGTTCGGCTCGCTGACCGCGTTCCTGCGAGAGGAGACCTCAATCGCGTTGTCGTCCGACGCGATCAAGTCGGCAAAGCGCCTGCTTGCCTCCTCCCGTCCCGGTCTCGTCGGCCGACTCGCAGACCGTGCAACCGATGGCCTCCGGGTCTTTCTTGCCGCCCTCGACTTTGATAGCCGCCTGACTCCAAGTGTCGCGGGCTACCGAGGCGTGGCCGAGATCACCCAAGTCGCCTTCTCGTGCGATGTCTGCGAGATCGACATCGAGATCCAGCGCGGCGAGAGCGGTCGCTCAACGCTCCGTGCTCAGATCGATGCGGATGAACCCGGGGCCTGGTCGGTCGCACTCCGCGGCGCCGACAGCGAGGCCATCGCATCGGTCCAGAGTGACCAGCAAGGTGCCCTGCAGGTCGAACTCCCCGATGGCGTGTTCACCATGGTCCTCGAGCGATCCGGCGTCCGAGTCGAAGCAGGCCCGCTGGCGATCCCGTGAGGCATCGAGCCGGAGCGATGCCATGAGTCGAGACAGCAACGCCGATCCGAATATTAATCTGGAGAACGGAGGAATCGCTCCGGCCGATACCGAAGCGATTCTCGGGCAGCTCGATGACATCCGTGCGAGCGTTGTGCGTGATCTCGAGGGGGCCTTCGATGCGCTCGGATCAATAGAAGCAACGATGCCGCGTGTCCGCGATCAACGCGTCCACTCCCGGTTCTTCGCCGTCCGAGCCCACGCTCTGAACTACGCCACGCGGTATACGGAAGCAGAGGCAGCGGGACGAACCGCCGTGCGTCACGCCGAGGCGGTCAGCGATGAGGTCGAAGCCGCGCGGGCGTGGATGACGCTCGTGCACGCCCAGGCCAAGCTCGGGAATCTCTCGGACGCTCTTCTGTCCGCCCTTGCTGCTGAGCGTTCCTTCACTGCCGCGGGTCGTGTCGATCTCGCGGTGCAGGCCCTATCGAACGCCGCGATCGTCACGCGCATGTCAGGCGACGGGCACCGCGCGATCGAGATGTTCGAGCGTGCGCTCACGATGGGGGAGCACGACCCCGCGACCAGGGCGCAGATCGAGAGTGGTCTCGCGGAGGCTCTGCTTGATATCGGGCGATTCTCCGAAGCGGAGCGGGCGTTCACGAGCAGCGCCGAGACCTTCGAATCAATCGGCATCACGCGTGCCGCGGCGATCGTCCGCGGCAACCTCGCCGACCTGTTCGGTCGTCAGGGCCGCCTCGCGGGCGCGATCGAGCAGTTCGAAGTCGCCCGCCGGTTCTTCGAGGCGGACGAGGCAACGGGCGAGCTCGGTCGAATCCTGACCGAGCAGGCGGATGTCTACGCCGCGACGGGCCTCGCCGATGAGGCGATCAAGGGATACCGGCGCGCAGGCGAACTGCTCGAGCGTGCGGGTGCCGTGCAGGAGCAAGCCCGGGCCCTGACCGGCCTCGGACGCCTGCTCGGGGGGTATGACGCGCCCCAAGCAAGCGAGGCGCTCGATCGGGCCGCCAGGCTGTTCGAAGCCGCCGGCAACGCGGCGGGCGGCGCGCTCGCCCGCCTCCACCTCGCGTCCTTGCACTTCTCAACCGGCGCGATCGTGGAGGCCGAGAACGCCCTGGCCGCCGCAGCCCAGAAACTCGAGGGACGAGATGCGGACATGTTCCTGTGCGACCTGCTCGCCGCCGCGATCCACGCGAGCCGAGGCAGGCTCGAAGAGGCGGACCGCATCCTGAGTGTGAACCTGGAACGCGCAACGGAATTGGGATTGCCGATCCTCCGCGCCGAAGCGTTCGGCCGCCGAGCCAGGATTCATCATCGGGCGGGACGCCTCGACGAGGCGATCAGAGACGGACGCAGCGCCGTCGAATGTATCGAGCGGCTGCGGGGTACCTTGCAGGCCTCTCGTTTCCGCGCGGGCCTCTTGGGCGAGAACCGCTCGATGTACGAACTGCTGATCGAGTTGCTCCTTGAATCAGGATCAACCGCCGAGGCATTCGAGATGAGCGAACGAGCCCGGGGGCGAACGCTGCTCGAACTCGTCGGCGAACCCGATGAACTCGAGTTCGCGGAGTTTCCTGAGGCCGCACCTGAGGGCGCGATGATCCGTGAACTCGCCGAAGCCCGCGCCGAGTTGAACGCTGTTTTCACGAGCCACGACCCGACCACGGGTCGCAGCCAACGGGACAACTGGATCGCGCGGGTACGAGATGCCGAGAACCGAGTGTCGGCGCTGGAAACCCGGCTGCACGCCTCCAGCCGGGGGCGCGAGATGCTCGGTGTCCCCGAGGGACTGGCTCGCATCAGCACCCATCTCGGCAGCCGCCGCGCGTTGGTGAGCTACTGGCAGAACGGGATCACCGCTCAGGCTTTCGTCATTCGGGACGGCGCCCTCACCTGCACCGAGCTCGGTTCGATCGACGCGATCGAGCAAGCGATCCACAGCGCGATGTTCCAGATCCGGAGGGGTCTGATGCGAGGGCCGGCACGAACCGGTGAGGACCGTCGGCAAGCCGCTTGCCGGAGAGCACTCGAATCGCTCCACGCGCTTATTTGGCGCCCGATCGCAGAGCAGGTCGGTGATGCAACCGAGATGATCGTTGTTCCCGCGGGATCGTTGCACACGATCCCGTTCAGTGCGCTTTTCGACGGCGATCGTTACCTGGCGGAGTCCGCCGCGATCTCCGTTCTGCCCACCGCGAGCCTTCTTCCGGTTCTTTCGCAGCAGCCCGAGATGCCCGGTCGCGGCGTGTCCGTCCTCGCGGTGCCCGATCGGATCGCGCCGGAAATCGAGGCGGAGGCGAGCCTGCTGCGGGACGCGATGCCGGACGCCTCTGTCATCGTCGGAGACGGCGCAACGACCGCGGTCGCCCGCGACCACGCCTCCCGAGCGGGCCTGCTGCACCTCGCCTGTCACGGGGCGTTCCCGCCCGACAACCCCCTCGCGGCGGGGCTGAAATTCGCCGACCGCTGGATCACCGTCCGCGAAGTCCTCGGATGGAGAATCCCGGGCTCGGTCGTCGTGCTCAGCGGGTGCGAGACCGGTCGGAGCTCGACAGACACCAGCGAAGAGCAGTACGGCTTCGGTCGTGCGTTCTTCGTCGCCGGCGCAAGAGGCCTCGTGGTCAGCCTCTGGATCGCTCACGACGCGAGCACCCGCGGGTTGATGTCGGAGATGTATCGGGCCATCGCGCCCGATGCCGCTCCGTCCGAGATCCACGCCGCGCTTGTTTCAGCGCAGCGATCTCAGATTTGCGCTGGCATTCACCCCGCGTTCTGGTCAAACTTCATCTACCTGGGAGCCTGAGATGAGAGCACCGTTCGACACATTGCAGATCGCCGCCACCCTGCTCACCCTGAGCCTCTGTGCACCGATCGTCTCGGCGACGGATTTCGACGACCCGCCCGGCGCAGAACCCCGGTTTGACGAGGGCATCCTCGAACTCCTCCCGGGCGTTGAGGTTCAGGGCGTGCTCGACCGATACGGATTCTCGCTCCTCGATTCGATCGAGTCGCGAAACATCCACCTCGTCTCGTTCCAGCCCGCGTTGACCGATGAGCAATTCGAAGCACTGTTCCTCACCGACCCCGAGATCGACCACTCCGAACTCAACTTCGACACGGGAAACAGCGGGCCGAGTACGGGCTCGCTCTTCTTCAATGTGCTCCCCGTCGAGTTCACCGATCAGCCCGTCTGGAACACGATTGGTGCCGGCGAGGCGCAGGCAACCGCGACGGGCGCGGGAGTCACTGTCGCGATCATCGACACGGGGATCGACACCACGAATCCGATGTTCCAGGCGAATATCCATCCCGCGGCAATCGGGTTCGTGGACGGCCCGGCGGATATCCTCGACGACGGAAACGGGCTCAATGACGACAATCAGGGCCTCCCGGATGAACTGGTCGGGCATGGAACCTGGGTCGCCGGCATCATCCGGTACATCGCGCCCGATGCGACGCTTCTGCCGATCCGCGCCCTCAATGACGAGGGGTTCACCGACGCGTTCACGCTCGCGAAGGCGATCTATCACGCGACCGAGAACGGGGCCGATGTCATCAACATGAGCCTCGGATCAGTCGCCCAGGTTCGAATCGTGGAACGGGCCGTCGATGAAGCGTCGGCGCTCGGGGTGATCCCGATCGCCGCCGCAGGGAACCAAGGGGTCGCGCAGCCCGAGTTCCCCGCAGGGAACAACAAAGCCGCCGGCATCGCGGCCGTGCAACTCGATGGCACCCTCACCGACTTCACCAACCGATCGGGAAGTTCCGGGAACACCCGGCTGCTGATGGCCGCCCCGGGCGTGAACATCGTCGGGCCCATCCCGGGAGGATTCGCCGAAGCCAGCGGCACGAGTGCCGCCGCGCCGATGGTCGCGGGGACCGCGGCACTCCTGAAGCAACTCGGCACCCTCCGCCGCTTCGATGATCTAGAGACAATGGCCCAGCAGACCGCGGTGGACATCCGCGATCAGAATCCCGGGATCGATGAGGACGCGTGGGGCGCGGGCATGCTCGACATCGCCGCCGCTGTTGCCTGGGAAGGCCCCTGCTACGCGGACCTGACCGACAACGATGTCCTCGATCTCGCCGACCTGCAAGCCTTCATCCAGCGGTTCCAGATGCACGACGAGAGCGTCGACTTCGTTGTCCCACGAGGGGTATGGGATCTCGCCGACCTGCAGTTCTTCATCGGGTCGTTTGTTTCGGGCTGCCCCTGAAAGCGGACGAGTCAATCGCGATAAGGCCTTGCCCTGAAGGACTGACGCTCGGGAGCACGCTCGGATGATCTCGACCGCATTCCATCGCTTTGAATCCAAAGCGGGAACGCGCGGGCCGCAACTCGCCTCGAGCCAACGACACTAGACGCCGGAGCGCCCGCGTCACCGCCCTGTGAACTTCCGCTCATTTCAGCCAGCGAGACCAACGGGGCCCGCCCGTCGGCAGGCAGATGAAAACCCCGAGGCAGGAACATTGGCGGACTAAAAAATTCGAAATGGGCGTAACAGGACTCGAACCTGTGACCTCTGCTATGTGACAGCAGCGCTCTAGCCAACTGAGCTATACGCCCGACGGGCCCAGAAGCAGACCCCTAGAGGTTTGTCTGGCGGGTCGATGATACGCCCGGGAGCAGAGTCAAGCAATCGGGTTCGGGTCGGGATCCGTACCGTCGTAGAAGGCCTCGGCCCTGCGGAGCCGGGCGGCGGCGGCGGCAGCCTGCGACCGGGTTCGGTGGGATCCCGCATACCTCTTACCGCCCTCGCCGTTGCGGCACCACGCCCGCCATTTGCCGGTCTGCGGGTCGAGCCATGTTCCCCGGGTCGGCTCGCAAACAGCGGGGCGGTGCTGAGCGTTGGCCCGGGGGGAGACGAGATTCAGATTCTCACGGCGGCAGTCAAGCCTGACCCCGTTCCGGTGATCCACGACCTGCCCATCCCCGACATCGAGGCCGAGGAGCCAGCGGTGGAGGACGACCGACCGGTACGATCCGTCCGGACAGCGGACGGATGACGAGGCGTAGCCGTTGGACTGGATGCTCCAACGCTTCCGCTGGGCACGCCCGGCGTCCGGGATCGAGACGAGGGCGTAGGTGCGGCGAGGTTGGTTCTTCTTCTGGCTCAGGGGCAGAGCGGCGTACTCGCCATGGACGGTGACTGGGGTGATATCCATCCATCTCGATCGACGAGGATGGGATGGAACAGACCGTCATTCACGCGAGCCCGGAAAATCCCAGATTGCCGCAGAAAAAGTTCGGGCCGCTGATCTGTACGGGTAGTTGACCTGCTCCGGAACCGCCCGAAATCGAGCAGAAAATCCATCGAGGATTGACGGAACTCCGAGCAGATGACTTGGGGGTCGGGCGGCACCCGAATATCGCCTTGGATGAGGGCGGTACCTGGGGCTCTGCATTCCTCTCAGGTGCTGAGAGTGAAGTCATCGCCGAGTATAACTCTGCTGTCAACCCCTGCTACCTGGAGCCGGGCGGCTCCGGCACGGGTTAAACCAAATCGAGGGACGAAAAGGCGACTGCCTCCGGGCTGTCGGTCTGTCCCCATGTTCAGGAGTTTCGTGATGCAGTTGCGGAAGTACGAGATCGAAGTTGAAAGCAGCGATTGGGTGTGGTCTGGCGAGATTGAGGCGGAGAACGTCGAGCAAGCCGTTGACCAGGCGTGGAATGTCTTGACCGACGCCATCGTCGGCGGAGCCGAGATCTCGGTGGAGTTGGGATGGATGCAGCTTCGGGACTGGCAGGAGCTTCCCGAGTACTGGACCATCAACGGTCGTCGCTGCCGGGTCAACGAGCAGGAGTGCGTGGACGACATCGGCAACGAGTTCGTAGTTGTAGAGGTGCGGCTAGTGGCATTCGAGGAGCCGTCGGTAGCTGTGTCTGCCTGACCGCTAGCCCTGCTCGGCGGGCACGCCGGGTCGGGCATTTCACCCAATCGGGATCAGGTCGAACGCCTCAGCGTTGAAGTTGTCGGTCTGTCCCATGTTTCAGAAGGAAGCCAAGCAATGGCCAAGCCAATCACGATCCCCGAGCCCGCCGACTACGCAGCAATGGACAGCCTCCAACTCCAACAGGAGTACTCGAAACTCCTCTATGGCGGGGTGTTTTCTCAAGCAGCCAGTGACTTCGTGAATGCCTTGTTCGCTCAGCTTGCATCCTGCGAGCAGCGGTCAAAGGGCGTCAACCCGAAGATCATGGACCCGAACCGGATCCCGCCGCAGCCCAAGCAGCCGAACCCGGGCGACGAGTTCGACGGCCTCGATGATTGATCCATTTACCCGCGAAAGGAAATACCAATGACCACGCAAAGCGTCTTCAACCAGATCCGAGCCATCGCAGACAACCTGCCTGATGGCGGAGTCATCGTGTTCGCTATCCCCGCCCCTGTCGATGACGGTCCGGCCTCAGAAGATACGCTCATTCCGATCCACGATGGACTTACCTGTAGTACAAATGAACCGGTCCTCTGCATCACCGCCATCGTCGGTACGGCGAAGCAGTTCGTGGAGGAGTTCGCTCGCCGCAACGGCATGTGCCCGGAGAAGCTCTGGCAAGAAGTCCTCTCTGGAGACAGCCTCGTCGCAACGAACCCGCTTCCGATCCCGAGCCAGAACTGACCTAGAGCGGAGGATTGGCGATCGCCGGTACGCTGGCTACTCCGTCGCCAAAAGCTCCCTGATGACATCGGACGCCGTTCGCCTGCTGTCGATGTAGGCGAGGTGTTCTTGGGGCAGCCCGAGTGCCAGCAGAAAATCGATCTGCTTCTCCGTTGGGGGCAGATGGCTGCTGGCGATCGGTCTGCTCTTTCTCTGTTCCTTCTGATTCTGCTTCATCTTCTCTCTCCTCTCGATGTTCTTCGACCAGCAGACGGAACTTCCGGCATCTGCTGGCGATCTTGTTCTCCGCATGGGAATACTCCGCCGTCATCTCGATGATCCCTTGCGCCTCCAACCACTCCCGCATGGCTCGCCATTCCTTGTTGTCGAGGTTGACGGAGTAGACGGATGCCATGAGAGCCTGTATCTGTTTCTTGCCCACAGTTGATTCTTGTTCGCTGATAGAGTGCAACTCGTAGATGATGCAAGACAGCGTTTGTGCCAGCTTTTCTTGGCTCAGGATGCGGAGCTTGGAGATGGTCGAGGGGCTGCATCCCTCTGCCTGGTATCTGCTGACCCGGTTTCGGTACTCTTCTTCGAGAGCTTCGGCGGAGGCGGTGCCGAGTCTGGCGGCGACGGTGGCATGAGCTTGGGGGAGATACCGCTCCGCTCCTGTCTGGCCGCCTGCTTGGGATGGGTCGAAGGTGCGATCAGAATAATCCCATGACTGCTTGAAGCATGCGATGTCAGAGTTCCCGATCATCAAGCCCGCATCGGCGTATGCCTGAAATGCATCCTCCATCGTGGCGTGCGGATTTCTGGGACGCCAGAGTTGGATGAACCCCCTCGTTCGAGCGAAGGTATCCGCCTCTCCGCTGAGGTCATTCAGAGATGTCTTGGGAACTGGAACCCCAATACCCTTATGCTTCTTAGAAGCTAAAGCTTCTTTGCATGTCTCGGAAGGCTTGCCATGGGTCTTGGTTTCTGCTAGAACCCCAATACCCTTATGCTTATCACTACCTACGGTAGTATTGCATCTCTCCGACAAGCCGCTGTTTCCGTCGCAGGCGGAAACGGGGGCGATGTCCTGAGGGGCATCGCCCCCGGAAAAAGCCTGGTTCTGAGAGAGATAAGAAGAGAGAAGACGGATGAACTCATATGATCCCATGCTCTCTGATGTCGCCTCAAGGAATCTGGCCATCTCCCCCTCAGATTGGGGGCATGGCAGTTTCGCCCATTCTCCATAGCCAGAATCAACGATTTCTCTTTCATGGATGAGATGCGGCATGCCTCTCAACTCATTGCACCTGACGCTCAAATCTGCTGTTATTTGGGCAAGCAGAGATTCGATGACTCTGATATCTGATCTGATGGTCTCATTGCTGGCGTTGGCGTGCCACGAGAGCAGCAGGTATCCATGCAGTCCTGAGCCCGAGGTCGATGGCTCCCAGTAGATGGGATGCCGGATGACTTGGGACAGTCGGTCTTGGCATTCCAGAACATGCTCGTGGGGGAGGTTCGTGTGGTTATCAACGTCGAGGACGAACAGGCCAATGCGGCGGTTTCCGATGCGGGGGCATCGGTTGATGAAGGCAGCCTTCCGCTCGATTTCCTCTCGCCCGGAGATCAGATGCTCCTCGATCATCCAAGCTCTGAGTCTGGCCTTGTCTGCATTGCGCTTGGAGTCAAAGGTATTACGGGAGATGAGCGTGTTGTAGCGGGTCTTGGTGATTGCAGGCTTGACGAACTTCTTGCCCGACTCATCCACGCTGAACTGGCCGTAGAGAGGGAAGCAGAGATAGCCGTCCCTCTTGACGCCGTTCCTCTGACCTCCGATCAGACGCACGACGAACTCACGGAAATGGTCTATTCCGTACCGCTCATGGCATAGCTGCTTGTTAGTTGGCATTGTCCTATTCCTCCCTATGTAGATGCCGAGAGGGAACCACCCCTAATCATGCATCGGTCTCTTGCCTGAAAAACCTCAGCCTCCTGTTACAGAGGCCGAGATGGTTTATTGCTCCCAAGGGGAAGGAATAGGAAAAACCTTGGGAAAGCGGTCAAAAGCGTTTCCGTTTTTCAGACCGCCGAGACCTCGTAGAACGCTTCAGAAGATGACTAGGCAGCAAGAGGATTGCCCAAGAGGATTGCCGTAGACAATGGGTCTCTGTGTCTACCCATTCGACCATTCACGCAGACAATCCTTTGCGAAACACGCTGCCTTTTGTAACGGTTGTGTAACAACCGGACTGGCGAGGGAGGTTCTATAGCGGGCTGTCAGAATCTAGATATATCACAATGGCACTACTAACAAGAGGAGAATCAGCCATGCAAGAAGCAAGACAGAGAAACCCGTACAACAGCAAGAAGCTCAGCGAGTTTGACCAGAGGGCAACCCTCGTCGGCGAGATCTGCGAATGGTCCTTCAAGCTCTACGACCTGAGCATTCTGGAAAAGCTGCGTGACGAGCTACGGGCGAAGGTCATCAACAACCGAAAGGCATATGGAGCCCGTCAGCGGGCCAATGCGAACGATTTGTAGGCCGACTCCATCATGTCCTTAGCCCATCACGGCCTACTCAAACCCCGCCTCCATGGCGGGGTTTTTCTTTTCGCGGAACAGAATCAAGCTTCCTCGAAACTGGCCACGTAGTACCGGAACCAGAGGTCGGCTGCGGCCTGATCGGGATGCGGCTTGTACTCGTACTTGTCCGGTCTCGGATGCCACGGTTGCGTCGGCAGCTTGGTGTAATGGATGAGCTTGGTATCCGCCTTCAACTCGTCAAGCTCGTTCCATGCCTGCGGGAAGAACGAGACTTCCCCCTGCGCCTTGAGCCACTGGTAATACTCGCCCGTCTTGGCTGCGTTGGCTTTCAGGTGGTCAAGGCTGAACATCTCCCATCCCGCAAACTTCTGGCAGTCAAAGACAGCAACCGATGACTCCCGGCTCGGGCTGGTGGCGAACGCCTTGCCCTCCATGTCGATGTCGAACAACTCGCCGATGTCGCCCAAAACAAGCTGATCGCTGTCAAGGTAGATGGCTCGTCCCTCGAAGCGGCAGGCGGCGGGTATGGCCCAGCGGAAGCACGAGAAGCAGGTAGCCCATGCTCCTGTGTTCTGCCACCCCTGCCATTCCTCGCCTCGGTTGCGGGTCTGATCCATCAGATGAATCTCGACCTCTCGGGTCGTGTTGCGGCGGATCGAGTAGATGAGGGCCTGCTCGGCCTTGACGTTGTGGATGTCGGTCCCGATGAAGATTCGTATAGGGTTCATGGTTCTCCTCTCTGTTAGCGAATCGGATAGCGTCGGAATGGCTTGTCGTCTCCGGGCGGCTTGCCCCGGATGTGCGGCTCATGGATCGAGCAGAGCATCTCCAAGGCATCGAGCCGGTCCTTGAATGCCGGTAGACCTGGCGTCGTGCGGAGGCCCGCCATCTGCCCGATGGTGGCTCCGTTCTCCAAGACGGCCTTGGCGAACGAGACGCCCCCGCCATGCACGAATGTCGGGAGCCGCATCTTGAGGCGGTCTTCTTTTCCACCCCGAGCATGGAAGCTCTCGACCACCAAAGGCTGGTTTCTCTCCGTCGCCAGCTTCTGGATCGATGAAGATGCCGGGTAGTTTTCTTCGACCTTGATCCGCTGCACGCCCCGCTCATGGAGTACGTCGAGCAGGTTCCGCTGCAACTCGCCGGGCGTCAGGTTCTTCCAGCCGCCGACATCCACGACATGGAGGCGGCAGCCCTTGGAGTCCCGGATCAGACCGCCGATGGCGTAGGCGAACTCGTCTCCGCCGCCCGATGGATCGATGGCGGCGATCAGGTTCTTGGGCTGCGGGGAACGTCCTGCAGGGATTCATGCAGCGTTGTCCGGAAGGGGTCGGATCGTCTATCGACCTGCGGTGGGAATCGTTCTCCGAGGTCTGTTCTCTGTTCCTTGGGGTCAAGCGGTACGGCGAGGTGTTCGCCCGTTGGGGCTCCGAGCATGGGCCTTGGTCGTCTGCCTTGCTGTCCTTCGAGGATCACTATCAGGGGTCGTGGCGCCGGATGGTCGAGTATGCGGATGATCTGGCGGCGGTACTCGGGCTCTTGTCCTCTGTCCCTGAGGAGTTGCACGGGTACTTCGACCTAGAGGCATGGGTTCGGGACATCGAGATGAACGGGGAGATTGAGACGATCACGATTGATGGGCTCACCCACGTCTTCTGGACGGCCTGACTGGTAATCAATGGCTACCCTGATGGAGCGGGCCTTGGGGGCTCGCTCTTTTTTCCGCGGAGATTTGGGGATGGCGTGGCACGAGGTAGTACGGGCGGCGGTCGAGGCGCATGGGGTACCGCTGCGGGAGTTGTGCCGCCGTCAGGGATGGACGGAGAGCGAGAGGGTTGTCATGCAGAACTACCTGACGGGCCGGAAGAGGCTGGACTCTGACCGCTTGGAGAAGCTCTGCCGGGCGGTCGGGCTGGATCTGAAGTCTCGGGGCTCTGTCTAATTTCTCCCGAATAAATAGACGAACTACTTCTGCAGCAACGGCCGGAACTCTTCGCAAAAAGGAAGGTTTTTAATGCGTCCGTCTTCAATCATATCAAGTATACGCATCTTATCATCGTTTTCCAGATTCGAGATAAAGTACTTCGGGTACTCTAGATACTCTCTAGTCATCAAGCCAACGGATCTCGCCGATTCTACTTGCAGATTATGCACGGCGTTTTCTGCCGCTTTGGTTTTTGCGGCTTCGATTTCACTGGCTGGCAACTGAGCGCCGCGACTTGCAATGACCAGATTGGCTTCATTCGGCTCTCGGTTCTCTGCCAATAGATAGTAGTACCTAGTTTCCCGGGGCGATTCATAGCGTTGCATGTATTCATTTATCTCAGACAACATCTCCAATGCAAGCAGGGTACGTGCCAACTCAAGCTTTGTGCGACTCACCCCTTCGACACCCAACGGAACTGGGCCGAAGACGCTCTTGCTTGCATCAGAGAACGCTGCATGGGCTCTAAGCGGTATTGGGAGCGAATCCCACTGGACCTCCACAAGTTCGCCGAGATCGGGGGGGGGTGGAGCTAGAATGACTTCGCCTACTATTAAGCGGTACCTAATTTCAAGGAGGTGTGCAGCATATGCTATTCCGGAGGTGGATTGGGTTGCTTCATAATAGATGGCGTCATAATCCAGTGAATCCTCTATAGAGATTTGCTTGCGATCAACTGGATGGTAAAGCGTACTGGAAGCGCTTATGGCGACAAAAATAGATACTAAAACGAACTTCATGGCGTAATACCTCACGGGCAATTTGCATTTGGGCAGGCGGAATATGGTGTATAGGGATTGCCAGTATTGATGGGAAACCATTGCGTCTGGTAAAGTGTGCCGCCCTGCCGCGCCGTCTTATTGATGCGCATCGATCCAGAGCTATTGATTTCAGCGACAGAATCAGCATAGTCGAAGAGAACTGCTGGTTGGTTATCAACCCTGTACTCGATCTCTATCCCCAGGATTTCAGCACGTCCGAACTGGTAGCCCTGAGGGTTGCATGGAGCGGGCCCCGATAGGTAGGCACTCGCTGCATCTGCCCTCTGTATATAGTTCTTTCGATTCACATTCTGCCATGTCCAGGTGTCATGGCGAGAGTAGTAGTAGTTTATTCCCGGAGCATTTGGTGCACAGTTAACCCATTGAGAAAATTCACCAGATATGGAAGGTAACTGCGATGTGCCCTCTCTCATCCGGAGTGCATCAAAGCAAACTGTTGTTGGTTTCAGTTGATAACATCCAAAAGCAATTGCATTGGGTGTTCCGTCTGCATGGCTTTCGGCAAATCCTTGGAACTCAATCGAATCGGGCTCAATAACATTGAAATCTATTGTTCTGGTGCAGTCATTTATCGTTACAGTTACACGATTTACTCCGGGTTTGGTACCGGCCGTCAGTGTAACAGATCTTCTGCCAGGTGGCGATGAAATGAGAGGGTTGCCTGGCCCCGATGCGTCGTATGCATCGATCACGTCGCCGGATTCGGACTGGATCTTTACTTTCTCTCTGAGTCCAATTGTTGTTCTTCTAAAAGCTTGATGCGATGCAGTATTGCTGTTAAATGTCAAATCGCAGTCGTCGGCCCAAGGTAGAAGTGTTTGTGATTCTAGCTTAAAGTTAGCGAATTCAAACTCGATGTCGCGATAGAACTCCTCGTCTTCGCAATTACCTTGATCTGGGGGGCTGGGGGCGTGGATGGTTAGTTCAACAACCACGCGCCAACGAGTACAGGCTTCGCCGCTCCATTGGAAGCGCTTTTTGTTTCCGGCAATGTCAGTTGTCGATGGGCGAGGAGAAACCTCTTGCCATTCATCATTTACCCATTTTTCAAGCCGCCAAGGCCAGTAGTCTCCGGTTGATCGTGGGCATTCGCGCCCATCTGCCCCGCATGAAGGAACGCATTTGTTCTTTCCCCCGCGAAGTTCGAGTCGTGAGATATCGATAGTAACAGTCTCGCCTGGCATAGGCTGTCGTTTGTCGATATCGATTTCGCCTCCGCTCAGCCGTCCTACGTCTTCGCATTCGTAACAGTCTTCGGAATCGGGGGCTCCACAAGAGGGGCACCTCGCGCAGTTAATGCCAAGCTCCAGGCCTAGTAAGTATGGTATGGCGCTCAGTGATCCAGATGGCCCAGCATTTTGCTGGATGCAATCATCGTCGATGGGGTGGGCGCTAAATCCGCCGGCAGGTGAAATGTTCGACCCATTGGGCCGTGAGCCAAAGCCCGCGGAGCCGCCGGCAATAGACCTTAGGCGGTCGTCACGCCAAAGGTCTTCGAATATATTGGAAGAGGCGCCGAATCCTTGGAGGACTGTGGCAATGTCGATGTCATCTACCAAGCCATCCTTGTTAATATCGGCAACTGGCATGACGCCGCTTGCATTGGGAGACGTCCCGTACTGTCCTACAGAAGCGACAACATCGTCTGCATCAACCACGCCATTAATATCGATATCGCCCGGGTCGATCAGTTGTGAGCGTGTCCCCTTGTTGCCTGCAAGGGTTCCGTCTGCGGCTACTACCTCGGCGATAAACTCAGACGAGCATACTCCTCCTTCGTTATCTGTATCCGTTAGCGACAGCACCTGCATAGTTGCCTGATTGCTCATCCAGCGGTTCGGGTGCATCGAGTCGATCTGTGCACCATAGAGCCTCAGAGTTGGGTCACCATTGAGAATCGTGCTAGCGGTATCAGAGAAGTCAAGTACTTGATTACTGGGGCCGAGTCCATGAAAGATGTAGATCGCTCCGGAAGCCGAGGTGCCACTAAGTCCAGCGGCAATCGGATCTGTGACAGCCAGGTCAGATCGGCCATCCGAGTTGATATCGCCGAGCGGAAACAGCCCGTATCCAAAGCCATGTGTGGCGGATACATCAGTTATTTCAGCTAGAGCAGATCCATCTAATCCAGAGAAAATAAAAACAACTCCAAATCCATCGTCAGTTGAGCCAGATGCAAAAAGATCAACTGTTATCCATCCTGATGCAGCGATGTCGTTTGTTCCATCTCCATTCCAGTCGCCTACTCCCGTGACGTAGCGGCCTAGCCCGATCTCTGGATACGGGCCGGTGACGGTCATGAGGTTTGAGCCGTCTTGTCCACTGAAGACATGGACCCGGCCCTCCCATGCATCTGGAGTTCCCCAAAGGGGTTCGCCAACTACAACATCATCGAATCCGTCACCGTCGATATCCCCCGCTGACTCAATGCTGAATCCAAACAGCGTGTTGGGGTCGCTCGCGACGATCGTTTGAATGGCCTGTTTCGAGGCGCCGGACCAAAGTCTCGCCGCGCCTTTCGGAAGAGTTGTTTCGTTGTACTCGGTGATCGATACCGGATAATCGAGAGTGCCGTCGTTGTTGAAATCCCTCCCGACCGGCTGAGCAGACGCTGCAGTGATCGGCACCAGCAGCATGGCTGCGATAACACGGGGAGTTCCCGTTTCGAACTGCTTCATTCGTTCCCCTCTTCTTTCGTGGCTTATTGGCGAGCGACCCCAATAGCGTACCGGTCGCTCTGAAAACTGCAAGCCACTGCTCGAAAGTCTCCGATGCCAGCCAAAACAGGGGGTCAGGAGGTTGCCCCGTCTCACTGGCGGATATCTCCGGCCAGCCTCTCTGCGGCCGGCAGTAACCGCTCATACTCCGCCGCCTGGACCTGCATATACGTCAGGCTGATCCGATTGCCAACGGCATGCCCGAGGAGCAGGTCAACATCCTGCCTGCTGACCCCATGCCGGAGCAGGCTTGTCGCAGCCGAATGCCGAAGGCGGTGGGGGCGGTGTCCGGTCGCCATGTAGCACGCCTTGCCGTAGGCCGAGCAATGCGCCCATGGAACGCTCGTCTTGCTCCGGCCTTTCCGCTTGGGCTTGGCCTGCTTGGCTTCGAGCAGGGCGATCATCGCCGCATCCGACAGCACCACGTACCGGGGCAGATCCGTCTTGCTCTGCTCCATGCAGACGACAGACTCGCTGAGCCGCTCGTACTCGCCCGCCGCCAGCCGGAGCGTCTCTGATGGACGGAGGGCGGCTAGGTACTGAAGCCGCATGAACGCTTCGACCCGGTGATCGGAGGTCTTGGCGATGCTCAGCAGCTTGCGGACCTGCTCCGGGCTCCAGGTGTCCTTGGGTCGTTGCTTCGGCTTGATGTCCTTGACGGCGGACAGGTCGATGGGCGGGCGGAGCCCGACCGAGGCCGACCAACGCAGAATCTTTTTCGCGGCGTTGAGGTAATCCCTGCCCGTCCACGCCTGCCCGTACCGCTTGTTGATCTTCTCTCGGTAGCCGATCAGATCGAGGACCGTCAGGTCTTCGATGGGACGGCTGCCGAACTGCTCAACGAACAGGCGGGAGCGGTAGCGGAAGTCTCGACTTGTCAGGGTCTCGAGGGTCTCAGCGACTTCAGCGACGGTCGGCATTTGCGACTCCGGGTAGCGGAGTCTGCTTTTGCCTGAACCCGTCGAATTGGACCTCTGCTATGTGACAGCAGCGCTCTAGCCAACTGAGCTATACGCCCCAGACCCAAACAGGTCGGCTTCCATAATAGGCCGCGAGCGGGGCACGGCAAGCCGTCCCTTGCGATCCCGATCCCGCCTCAGCGTCCCGCCGAGAGGTCGTAGAGCCCGTTACCCGCGCTCAGGAACCCCGTGCCGGTTAACAGCAACGGCACCGCTTCGGGGTAGGTTTCCCGATGAGCGGTTCGAAACGAGCGCGCGTGACCGTCCGCCAGCACCGCGTTGCTCATGCCGCCGTGCAGGAACGCCTGCGCACCCGCGCCGTGAGCCGCCCGCCCGACATCGCTATCCCGCGTCCCCCGTCGCGGCGCCCGCATGAACTTGTTCGCACCCAGGACACCGTCGAGTGTGCTGAATCCGCCATCACCGAAGACAACCGTCCACGAGGGGTCTCCGACCTCACCGAGCCGCGCGGTGATCGACAAGGGCTCGCCATCGATGCCCCAGCGGGGCCCGTCACCGGAGGGGTGGGCTGGGTCCGGCCCGACCGTGGGGCCGCCCAGATAGCTGGTGTTGTAGTTGTACCCCGTCCGGGGCTCGCGCCCCGACCCGCTGCTCGCGAGCGTCCAGTTGTCACCGCCCATCATCGAGGGGCACTGCATCGCGTCGCCCGCGTCTGTCCCCGCCCAGAGCGGGCCGGGCTCGATCCGAACCCCTCGCGAGGTGTACACCTCGGCGTAGTCCCACGCGACCCGACGCGCCGGCTCTCGTGCGAAGTCTGTGTAGAGCGCCGGCATGAAATGCCCCCCGTGCGCGTCCGTGTAGAGCGTTGCCGCGAGCATCATCTGCCGCTGATTGCTCAGGCACAGCACGCGGGACGCCGCCGTGCGCGCACCCGCGAGCGCCGGAAGCAGAATCCCCACGAGCAGCGCGATCGCGGTGATCACCACCAACATCTCGATCAGCGTGAAGCCCGCCCGAACGCGCATCAGGGGCACCCCCGAGTGAAGGCGTCCACGAACGCGGTGATGTCGGCAAGATCCAGCACCCCAGCAGGGGGCGCCAGATCCGCGAGCGGATCGCCCGATGCAAACGCTCCGACGAACGAGGCGATGTCCGACAGATCGAGTACCCCGAAAGGGGGTTCAAGATCCGCGATACCGCAACCCGGAGAGCCGGGCACATCCGCCACCGCGCAGATCTCTCCCCCGTTTCCAGCGGGGTCGCGGAAGCGGACAAACCTCGCCCAAGGGAGCGACGACGGGGCGCCGGATGCATCGGTCAGGCGGTCGAGATCGACCCCCGCTCCACCGGCCGATGAGCCGTACAGCGCGATTGCTTCGGCAACACTCAACCCCTCGAAATCCGAGAGGGCGAGCCCCGGGTCGACCGGGTTCCCCCAGTCCTGCTCCGCCCCGGTCCAGGTGCCCTCCGCCCACGCCCAGGGATGCGTGGGAAACAGCGCATCCCCCTGGACATCCGCGATGAACCACGGGCCGCCCGGATCCTGGGCGACCGCGATTTCCAAAGGCTCGGCGATCACGCCCCCGCTGAGCACCACGGTGCGCAGATCCGCGTCCCGCGCGATGGCGCCCGCCGCGGTAAACGAGGCGTTCCCGTGCACGATCAGATCAATGCCCCGGTGCCCCGCACCGGTCTGGGGGTTGTTCTCGATGGGTTCGTCGAACTCCACCACGAGTTGACTCCCGGGGCCGAGGCCGACGCCGTTCTGCCGACGCCCATCGAGCCAGCCCGGGCGATCCCCGAGTTGTGTCGGGTCGTTCGAGCCCCATTGCCACGCGCTCCACGCGAGGTGCACCCGACGCATCGGGCCGCCCGCGAATCCGCCCGGAACGGGCCCGAAGCCCTCGAGGTCGTCGTAGTCGAGCGTATTGGGCTTTCCGAGCACCGACGCGGGATCCTGCCACAGCGGGTTCGACGGCGCGAACGGGCCGAAGGTCAACGGTGTCCCGTTTCCCGGCTCGTACACCGCCTCCCCCTCGTGCACGCCGAAAACGACTCGGCTCGCCCAGGCGACATCGCTCTGTGCGCACGCGACAGAACACGCGCCGAATGCGCCCGACGCGACGAGCAATCTGAGGCAGGCACTCCAACATCCGTGGGCCCGCGACGCGCCTGTGTGCGCCGCTCGGGGCTTTTCGCGATCCATGCTGTCTCCGCCCCGAATCGCGCGGGGCATCCCCAGAGTCCTTGCCCATCGGGGTCGGTCGCGGGGGTGGTGCGGCGGGGTGGCGGCAAGCGGGGATCGGTCGCCGGGCCCGCGGCGCCCCATGATCGCGAGGGCCCCGTGGTCGATCGCTTGGCAGGTCTTCCGGCTCCGGGCCCCGATCGCAGCCTTCCCCCCCGAGCGAAAGCCGGGGAGTGGCCCACAAAGCGATCTTCGTGATCGGGAACGGTGCACGTCCCGATCCGCCCGTCACGGCGGCGCGTCCGCGGTGGATTCCCGATCGTGCGCACGCGCGATCGGTCACCACACTTCCCTTTTCACCCGGGAACGCCCCGGGCACCAAGTCGTCCACCTCAGGTTATCCGCCCCGAGCAGAGTCCGCAACGCGGAGCGGGGGGGACGCTCATTCTCCCGCGAGATACCGATCGACGACCTCGCTCCAGTCCTCGCTCGTGATCGTCTCCAGCAGCGCGAGATTGATCGCCTCGCGCAGCGCGCTCCCCGGCGGGAGCGCGATCGCGTACGGCTGCGGCTCGAAGGTCGCTTCCAACACATGGATCTCGCCCGCGTGTGCCTGCTGAACGCGATACAGCAGAATCGGCTCGTCGTGCACGAACGCGTCGAGTTCGCCCGAAGCGAGGGCGTCCAGGCCCTCGTCGACGGTTGTGAACCGGATCGGGCGCACGCCGCGGGTTCGGAGCGAGGCCTCCGCCGCCGAGCCCTCCACGGCGCCGACTTCCGCTCGGGGCAGGTCCTTGGGGCCCGTGACGCGTCCCTCCAACTGAGATGTGGTGAACGCGCTCGCGATCGCGCCCGTGAAGAACGAGATGATGATGATCGAGGCGAACATCCAGACCAGCGCGAAGAAGCGTCCGAGCGGGCTGACCGGGGCTTTGTCGCCGTACCCCACGGTTGTCATCGTCACGGCGCTGAACCAGAAACCGCTCCCCAATCCCTTGATCGGGCTCCCCCCGAACTGGTCCGGGTTTGCCCGCCGTTCCGCGATCCAGACGAACAGCCCGACTCCCAACAGCACGACGCTGAGCAGCGCCACGGCGGTCACAAATCCGGGCGAGACGAGTTTTCGCAGCATGCCTGTCACCGAGAGGCCCGACCCCTCGTCGGGAACCGCGATCGCGAGGCCCCCGTTGAAGAACGGATGCGTGAAGTCCATGAGCGCCTCGCGCTCCGCAGTCACGGTCGTCGCGGCAACCCCCGCCGCGAAGCGCCCCGATGAGACCCCGTCGAGCAGGCCCTCGAGCGTCGTGGTCTCGAATTCGTACACGAGATTCTGCCGCTCCGCGATCCGGCGCCAGAGTTCGATGCTGATGCCCTCCACCCCGCTCTCCGTCTCGATCACGAAGGGTTCGGCGGGCTTCACCGCGATCCGGAGGGTTCCCTCCTCCCGGTCTGTTTGAGCCGGGGCGTGCGGGGCGGCCATCGTGCTCAGGATGAGAAGCGGGAGCAAAGCGATCAGGAGCGAGCGATGCATGGGATCCTTTCTGATGCGCCGCGAACGGGCTGGACTCGATTGGGGCACGCTATCCGCGCCGCGAGCCGTAGGATGCGGTGCATGACACAGAACCCCGAAACCGGTGTTGTTGTTGATCCCCCCGAATCGTCTGCGGGCGTGCGCTACCGCTGGACGCTCCTGCGAGCGGGACGCTTCCTCCTCGACGGGGGCGGCATGTTCGGCGTGATCCCGCGCACGGTGTGGACCCGATTCGCGTCGCCCGACGACCGCAACCGAATCGAGCTCCAGCACAACTGCATCCTGCTCGAGTCCGTGCCCGCAGAGGGCGCGGATGAGCCGCCGAAGCGGTACCTCATCGAGGCGGGCACGGGGGACAAGCTCGACGCCAAGATGACCGAGATCTTCGGGCTCGACGGGCGCACAATCGAGACCGCGGTCAACGAGGCCGGTTCGCGGTCGGATCCGGCCTTCACGACCGATGACATCAGCGCCACGATCGTGAGCCACCTCCATTTCGACCACGCCGGAGGGCTGACGCGTCGCTGTCGGGAGGGCGAAACGCCCGACTGGGAGGCGACCAAGCCCGGGGCCGCGAGCGGAGACGAGCCGCGCGTGAAACTCACCTTTCCCAATGCCGAGTTGATCGTGCAGAAGCGGGAGTGGCTCGATGCGCGGAACAACGACGCCTTGATGACGCGGACCTACTACCGTGACCACATCCTCCCGTTCGAGGACAAGGCGCTCGCGACGCTGCCCGACGGGCGCCCCCGGCTGCGCCTGGTCGAGAGCCAGCGTCCCTTCCCGCTCAACCGCAAGCCCTCGCGGGACGAATTGCCCAAGACGAGCGTCGAGGAGCGGATGACCGAGGTGCTGCCGGGTGTGCGCGTCTTTCTGACGCCCGGGCACACCTGGGGTCAGCAGGCCGTGCTCTTCAATGACACCGAGGGGCGCACGGTCGTGTTCACGCCTGATGTCATGCCCACCGCGTGGCACGCGGGGCAGGCTTTCAGTCTGTCGTACGATGTCGAGCCCTACACAAGTATGATCTCCAAGCACTGGCTGCTCACGGAGGCCGCGGAACGCGATTGGCTCCTCGTGCTCGATCACGAGCCCGGGAATCCGTGTCGCCGGGTCGCGAGGAACGACAAGGGATGGTTTGACCTGACGGAAGACGAATCCGCCGCCGCGGCCGCGGGGCTCTGACCGTACGCGGAGACGCGTTCGGGACTTGCCCGAACGGGCCTCCCGCCCCCTAGACTGAGCGCAGATGACGACGAGCGTGCCATCCGCCCCCGAGAGGACCGAGGCCAGTGCCGAGACCGGCATGGAGCAGGCTGCGCGCATCAACGCGGCCTCGTCGGCGCCGAAGAAATCGCTGTTCGACAAGATGGAGGCGTTCGTCAGCCGCCTGAGTTCGAAGAACAACTTCTGGCACCGCGTCACCAGCCTGATCTGGTTGCCCTACGCGTTCCGCAGCGGCATCAGGATGCGTCGCAAGGATGAGCGCACCTTCGCCGCGACGCTTCCGTTTACGCGCTTCAACAAGAACTGGTACAACGCGATGGCGGGCGCCGCCCTGCTGGGCAACAGCGAGATCGCGGGCGGTATGTATGTCTTCGGTGTGTGCGGCGGCGACTACACCGTCGTCTGCAAGCACCTCGAGTACAAATTCCTCCGCCCTTGCTTCGGGCCCGCGGAGTACCGCATCAAGCCCAAGGACGACATCCACGCGCTCGTCGCGGAGGGCGGGGAGTTCAACATCGTCATCGACATGGACATCGTGCAGATTCTCCCGACCATGGTGGGTGACAAGGTCGGGAAGGAGATCAAGAAAGAACGCAAGCGCAAGCGGCGCAGCGAAGCGCGGGACGCGGACGGGACCGAGGGCGGGAAGCTCTCGCGAGAGGCCCGTCTCCAGCGTCTCAAGAACCGTGAGAAGCGTGTCGGTCGCGCGACCGCGACATTCCATGTCACGCCCAAAGCGCACCACAAGGCGAAGGCCGAGCGCACAAAGGTCAGCGCGGCATCGGATGAATCCGCGGGCACCGCGTCACCGAAGGTGTGATCCCCGAGGTCGTCCGCAGCCCCACGCGAGCGAGCGGACGGTCGCGATTCGAACACACAGGGGTTCTCGGAACGAGTGGGTGGTTGACCCGTGCAGGAAGTTCTCGACACGATCACCGTGCCGGTCTACGCGGCCGCGCTCGGGGCGCTC
>DLBY01000018.1:1910-30440 GCA_002480345.1 Phycisphaerales bacterium UBA7812 | reverse complement strand
CCCCGCCCCCGACCTGCTCGGGCAGGCGGTACCCGTCGGGCCCGCGCACGGCGCCGATCGCCGCGAGATCACGCGAGACCGTCGCCTGCGTCACCGCCATCCCCGCGGCTTCGAGCCCCTCGACGAGCGCGTGCTGCGTCGTCGCCGGGGAATCGGCGAGCATTTCTCGGAGCAGGGCCTGACGACGGACGCGGGACATGCATTTTTATACGCAGTAGTGCATGATTATTCAAGACGACCCTCCGTCCTTTGTTCGCCCTGCGGGTGCTCCTTCTCGGTTCTGACCGCGATGCTGTGGTTATCGGGCGTCGCTGCGGGCGAGCCGGGGCGGGGCGGCGGCTTCGCCCGTAGACTGCCGGACCCGGTTCTCGGGCGTCGATCCGAGCCGAACCGGTCCCCCTTTGGAGGTGTTCTGATGTCGATGCAGCGTTGTGGCAAGCGGGCGATCGGGTTCTCGCTCGGTCTGCTGGGCCTGGCGGGTTCGCCGGTGGTGGCGCAGGATGTTTCGGGCGATTGGTTCCGGCACCCGGCGATCTCGCCCGATGGCGCGGTGATCGCGTTCTGCCACGGCGGGGACATCTTCGTCGTGCCCTCGGTCGGGGGCACGGCGGTCCCGCTGAGCATCCATCCCGCGTACGAGCACTCGCCGGTCTGGAGCCGGGACGGATCCATGCTCGCGTTCTCGAGCGATCGGTTCGGCAACGACGATGTGTTCGTGATGCCCTCGAAGGGCGGGCCCGCGACGCGGCTGACCTTCCATTCCGCGGACGACACGCCCAGCGATTTCACGCTCAACGGGGACGGGGTGATCTTCTCGAGTGCGCGCCTGGACGATGTCGATTCGGCGCTGTTCCCGAGCGGGGTGCTGTCCGAGTTGTACCGGGTCCCGGTGTCGGGCGGGACGCCCGAGATGCTGCTGACGACCCCGGCGCTCAACGCGGTGTACGACCCGGTCGGGCTGCGGATCCTCTACGAGGACCGGAAGGGGTACGAGGACGAGCTGCGCAAGCACCACACCTCGTCGATCGCGCGCGATGTCTGGGTCTACGACATCCGGAGCGGATCGCACACGAAGCTGACGGACTTTGACGGGGAGGACCGCGAGCCGCACTGGGATCCGACCGGCCAAGGAATGATCTTCCTGAGCGAGCGGGACGGGGACTTCAACATCTACCGCCAGTCGGTGGAGGCGGGCGCTCCCGCGGAGCGGATCACCGACTTCGAGCACCACCCGGTGCGGCACCTGAGCGTCTCGTCGAACGGGCGGATGGCGTTCAGCTGGCACGGGGACCTGTACACCAAGGACCCCAACCAGCCTGCGCGGAAGATCGCGGTCCGCATCGCGGTGGACGCCGGCGCGGGCGAGCCCGAGACGGTGACGAACCGGGGGGGCGCGACCGATTTCAGCGCGTCGCCCAACGGCAAGGAGATCGCGTTCATCGTGCGGGGCGAGGTCTTCGTGACCTCGGTCGAGTTCGGGACGACGCGCCGCATCACCGACACGCCCGAGCAGGAGCGGAGCGTCATGTTCTCCCCGGACGGGAAGAGCCTCGTGTACGCGGGCGAGCGGGACGGCTCGTGGAACATCTACGAGACTTCGCTGGTCGACGAGGACGAGTTGTACTTCTTCAGCGCAACGAAGTTCGAGGAGAAGGCGCTGGTCGCGACGAGCCAGGAGGAGTTCCAGCCCCGCTATTCGCCTGACGGGAAGAAGGTCGCGTACCTGCACGAGCGGAGCGAGATCCGCGTGCTGGACATCGAGTCGGGCGACATCGTCGTCGCGGCGCCGGGGGACACCTTCTACTCCTACTCGGACGGGGATCACCATTTCGACTGGTCGCCCGACAGCGCATGGCTCGCCGTGCAGCACTACAGCCGGGGGCGGGTGTTCTACACCGAGGTCGGGATGATCAAGGCGGACGGCTCGGGCGAGCTGATCGACATCAGCAAGTCGGGATACGACGACAGCCGGCCTTACTTCGCGATGGGCGGGAACGCGATCATCTGGGCGTCGGACCGCTACGGCGAGCGGGCGCACGGGTCGTGGGGCTCCGAGGGCGATGTGATGGGCGTGTTCCTGAACCAGGACGCGTGGGACAAGTTCCGCCTGTCCAAGGAGGAGTACGAGCTCCAGAAGGAACTCGAGGAGAAGAAAAAGGAAGACGAGGAAGAGGCGGAGAACGACGACGATTCGGGCGAACCCGGCGATCCGGAGGCCGACGAATCCGCTGACGCGGAGAACGGCGACGAGGACGCAGAAGACGAGGAGAAGGTCGAGCCCATCGAGGTGGAACTCGAGGGGCTGGACGACCGGAAAACCCGCCTGACGATCCACTCGAGCGACCTGGGCGGGTACGCGCTGAGCCCCGAGGGCGACAAGCTGTACTACCTCGCGCGGTTCGAGAAAGGCTACGACCTGTGGGTCCGCGATTTCCGGGAGGAATCGACGAAGATCCTCGCGAAGCTGGGCGCGGGCTCGGCATCCATGGAGATGAGCGCCGACGGGAAGACGATCTACCTGCTCTCGGGTGGGTCGCTCTCCAAGATCGACACGGCGAGCGGCGAGAAGAAGGGCATCTCGTTCGCTGCGACGATGGACATCGAGGGCGACGCGGAGCGCGAGCACCTGTTCGAGCATGTCTGGCGGCAGACGCTCAAGAAGTTCTACCGCCCCGACATGCAGGGCGTGGATTGGGCGTTCTACCGCGACCAGTACGCGCCCAAGGTGAGCGGTGTGACGAACAACCGCGACTTCGCGGTGATCCTCAGCGAGTTCTTGGGCGAGCTGAACGCCTCGCACACCGGGGGGCGCTACCGCCCGGGCGGGGAGCCGGGCGATGCGCGGACCGCGTCGCTGGGCGTGTTCTACGACAACGACTACGAGGGCGCGGGGTTCCGCATCGCGGAGGTCATCAAGGGCGGGCCCCTCGACCGTGCGGACCTGGACATCGGCGCGGGCGACATCCTGCTCGCGATCGACGGGGTCTCCCTCGGTGACGGGGTGAACCTGTTCGCCCAGCTCGACCACAAAGCGGGCGATCGCGTCCGGCTCACGATCCGGCACGCGAACGGCGAAGAGCACGAGCATGTTGTCAAACCCGTCTCCCTCGGCGCGGTGAACGGGCTGCTCTACCAGCGGTGGATCGATCAGCGCGACGCGATCGTGAAGGAAGCCTCCGGCGGACGCCTGGGCTATGCCCATGTCCGCGGGATGAACGACGCCTCGTTCCGCGCTTTCTACGAGAAGGCGATGGGCGAGGACTACGACACCGAAGCGCTCATCGTCGACACCCGCTTCAACGGGGGCGGCTGGCTGCACGACGACCTCGCGACCTTCCTGACCGGCAAGACCTATGTCGAGCTCTACCCCCGCAACGACCTCGCGCCGGGCAAACGCTACCACGGCGATCCGAGCACGCGCTGGGTCAAGCCCAGCGCCGTGGTTATGAGCGAGAGCAACTACTCCGACGCACACTTCTTCCCCTGGGTCTACACCGAGCTGGAGATCGGGCCCACCATCGGCATGCCCGTGCCCGGCACCGCGACCGCGGTGTGGTGGGAGACGCTGTTCACGGGCGATCTGATCTTCGGCATCCCGCAGGTCGGCACCAAGGGCAGGGCCGGGTACTACCTCGAGAACACCGAGCTGCAGCCCACCTACGAGGTACCGCTGACTCCCGAGGACGCGGCCGCGGGGCGCGACACACAATTGCTCAAGGCGGTCGAAGTGCTGCTGAAGGAAGTGGACGGCTGACCTGCTGATGACCGGATTCGGAACCCGATAGGCTGGCGGCATGAAGCCGTCAGCTTTTCTTTTTGCGCTCGTTTCTTTGATTGCTATCCCATCGGGCGTGTGCGGCGCGCCACCAATCGGCGGGGCGATCGACCGGTCGCCCGGCGCGACGCTGCGCGTCTACCGGATCGGGCACGCTTTGTCGCGCGTCCCCGAGCTCGTCGAGGGGCAAACGCCCAACCACGACCGCCTGGTGCCGACGCTCGATATCCGGGGTGAGGGCGCGTTCGGAGGCGTGCTGGCGCCGATCGTGACGACGCTGACGGCACGCCTCCGGATCGACGCCGCGGGCGAGTACCGCTTCCGCCTGACGAGCGACGACGGGTCGGTGCTGGACCTCGACGGCGTGCGCCTCATCACCAACGACGGGCGGCACGGGATGGTGGGCGTCGAATCCGAGCCCGTCGCGCTCGAGGCGGGCGGGCACGAGATCGCGGTGACGCACTTCGACAGCGGGGGTCGGCGCGGGATCCTCGTCGAGTGGATGCCGCCCGGCACGGGCGAGTGGGCCGCGATCCCGGGGGATCGGCTCACCACCGACCGCGACCCGACGCGGGTGACCTCGCCCGGCATCAACCGCATCGTCGGGGGAGGGCGCCCCGGCGACGGGATGCCGCTGGACGGCGTGCACCCGGCGTGGCGCGTCGACTCGATCCGCCCCGAGGGCTTCGAGCCCATGGTCGGGGCGATGTGCTTCGACCGCCGCAACCGCCTGATCGTCGGGACCTTCTTCCCGCTGCAGCGGGACGAGGTGGCGCTGCCCGATATCGACGCAAAGGAGCCCGACACGCTCGTCGCGCTCAGCGGGGTCACGCTCGCGGAGAACCCCGAGGGCGACCCGTCGAAAGTTACGGTCGAGGTCGTCGCGGAGGGGCTGTACGAACCCGCGGGCCTGTGCGCGATCGGGGGGGACCTGTATGTCGCGCAGCGGCGCGCGATCACTCGCCTGCGCGACACGGACGGGGACGGATTCTACGAGACGCACGAGACCGTCGGCGAAGGCTGGGAGGGGTGGAACTACCACCAGTTCACCTTCGATCTCGAGCACATCGATCGCGACGGCGACGGGCCCCACCCTGGCTACCTGTACGCGGCGCTCTCGACGGCGATGGCGCCCCCGGCGTGGGAGGGCATGGGGACCAACGCGGCGGTGAACGGGCCGATGCGGGGCGGGATCCTCGAGGTGGATCTTTCGTCGAACGACGCGCGGGTGATCGCGGGGGGCACGCGCACCCCGAACGGGCTGGGGCAGGGGCTCGATGTGTACGGCCATCCGACCCTTTTTTACGCGGACAACCAGGGCACCTGGATGCCGACGAGCCAGTTCAGCGAGGTGATCCCGGGACGGTTCTACGGGCACTACAACCGGACGAACATCGTCCCCAACCTCGCGGAGCGGTTCCCGGAAGGCGGTCACCCCAGCGTGTTCGCGGAGCGGGAGCGGACGGCGCCGGCGCTGTACCTGCCGCAGAATGAGGTCAACAACTCGCCAACGGAGTCGGTGCGGCTCTGGGATGATCCCTTCGAAGGGCAGATGCTGCTCGGTGAGCTGACGGCCGGTGGGCTCCGCCGCGTGTTCCTTGAGCGTGTGAACGGACAGTGGCAGGGGGCGCTCTTCCGGCACACGCAGGGGCTCGAGGTCGGCGTCAATCGGATCGCGGAAGGGCCCAACGGTGAGTTGTTCATCGGGGGCATCGGCGGCGGAGGGAACTGGAACTGGCGGGACACGCGGTTCGGATTGCAACGGCTGTCATGGACCAGCGAGATCGCGTTCGAGTTTCAGTCCGTCCGCGCGACTCCAACCGGGTTCGAGCTGCGGTTCACGCGATCCGTTGACCCCGAGTGGCTTGCGGACCCGACCAACTATCGGATCGAGCAGTGGGGGTACGAGCCCACCGCGGAGTACGGCGGCCCGAAGAAGCGCGTCGAGCGACTTCGCGTAACCGACACTTGGGTGGGCTCCGGACCAGACATGACGGCAAAGGTGGTCCGCCTGACCATTCCCGGACTGAAGACGGGTTCATGCGTTCACATCCGCTGCGACGCCGAATCGATCGACGGCGACAGGATGTGGTCACCCGAGGCGTGGTACACGCTCAACGCGATCCCAAGGAGTATGCCATCGGGCGTGACGGATGCGTCGGTCACGCACGACATCGAACGCACAGGCGTGGGTGTCGGCGTGCTGCCACCCGCCGACGCGACACCGCTGATCACGCGGAGTTCCAAGCCCGTGTTCCGCCCGGCCGGCAAGCACCGGGGCGGGAACCTGGGGACACGAACGCAGGACGATCTGCTCGCGGCGCCGGGCTATGTCGAGGCGAGCGGCGGCGACTTCGAGACCGCGACGCGGTTCGGGGATGCGCGCCTGCATGTGGAGTGGTACGCGCCTCCCGGGGGCATCGGGCAGCTCGCGGGCAACAGCGGGGTGTACCTGCAGGGCCTGTACGAGATCCAGGTGCTCGGGACGAAGGCGGGGGACGACGCCCTCGAAGCCAACGAGGCGGGCGCGATCTATGGGATCAGGCCCGCAGACACGAACGCCTCGACCGGGCCCGGCACCTGGCAGGCGTACGACATCTGGTTCACGGCCGCTCGGTTCAGGGACGGCGAGAAGATCCGCGACGCGCGGGCGACCGTGCTGTGGAACGGCGTGGTGATCCACGACGATGTCGCGCTGCCGCGCCCGACGGGGGCGCGGAACCAGCCCGGCGCGGAATCGGCGAACCTTGTGACACTCCCGAACGGTGAGTCCGTGAACATCGGCCCCCTGCTGCTGCAGGACCACGCCTCGATGGCGGAGGGGCCGGTGCGCTACCGGAATGTCTGGATCCGCTCGCTCAAGCCCGAGCGGTACACGCCCGGGCCTCGGCTGGACGCGTTCGACGGCGATTCGCTGTCGGGCTGGACGGTGGTCGGCGGGGACGCCGAGTACCGCGTTGAAGACACGGACGCCGGCCCGGCGATCGTCGGGCAAACGAGGCCCGACACGCCCAACACCTTCTTGGTCTTCGACCGCCCGCTCGGCGATTTCGAACTGCTCTGCGAGGTGAAGCAGCACCCCGAGCTCAACAGCGGGATCCAGATCCGCAGCGCGATCGAGGGCGGGCTCGCGGAGCGGCGCGGGCGCCTGAGCGGCCCGCAGGTCGAGCTCGATCCGTCGGACCGGTCCTACTCGGGCGGCATCTACGGCGAGTCGCTCGACACCGGGTGGATCTACCCCCTCAGCGATGCGCCCTACGCGCGGCGGGCGTATCGGCCGGGCGAATGGAACCGCGTGCGGATCCTCGCGGAGGGCGCGCGCGTGCGGACTTGGATCAACGGGATTCCCGCGGCGGACATCCTCGATGAAACCGCACGCCGGGGGCACACCGCGCTGCAGGTGCACGGCGTGGGCGCGCGGACGGAACCGCTTGAGGTCCGCTGGCGGAACCTGAGAATCCGGGAACTCTCGCCCTGAGACGCGCGTGATCGCCCGCTCAGGCCGCGAGCGTCGAAAGGCGTGCGATCGCGTCGGCGTGCACCGCGCGGAGCGCGCGGAGGTGGTCGTTCGCCGCGTCGGCATCACGGGTGCGACCCGCGGCATCGAGCTCCGAAGCGGGAGCGGTGAAGCCCGGCATGCCCAGGGACTCACCCGACCCGTGCACGGCGTGCCCGATCGCCGCGACGGTGTCGTAGTCCCCGTCGCGGATCGCCCGCTCGGCGCGATCGAGCTTCTCGGGGAGCTCCGCGAGCCAGGCGATCGCGACCTCCGCGAGGTCTCGATCCGCCCTGAATTCCTCGAGATTCAGTGTCGGCGGGGCTTCCGGTTCGGCCGCCCGTTCCTGATCGGCGCTCCCGCGCGGGAAGCCTGTTTCATTCATACGGATCCACCTCGCGGTGGTCTGGATCAGCACCGCGGTCTCGAACGGCTTGGCAAGGAAATCGTTCATGCCCGCGTCGAGACACGAGGCCCGATCGCCCCCCGACGAGAACGCGGTCAACGCGAGGATGGGCATCGTGTGCCCCGCGCTCCGGATGCGGCGCGTCGCGTCGAGCCCGCTCATCCGGGGCATCTGGACATCCATGAGGACGAGATCGAACCGGCTCTTCTCGACCTCCGCGACCGCTTGCTCCCCATCATCGACGGTCGTGACCTCCGCGCCGGCACGCGTCAGGAACATCCGCGCGACCTTGCGGTTTGCCTCGACATCGTCCGCAACGAGCACCCGCGCGCCCTCGAGCGGTGTCGCGTTCTGCCCGTCGCCCTGCACCCAAGGATCGCGGGTCGGCAGGGGATTGGGCAGCGCCTCGCCCGGCAGCAACGGATGCGCCGCGAGCGTCACGGTGAAGACACTGCCGATACCGGGGGCGCTGCGGACGGTGATGTCCCCGCCCATTTTGCGGGCGAGATCGCGCGAGATGGAGAGCCCGAGACCCGTGCCGCCGAAGTCGTCGGTGATGGTCCGGTCCCCCTGCTGGAACGGGTTGAACAGGTTACGCACCTGCTCCTCGGACATGCCGATCCCGCTGTCGCGCACCTCGATGACCAGCCGCCGGTCGTCGCCTTCGCCCCGCGCGGAGGTGGTCACGCTCACACCGCCCTGCTTGGTGAACTTCACCGCGTTGGAGACGAGGTTCATCACGATCTGGCGGATGCGGGTCTTGTCGCTCCGGATCGCCGCGGGGACCGAGTCATCGAAGCGCTCCGTGAGCGCGATGCCCTTCTCGTCGGCCCGTGATCGCAGCAGCAGCACGGCGTCCGCGACGACCGAACGCGGGTTGCACGGCGCCAGACCGATGTCCATCTTGTCCGCGTCGAGCTTCGAGAGATCGAGAACATCGTTGAGCAGGCTGAGCAGGTGCTCGCCGCTCCCGTGGATGATCCCGATCCACTCCGCCCGGGTCGCCTCGTCGCCCGCGTCGGCACCCCGCTGGAGCAGCTCCGCGAACCCGATGATCCCGTTGAGCGGCGTTCGGATCTCGTGGCTCATCGACGACAGGAACCGGCTCTTCGCCTCGTTCGCTCGCTCCGCCTCGAGCTTCGCCTGCTTGAGCTCGGTGAGGTCAGACTCGACCGCGATGAATCCGGTGATCGTGCCCGCGTCGTCCCGCACCGGCTGGATATCGACCCCGAGCCAGTACTCGCGCCCGTCCTTCGCACGATTCAGGATCTCGCCGCTGAAGCCCCTTCCCTCCCCGATCGCCTCGCGGATCGCGCGCCGCGTCTCAGGGTCGGTCTTCTCGAACTGCAGGAACGAGCCGGGCTTCCGCCCCACGCATTCCTCGAAGGTATAGCCCGTGATGTCGGTGAAGCCTTGATTGACCCATGTGATCCGCTGCTCAGCGTCGGTGATGATGACCGCATTGGAAGTGTTCGTCGCGACCGCCGACAGGGTGCGCACCCGCTCGGTCATCTCGTTCGCCAGGCGCAGGGCGCGGCGCCGCCCGCTGCTCATCGCGTGCAACAGGCCCGCGACGAGCGCCGTGATCGCGATCCCTCCCGTCGCGACGAATGTCGGGAGGTCCCGGCTGATCCCAGCATCGAACGCGGGGGTCGATCGGAACCGGAGCGTCCAGGATTGCCCGCCGATCTCGAGCCGCGTCTCGTGTTCGAACGGGACCGTCGAACTTGTCGGGTCGGGAGCCCCCGCCCGGCTCCCGTCGAGGCTTTCCCCCATGCCGAAAAGGAAGTGCCCCGGCGCTTCATCTGGCAGACCGGCAATAACATCGAGGGTCGCCATCCCACCCAGCGCCGGGGTGACCTGAGCCGAGAGCGCGCCGGGGTCGAAGGTCGCGATGAGCACACCCGCGAGGGCGCTCCATCGCTGCTCGCTCGTCTCGCACGGCGCCCCGTTGGTATACACGGGAACGAGCCAGAGCATGGATCGTACCGAACCGTCACCCAGCGGAAGATCAATAGGCGGGGTCAGCCTGTTCGCTTGCCGCTCGACACTCTCGCGCAGGATCGAGATGAGCCGCGGGTCGTCGACCGGATCTCCCGGCGCGAGCCCGGACACGAGCGAAGGCTCCGCGTGCCGCACCGACCAGCGGACCGGCGCGGGGCGCTCGCTCTCGGGAACGAGAAATCCCAGCTGTCCCACACCCGGGAACTCGCGGGGCAAGTCCCGGCTGGCGACATACCGCGCGAACTCAGCGGGCGAGACGCTGTCGCTCGCCACGAACACACCACGCGCACCGTGCATGCCGTAGATGGGTCGGTAGACCCAATCCTGCAGCGATCGCTCCGCATTCAGGACAATGGCCTCGAAGCGGCTCTGGGCCGTCCTGTCGATCTGCCTGCCCAAGGCCCACGCGAACGCGAGGGAGAGCGGAACACCGACGGCGAGCACACCCAGCACCGGGAGCGGGCCCGAGAACCAACCCGCACGCACCGGTGCAGGGTCGCTGGCGCCGCGAGTGCTCCACGCGGAGACACGCCACAGCACGAGGGGGCCGACCATCGAAATCAAGAGGAACGCGTCGAGGAGAGCGCCGCGCCAGCCCTGCAGGTGCCCCGCGATCTCGGGAATCACCAGCATGACCGCGAGCTCGGCGAAAAACACGAGCAAGGCAATCTTGAGGACAAGGCGTCTGTACGGATTCTGTCCGAGCATGCGCAACGACTCCTCCCGGGTCACCCCCCTATCGGCGTGTCCCGGGTCCGGATCAAGGAGACGACGAGGTTCGTGCCCATCCACGCTGATCGATGGACATACGACCCGACCGCCCCGATGCCGGGCGTTTCCGCAAGGTCATGCGTCACGGTGCGCAGAGCCGGATGCACATCTCGGATGCGCGGGGCCCGCTGCGCACCCGATCGCCCGGTCTCCTCCGACGCGGATCCCCTCATGGGGAACAACGCGTGCCATTCTTCACGAGTAGTCCGACCGAGGCCTGAGCGAGCGTGCACGGCCATTGAACTCGCCCGCTTGTCGCGGATTACTGCCCGAACAGGTTCTTCTCGGCGAACATGCCCTTCTCCTCGAAGTAGGTCAGGGCATCGTCGGTGCTGGTGAACCACTTCGTGCAGGTTTCGGTGATGAAGGGGCTGGGCTGCTTGCCCGGCTTCCAGACGACATAGACCTCTTTCGCGTGCTCGAACGCGTGCTGGAGCTCTCGCTCCACCCCCGAGGAGAGCCCGGGGAAGGCCTTGCCGTCCTCGCCCGGCAGTTCGGGCACATAGCTCACGATCATGTCGGACTGGTCGATGAGCTTGAAGTCGCGCATGTAGATCTGTCCGTCGATGTCGCCCGCGATGTCGAGGACCTCGCGCACGCGGACGCGGAGCGGGTCGGTGCCCGCCTTCTTCGAGCCGCCGAAAGTGTGGGGGGTGACATCGAGCCACTGGTCGACATTGCCCAGCTTCGCGGCCTCGATCGCCCGATCGAGCAGCAGCTTCTCGTCGACATCGCCCGGGTCGAAGGTGATGAAGTGCTCCGCGAGGGCCGCCCGGAAGGCGTCGATCTCCGCCAGCACATCGGGCATGTCCACCACATGGCTCATCGGGAACGAGGGGTAGACCTTCCGCATCTCGGGGCGGCAGAGCAGGCGGAACATGGTGCGCGCGGTATCGTCGTGCCGCCCCCGGCTGACGATGTAGAACTTGCTCCCCGGGATCGCCTGGCTGAGCAGCTCGGTCGCGAGCAGCTCCTCCTCGCGCCAGACCATGCAGTCCTTGAGCGTCGCGTCGATGTCGTGCTCCGCGTGGAGGCGGTGGTGGACCATCTCGATGTTGTCCACCAGGCAGATCATCAGGTCCGGCGCGAGCTTCTCGACCTGGTCGAAATCGAAAGCGCTGAACAGGCCGTGCCGCCAACGGAAGGTCGCGTGCGTGTTGACGATGAGGTTCTCGTGATCGCGGGCGGCGGCGATGACATCCTTGAAGGCCGCACGACGGAGCGAGTTGAGCCGGCTGAGCGGGAGGTTGAGGATCTGCCCCTGCGGGACATCCTTCGCCTCCTCGTACATGATGTCCCCGATGTTGAAGACCTCGAGCGGCTCGCCCTGCTGGCCCGCGAAATCCGCGACCTTCTGCAGATAGGGCTTCTTGTCCATGCCGACCTGGCCGGTGACGATCGCGCGCATACCCAGTGCCTCCCGAGAACTCTGTGAGCGGGAAGCATAAGCGTGCCAAAGGCTTGGGACAGCAGGCAGAGAGTCGAGACCTCAGTCGAGCTCGACCTCGACGGTGCCCCGCATCCGACCCCGGACGAGCTCGATGATCGTGTTCGCAAGACTGTTCTGCAGCCCACGCATCAGTTCATCCGCGTCGTCGACCTTGAAACCGTCGACCTCCGTCAGGATGTCCCCGATCTCGATGCCCGCGTCGGCCGCGGGCGTGCCCGGCTGCACATCCAGCACCAGCAACCCCGGCACATGCTGGGAATACCCCATGCGCCGGCTCGTGTCGCGCGTCATCTCGCGCACGATCACGCCCAGCTCATGCACCGGCGTCCCGTCCAGCTGCGCCGCGCGGATCTCGGTGATGTCCGCGACGCGGGCGCGGACCCGGATCGGGCGCTCGTTGCGGAGCACCTCGATCTCGATCTCCTCGCCCGGAGGGGTGAGGCTGATCAGGTTCCGCAGGCGGTTGAGCCCCCCCACGACCTCGCGACCGTTGATCCGCAGGACGATGTCGCCCTCCTCGAGGCCCGCGTCCTTCGCGGGCGTGTTCTCCTGCACGCGCCCGATCGAAACCCCGACATCGGGACGGAGCCCGAACGAGCGACGCTGCTCGGGGGTCAGGTCGCGCATCTCCACGCCCAGATAGCCCCGCCGGACCCGGCCGTACTCCACAATCGACGACACCACCCGTTCCGCGATGGCGCTGGGGATCGCGAAGCCCAGGCCCGCGCTCTGCCGGGTCGCGCTGATAATCGCGGAGTTGATGCCCACGACCTCGCCCGCGAGGTTGATCAAAGGGCCCCCAGAGTTGCCCGGGTTGATCGCCGCGTCGGTCTGGATGAACTCTTGATACGACGGCTCATTGGGATCACGATCGAGCGAACGACCCTTGGCGCTCACGATCCCCGCGGTCACGGTGCTCTCGAACCCAAAGGGGCTGCCCAGCGCGAGGACCCATTCCCCGACGCGGAGCGCGTCGCTGTCGCCGAAGGGGACCGCGTGCAGGTCGTCCGCCTCGATGCGGAGCACCGCGAGGTCGGTGGGCTCGTCGGACCCGATCAACTCCGCTTCGATCTCGCGTCCGTCGTCGAGGCGAACGATGAGCCGATCGCCCTCCGCGACGACATGATGATTGGTGAGCACGAGCCCCTCGCCCGCGTCGATGATGACGCCCGACCCCAGCCCGTTCTGGCGCAGCTCGGGGGGGCCGACACGGAACCGGCGCCCGAACAGGTCCTGCCGGTACCGCTGGATCTCCGCTTCGGTCGTGATGTGCACGACCGCCGCATCGACCTTGTCGGCCGCCTGCTCGAACGCGCGGGAGAGCGCGTTCGCGAATCGCAGATCATCCGCCGCCGACTGCGCGCGCGCCGCGGGGGCCAGAAACAGACCGACCAAGACCGCGAAGAGCAGCCCGGCGTGGCAGGTGTTCCGAATCAGATTGAAGTTGAGCATCATGCGTCCCTCCACGAAACGAGTGCGTCTCTGCCAGGGAACGAACCCCGATTGTCGGTATACGGGATCGGCAAGCTCGGGGTTCAGATCCCGTACTCGGCCCACGACGAGGAGGTCTCCGTCACGCGGACCCGCTCGATCGTCAGACCCGTCGGGAACCCGAACGCGTTCCCGTCCGCGTCGGTGAGCGTCCGCCCCTCCGCGATCGCCGCGGTGACCTCCTCGAAGATGCGCCGCGCCATGACCTCCGTCGTGGGGTCCTCGTCATCGAACACCACGACCCGGCTCGCCATGCCGCCCTCGATGAGCTCCTTCGCGAAAGGATCCCCCGCATTGAGGGCCATCGCGTGATCGAATCGATCGAGCAGGTCCGCGACCGCGAGCTTGATCGCCTTGAAATCGCAGACCATGTCGTGATCGTCGAGACGCTCGCTGGAGACCACGATGTCGATCCGCCTCGAATGACCGTGCGGATAGCGGCACCGCCCCGGGTGCTTGCTGAGCATGTGCCCGCTCTCGACTTCGAAGGATTTGCAGACGCGGTAACGCATGGGAGGCAAGAATAGGAGCCCACCCGGGAGGACCGGAACCCGCCTCCCGCGCGCGGCCGTGCGTTGCCGCTTGCCTCGCCCGGTCTGGCGCCTATTCTTGAGGTTCCCCGCGGGAGGTGGGGAGATGGTGTGCCGTGGTGGGCACGCCGCGATTCCGACAACCGGGTCCCGCTGGTCCGACGACCCTGACAGAGGCAGAACCATGCCGACGATCAATCAGCTTGTCCGCAAGCCCCGCAAGACGCCCAAGGTGAAGTCCAAGGTCCGCGACCTGGAGCAGAGCCCGCAGCGTCGCGGCGTCTGCCTGCAGGTCAAGACGACCACCCCCAAGAAGCCCAACTCGGCGCTGCGCAAGATCGCGCGTGTCCGCCTGAGCAACGGCAAGGAAGTCACCGCCTACATCGGGGGCGAGGGCCACAACCTCCAGGAGCACTCCATCGTGCTCGTCCGAGGCGGGCGTGTCCGCGACCTTCCGGGTGTCCGCTACCACATCGTCCGCGGGTCGCTCGACACGCTGGGCGTGGACGGCCGCAAGCAGGGCCGCTCGAAGTACGGCGCTAAGAAGGGCAAGTAACCAGATCACACGCCGCCCGTCGTGAGAGCGACGGGCGTTTGTTTCGGGACGATCGTCCCGTTGAGTGCCGGCTCGGAATGCCGACGCTCGGGCAAGTAATCCGCACGCCTAAGGCCGGGCGCGCGGGTGAACAGACAGCCGAGACCGATCGACCACGATCGACCGGCAGATGAGCCTCAGAAGGAGATTCGACATGGCCGGCCGCATCACGATGTCCGAAGAGCAGTTGCGCCCCGATCCGGTCCACGATGACCTGGTGCTGGCGAAGTTCATCAACTGCATCATGTACGACGGCAAGAAGTCCCGCGCCCAGCGCGTGATGTACGACGCCCTCAAGCTGATCGACGAGCGGCTCGCCCGCTCCACCGCGGAGGACAAGCCCGAGAACGGGCTCGCCGTCTTCCACATCGCGGTGGAGAATGTGAAGCCCTTCGTCGAGGTCCGCAGCAAGCGGATCGGCGGTGCCAACTACCAGGTGCCAATCCAGGTCAACAAGAAGCGCCAGCAGTCGCTCGCCTTCCGCTGGATCATCCAGGCCGCCCGCGCCGACAAGGGCCGCCCCATGGCCGAGCGCCTCGCCGAGGAACTCATCATGGCCGCGAAGGGCGAGGGCAAGGCGATGAACACCCGCGACCAGACCCACCGCATGGCCGAGGCGAACAAGGCGTTCAGCCACTTCGCCCGCTGATCGGCATCCACAGGTCACGATCATCAACGAGCCCCTCGCGCAAGCGGGGGGCTTTTTCGTGCGCCGTACAACGGGCGCTGTTGTCAATCCGACCGCCTTACTTGCAGGCTTTCTTCTCACGCCCCGCCTGCAGCGACTTGATCCGCTCCTCGATGTCCGCCCCGCACGCCATGTGCAGCGCGAGCGCCGCGAGCAGCACCACCCACCAGGGCAGCGCCCCCAGCCCCGGATTGCCGATCGCGCCCGCGAGCGTGTCGTCGAAGGTCCACCAGAGCGCGAAGCCGAGAATCCACATCATGCCGAGCCCTTTCCCGAGCGGGCGCCCCTTTCGGAGCGTCCTCCGGGCAATTGTTGGGATGCGGCGCCCCGGTTTGCGCGCACGGGTCCGGGAATCAGATCGTTTCGCGCGCCACCGCGTGCCGGCTGAGCATCGTCGCGATCCCCCGCTCGCGGAAGTCGCCCAGCAATCGCTCGCGCACCCCGCTGCGGAGCGCCCACGCGTCCGTCGCCGTCGCGGCCCACGCGGCGACGACGCAGCAGACGCCGTCACGCTGCATCTCGCGGACCCAGAACTCCGGTGCCTCGTCTCCCGCCACCTTGCCGGTCCGTGTTGCGGCGTCGAGCGCGAGCGATTTCACCTCCGCGATGTCCGCCTCGGGGCTCACCCAGAATTCGACATTCGCCCACTCGAGCGTGTCGAACACCGAGTGATTCAGGAACGCCCGCTGCAGCATCGTCGAGTTGGGCACGAGGTAGCGCCGCCAGTCCCATAGCTTGACGGCCGTGTGCGTCGCGGTGATGTCTTCGACCGTCCCGTACAGATCGTCGATGCGAACGGTGTCCCCGATGCGCACCAAACGCGAGGCGCTGATGACGATGCCCGCGATCGCGTTCTCGAGGAACGGACGGGCGGCAAGACCGATCACAACCGCGAGCACCGCCCCGAAGATCGACGCCGCCGAAGCGGACGACTCCGCGAGGATCGGGAGCGCCGCGAGCAGCAGCGTGAGCCCCACGATCAGCGGGATGAGCACGCGACGCATGACAGTGAAGTGCCGCTGGATCGCCTCCTCGCCCTTCTCGAGGGCGACCTGCTTGCCGTTGTCGCGGGGGTCTTTGCGCGGGACAGAGTCAAAGAGCCGGCGGCGCTGGAGTTTGCCCAGCCGCCCCTCGCGGACCGTCCCGAGGAACACCAGCGTGCGCCAGAGCAGCACCGCCCCGCCACTCAGGACGATCGCGATGTAGATCAGGTCCACGGTGCTCAGTTCGAGCGGCTCCATCTACTAGCCATCGGCCCGGATCGGCGGTTTTCGATAACGAAGACGCCCGCCGAGCCGACGCGAACGGATCCCGTCACCCGTGGTCCCACCCGAGCTCCGCCGCATCGTGCGCGCGCCCGTGCGGATCGATGATCGTCGCCCCGGGTGCCTCGCCCTCGCGGCACGCGCGCACACGCCCGATCGGCCCGATCAGCCCCGGCGCGCCCTCCGCACCCCAACGGAACGGCGGCGCTTCGATCTCCGGATGCCTGGGCGAAACGCAGATCAGCAGTTCGTAGTCCTCGCCCTCGCGCACCGCCTCGACCCACGACGAACAACGGTGGCTGATCGGGAGCCGGGCGGCGTCGATTTCCAGCCGCACACCCGAGGCCGCGCCGACTCGGCTCGCATCCCGACCCAGACCGTCGGACAGATCGATCATCGCGTGCGTGCGCGCGCCGCCGGGTGAGCGGTACGCCGCCGCGGCGAGGCCCGCGTCGATCCGGGGCTCGAACCGCAGGTGCCAGCCGGACTCGAAACTCCCGCCGACCTGCCCGGTGAGCCAGATCTCGTCGTGGGCGCGCGCCCCGGATCGGAGGACGGGATCGACGCCGGGATCCATCCGACCCGCCGCGGTGACGGTGAGCGAGAGCGGGCTGTCCTTGGGCCTGAACGCGATGTCGCCCCCGATCAGCGGGCACCCGAAGTGCCTCGCCCACTTCGCCATCGCGTCGAAGAGTTCGTCGCCGTGCGCGTAGCCGGCCGGCAGGATCCCCGTCGCGAGCCCCCACGCGGGACGGGCCCCCATCGCGGCGAGGTCGGACACCGCCCGGGCGACGGACTTGCGGGCGACGAGGTCCAGTTCCGTCCCCGGCTCGTAGTGTCGGCCCTCGACGAGTTGATCGACGCCGATGACGAGCAGGCCGCCTCCCGGCTCTCGGATCACGGCGCAGTCGTCGCCCGGCCCGACGACGACCTCGCCGAAGTGGCCGGTGAGGGCGTGCAGGTCGCGCGAGCGGTCGCGGATGTGCGCCAGCAGGTCGGCCTCGGACATGCGGGATTGTTGGGGCATGACGTGCGCCGGGTCGAATGCGGAGGTCGCGAAGGACTCGGAGCGGGAACGATGTTCGCGTCTCTGGTGCGATGGCGGAGTGCTTGTCATGAACGAGCCTGAAGCGCAAGCGAAGGCGTCCCTTGTTCCTTCCTTCGCTTGCGCTTCAGGCTCGTCGGCATCGGTCCTGGCGCGGATCAGACGGATCGGCGGAAAGACGCTCTGGTCGCACGGACGGCCTTGGCGACGTGTCACACCGCCGCCGGCGCGAAAAGATCCGACAGCCTCCTCTCCGGCCGTGCCTTCCACGCCCCGCGGTGGTAGGCGTCGGACGCGATGAGCGGGAAGAGGGTCGTCACCTCGCCGAAGACCATCTGCTCGTGGACCACATCGACCTTGCCCCACGAGCACGCCTCGCGGAGGGTCGAGCCGGACAGGGCCCCGTCCCGCGCGTCGGCCGCGGTGAGCTGGATCGCGTACTTGTGCATCGGGGTCTCGGTGCCCTCCGGCAGGTCGACCAGCCCCTTCTCGACGAGCAGTTCGCCCGAGACGACGATGTCTTGCACGAAGTTTTTGGGCACGCCCCCCGCGAGCATGAACAGACCGGTGTCGCCCTTCTGCTCCATGGTGTGCAGCTTGATCTGCGTGAGCTCGAAGAAGTCGCGCCCGCTGTCGATCGTGACCGAGGGCTTGCCGGCCCTCGCCCGCTCGGCCTGGTGCATCACGATGCCGAAGCCCGCGGAGCAGTCGCTGAACGCCGGGCAGAAGACGGGCACGCCCTTGCGGTGGGCGGTGAGCAGGATCGACTCGTTCCCCGGATGGTTGGCGTCGAGATACTTGCCGAACTCGGCGAGCAGCGCCCGGCTCGAGTACGCCCCGGGCTCAAGCGAATCGAAGATCTCCTTCGTTTTATCGTCGCAAATGCGGAGCTCGTCCTCGTCGATGTAGGTGTCGTAGATCCGGTCGATCGCGAAGTCGCGCAGCGTCGGGTCGTCAACGGGGGGGCTCTCGGGGCTGCCCGGTGCGATGTAGTGGCGGAATCCCAGCCCCTCGAAAAAGTCCTGGTCGACGAGGTTCGCCCCGCTGGAGACGATCGCGTCGACGGCGTTCGCCTCGATCAATTGGCAGATAGCCTTCTTCATCCCGGCGCTGATCAGCGACCCGGCGAGCGTCAAGATCACCGCGCACCCGGTGTCGGCGAGCATCATCGAGTAGATCTCCGCCGCCCGCGCGGTGTTCCGCGCCTGGTAAGCGGTCTTCGCCCACGCGTCGAGGATCGGGCGGGCGTCGTAGGTCGTCAGGTCGATGTGCTCGACGGGGTTGGCGAGCAGGTCTTTCTTGGTCCAGTTCATCCGCAATCGTAGATCCGGCGGCGGGCCCGCGGCGAGGCCCGGTTCCGATATGACTGCCTGAACCCAGCGGGAGCTGAATCCCCCCGCCGATCCGCTCGCTTCCCATAATCCCGTCCCCCCGAAGGGACGCGCACCACCCGCGCGGAAGGCGCGGCCCGCACGCGCCGCATGTCCCGGCGTGCCCCGCGGGTTTCCGCCCGTGCCTCCTCAAGCACGGCGGGATCTCGTGACGAATGCCATCCCTAGGGATGGGCTGGCGGCGTCTCCGCGTCCCCGAGACGAGCGCAGCGCCACGCCGCATCGTTCGGAGCCGCGACCGCGCGCCGCAGCGGCGACCGGCACAGTTGGACGGATCGCGATGGATCATGTGCGGACACTCGACGGACTCCGGTTCATCGCGGTCGCCCTCGTGCTCGCGGCGCACATCCCCATGGACGGGCGGCACGCCTGGCTCGTCGCGATCAACGAGGGCCTGCCGGTCCACCCCGCGTACATCGGCGTGGACATCTTCTTCGTCCTCAGCGGGTTCCTCATCACCCGCATCCTGCTCCGCGATCGGGGCGCGCCCAACGCCTACCGGGGGTTCCTCGCCCGGCGCGCGCTGCGGATCTTCCCGGTCTATGTCCTCACCCTCGCGACGCTCGCGCCCGCCGTCCCGCTCAACGAGCTCGTCCGCAGCGCGACCTACACCTCCAACTACCTGTTCGCGTTCGACGCGACGCCCAGCCCCCTGCGGCACACCTGGTCCCTGTGCGTCGAGGAGCACTACTACCTGCTCTGGCCGCTTGTGGTGCTCTTCACCCCCCATCGTGTCAGCCGGGCGCTGTGTCTCGCAACACCGCTCGTCGCGGGGGCCGCGATGCTCGCCTGGCGCGCCCTCGAACCGGAGCACGCGGACGAGTTGATCTACCGCGGCTCGCTCTGCCGATCGCTCTCGCTGGGGCTCGGTTCGCTGCTTGCGTTCTACGAGCCGGTCGCTCGGGCGAGTCGCCAACGCCTGCTGGTTCTCGCGGGCCTCTGCTCTGCCTCGTCAGCAGGGTTCGCTTGGGCGCTGGGTTCGATCTCGGGCGTCCCCGACGCGATGACCCGAGCTTATGCGACCGCCCTGCTCTCCGCGTCGATCCTGTTCACGGCGCTCGCGTGCGAGGGCAAGGGCACGATCACCGGCGCGTTGCTCACCTCGGCGCCGCTCGTCGCGCTCGGACGCATCAGCTACGGGATCTACCTCTACCACTACCCCGTCTTCCACCTCGCGGACCGTGTGACAGGCAGCCTCGACGCGGTGACGCCCTGGATGATTCTGTGGTTCGACCTGTTCAAATGCGCGCTCACGCTCGCGATCGCGGCGGCGTCGTACCGGTGGGTCGAACGCCCGCTGCTCGACCTGGGGAGGCGATGGCGCACCGGGACCCGCCCGGCGAACGCGGCGCTCGCGGTGGGGGGCTGATCGGACCGACCCGAGGGACGGCTCAGGCCTGGATATCCGCCATCAGGCTCGCAAAGGTGCCCGAGGCCTCGGGCGTCCCGATCTCCGCGGAATCGTCGGGCTCCAGTCTCGTGTGCCCGCCGTCCCCGGTGATCTCCCACGCGTTCCGGCGGTCGCGCCAGAGGACATCGAGGATGTGCGTGAGCCTGCGCCGTGCGTCCCGGTCCTCGACTGGGGTCGTCGCCTCGACGCGGTTGTTGAGGTTCCGGTACATCCAGTCCGCGGAACCGATATAGAACTCGCCCTCCTCGGGGTCCGACGCGCCGTTCGCGAAGTGGTAGATGCGCGAGTGCTCGAGGAAACGCCCGATGACGGAGCGCACGCGGATGTTCTCGCTCAGGCCCCCGACACCCGGACGCAGGCAGCAGAAGCCCCGCACGATGAGCCGCACCTCGACGCCCGCGGCGCTCGCCTCGTAGAGACGGCGCGTGAGGGCCCGGTCCTCGAGTTGGTTCATTTTCGCGACGATCCGCGCCGGGCGCCCGGCCCGCGCGTGCTCGATCTCCCGATCGATCATCCGCTCGAACGCGGGGCGCATCCCCCCCGGCGCCACGAGCAGCTTCTCGTAGTCCTGATCGGACGCGTGCCCCGTCAGCGTGTTGAAGATCTTCACCACATCGCCCGTGAGCGCCGGGTCCGCGGTGAGCAGGCCGAGATCGGTGTAGAGCTGCGCGGTCTTCGGGTGGTAGTTGCCGGTCCCGATGTGCGCGTAAGCGCGGATGCCCGACGCGCCCTCGTTGTGCTCGCGGCGCACCACGAGCGAGCACTTGCAGTGGGTCTTGAGGCCCACAACCCCGTAGGCGACATGCACCCCCGCGTGCTCGAGCTGCCGCGCGTAGGCGACATTCCGCTGCTCGTCGAAGCGCGCGCGCAGCTCCACAAGGCACGCGACATTCTTCCCGTTCTCCGCGGCGCGGATCAGCGATCGCACGAAGGGCGAGTCGGGGCTGGTGCGATAGATCGTCTGCTTGATCGCGACCACATCCGGGTCGTCCGCGGCCTCGGAGACGAACCGCTCGACCGACGCCTCGAAGCTCTCGTAAGGATGGTGCAGGAGGATGTCGCCCTCGCGGATCGCGTCGAAGATCGTCGAGGTGGGCGTGTCCGAATCGCCCCTGGGCAGGCCCCCGTCCGCCGCGCGGCGCATCTCCTCGACCGTCGCGAGATTCCGCAGATCGACCGGCACGACGGGTCGCCAGGGCGTCTCCCGGAGGTCGGGACGGGGCAGCGACGCGATCGCGTGCAGGTCCTGATATTCGAGGGGTCCGGCGCGGGTGTACACATCGATGTCGTCGAGGCCCAGCTGCGTGACCACGAACTGCAGCACATCGTCGGATGCGCGGGGGGACGCCTCGATCCGCACGGCGTCCGCGAACCGGCGCCGGCGCAGCTCGTCCTCCACCCGCTCCATCACATCGTCGTCGTCGTCCTCCTCGTCGTCGAGCGCCGCGGAGCGCGTGACGCGGAACGGCGCGATCGCCTGGATCTCCAGGCCCGGGAAGAGCCTCGAGAGGTTGTGCTCGATCAGGTCGTCGAGCGCGAGGAACTCGTGCGCCTCCTCCTCGTCATTCACAAGCGGCACGAACCGCGGCACCACGCTGGGGATCTTCACCCGCGCGAACGCCCGGCGGGACGACCCCGGGCTGGCGACGAGCAACCCGAAGTTCTCCGAGAGGTTCGAGATGAACGGGAAGCGGTGCGAGGGGTCCACCGCGAGAGGGGTGAGGATCGGGAACACATTCGCGTCGAACCACGCGTCGATGTCCGAACGCTGGGATTCCGTCAGGTCGTTGTGCTTGCGGATGCGGATCCCGGCCTCCGCGAGCGCGGGGATCAGAGCGTCGCGCCAGACCGAGGCCTGCCTCGCCTGCAGGCCCTCGACGCGCTCGCGGATCTCGTGCCGCAGCCCGCCCAGGGTGATGCCCTCGTGGGTGGTCTTCTCGGCGCCGCCCCGCCCAGCCATGCGGAGCTTGAGCAACCCGACCCGCTTCATGAAGAACTCGTCGAGGTTGCTCGAGAAGATCGCGAGGAACTTCACCCGCTCGAGCAGGGGGACGCCCCCGTCCTCCGCCTGCGCCAGCACGCGCTCGTTGAAGGTGAGCCAGGACAGGTCACGGTTAATGAATTCGCTCGAGATGGGCATCCGAGAGTTGTATGCGACCCGACGCCGCGCCGCTCGGATGCCCCAAGATCACTGGGCGCAGGGGGATAGACAGACCCGCGGCCTCACTCCGCCAGGGGGTCGATCACGAACGCGAGGACGATGTTCAGGGTGTTGAAGGCCGCGTGCATCACCATCGGCACCCCGAGCCGGCCCGTGCGCTCGTAGGCCGCCCCGAGGGCGACGGAGAGCACGAACAGGGGCGCAAGGGCGTGCTTGCCCCCCTCGGGGAGCACGCCCCAGTGCGCGAGCACGAAGACAAAGCTGGTGAGGAAGACCGCGATCCATCGGCTGCGCACGATCCGCAGGAACGCCGACTGGATGAAGACCCGGTAGATCAGTTCCTCGACGATCGGCACGAGGACCACGATCGCCGCGATCAGCGCCCAGTTCCACTCGTCGCCCATGTTCTCCGCGATCAGGCGGAGGGTGCTGTGGGCGATCCGGTCCTGCGGGACGGTGTCCAATCCCCGCGCGATCCAGTGCCCCACGATCCCCGAGAGCGCCAGCAGCGGGTAGATCACCACGAACAGCCCCAGCGCGAGGGGGATATCCACCCAGTCGGGCTTCGTCCCGCTTTCGGGCGCCTGCCTGTGCACGAACCAGAGCAGCCCCGCGCCGAGCAGCGAGCCGACACCGGCCGCGAGAATGGTCATGATCGCCTGATCGCGCGGGGTGCCCTCCCCCTCGATCGGGCCCACGATCTCGTAGCCGACCTGCCCACCCAGATAGAACCCGAGCAGGGTCGCGATGCCGCAGAACAGCCACATCGCGACGGGGATGGGCTTCACATCGCGTTCGCCCGCGTTCAGCCCGCCCGGGCCCAGGCAGCGGAGCCTCCAGAGGATCAGGACGGAGACGAGCCCCAGCACCGAGACGATCACCGCGGTGTGGTCTTTCGCCCACCGCGCCATGTCCGCGACGGTCATGTTCTCCATCCCGTCGCCCGCCAGCGCGGGGGCGGCGCAGACGCAGAGCGACAACCCCGCAACAATGCCCGCAATGACGGACGGAGACACACCACCCGTGCTCGACGAGATCCTCGCTGCCAAGCGTGATGAGGTCGAGCGACGCAAGTCCGAACTCCCGTTCGCGGAACTCGAGGCGATGGTGGCCCAGGCGGACCCACCCAGAAACTTCTTTCGGGCCGTGACGCGCAAAAACTCGAACGAAACAGCCGTGATCGCGGAGGTGAAACGCAAGAGCCCCTCCGCGGGGCTGATCCGTCCCGAGTACGACGGGGACGGGTTCGCCCCCGAGGCGATCGCGCGAGCCTACGCCGACGCGGGCGCCAAGGCGATCAGTTGCCTCACCGACGAGCGGTACTTCGGGGGACATTTGTCCTTCATTCAGCGGATCAAAGAATCCGTTGGGCTCCCGGTCATCCGCAAGGACTTCATCATCCACCCCTGGCAACTCTGGGAGAGCCGGGCGGCGGGCGCCGACGCGGTCCTGCTCATCGCCGAGGCGCTCAACGAATCGATGATGGTCGATCTGCTCATCCTCGCGCAGCGGCTGGGGATGACCGTCCTGCTCGAGGTCCACAGCATGGACAACCTGCTGCGGGTCCGTCCCCATGTGGGCTTCCCCCACCCCTCCTACTGCCTCCTGGGGATCAACAACCGGGATCTCACCACCATGACCACCGACCTGCAGCACACGCTCCGGCTCGCGGACATGGTCGAGGACACCAGCGTCCTGGTCAGCGAATCGGGCATCAAGACCCCCGAAGACCTCGCCAAGCTCCGCGAAGCGGGCGTGGGCATCGTCCTCGTGGGCGAGCACCTGATGCGGCAGGCGGACCCCGGCGCGGCGCTCCGCACCCTGCTCGCATCCTGACGACGCCCGCGTTTGTTCGAAAGGAGTTCGGATCCCGGGCAACGCGGGACCGCAACCTTTCTGTCGCGAACCGGTTGAGAAGGTCGCCCGGCTACAGTTTGCCCGCCGGCGCGTCGATCCTGACCATTCCGCGCCGACCCGCAGGACTCCACGACCCCAACGGAGATCGCTCACCATGCGCATCATCAGCCGCCCAGCCGTTCCGCTCGCTCTCGCCGCTCTCCTCGCCGCGGGTCTGACCGCGGGGATCGCCCCCGAGGCGCGCGCCCAGGGAGAGGCACAAGCCGCGGCGCCCGCGAACGCGGAGGCCGCCGCGATCTTCCGGGAGTCCGCGTCCGCGATGCGTTCGCTCAAGTCGCTTTCCGCGAAGGTCAACCTCTCCGGGGCGGGCGGCTTCGCGAGCGTGGTCCCGACCGCGAAGGGCACCGTCCAGCTCGCGCGGAACCCCGACATCGCGTCGGGCCCCGCCTGGCACGAACGCGTCGACGCGTCCTACAAGCACACCTCGACCGCCGAGCAGCAGGACATCAAGGCCCTGCGGACCCCCGACCTGTTCATCTATGTCGATCACGAGAAGAAAGCGGTCCAGGAGCGCCCCCGCACGGGCCGGAGCGGCACGATCGCCCTCTCCGCGCTCGACCTGCTCGCGATCCCCGAGCTCACCAGCGAGGTCGCGTTCGACCGCGAATTGAACCACGCGAGCGGGTACGAGAGCCTGGGCCGGGAAGAGGTCAACGGGGTCCAGTGCGATGTCGTCCAGGTCCGCTACGACATGTCAGAGCCCGAGGGCGGGAGCCGCAACCCCAGCATCATCCGCACCCCCGCGGCGAAGTGGTACCTGGGCGTGGACGACCGACTCCCCCGCCGGGTCGAGCGCATCACCGACGAGGGGATGATCAACTTCACGATCATCCTCGACATCAACGAGCTCGAGACGAACACCGGGCTCAGCCCCGCGTCGCTCGCGATCGAGACCCCCGAGGGGTACAGCCGCACGGTCACGACGGCGCGCACCCCCGGCGCGATGATCCCGACCCCCGCGACCGACGCGAAGCCCGAGACCCCCAGCGTCGCGCCCAACCCGGTCAGCACGAGCATCCCCGCGCACGGGTTCGAACTCGTCGACGGCGACGGGAACGAGGTCTCGCTCGATTCGCTCAAGGGCAAGGTCGCGGTCCTCTACTTCTGGGGAACCTGGTGCGTCCCCTGCCGCAACTTCAGCCCCCTCGTCAGCGACCTCGTCACCACCTTCGAGGGTCAGCCCGTCGAAGTGTTCGGCCTCCCGGTCCGTGAGCGCGACGAACAGGCTGTCCGCGATGCGATGAGCAAGTACGACCACACCCTGCTGCTCAACCCGTCCGGCAAGCCCATCGGTTGCGACGAGACCGCTCGCGCGTACAAGGTCCGCCGCTATCCCACGGTCTATGTCATCGGGCCCGACAGCACGATCCTCTCGGTCAAGTTCCCCGAGGCAGGCGTGGAGCCCGCTGAGACGATGGCGCAGGTCGAGAAGACGATCCGCGACGCGCTCGCCTCGATGAACTGATCCGCCGCCCCTTCAGCAACCCAGCCCCGGGGCGTGCCGTCCCGGGGTTTTCTTTGCGCGCACGAAAAACCCCCGGCTCGCGCCGGGGGCTCTGTTGAATCAGACTGAGATCCCGCGATCAGCCGTGCATGATCGCGGCCTGCGCCGCCGCGAGCCGCGCGATGGGCACACGGAAGGGCGAGCAGGAGACATAGTCGAGTCCCGCCTTGTGGCAGAAGTGGACCGACGACGGATCGCCGCCGTGCTCGCCGCAGATGCCGAGCTTGAGGCTGTCGTTGGTCTTGCGTCCCCGCTCGACGCCCATCTCGACAAGGGCGCCGACGCCCGTCTGGTCGAGGCTCTGGAAGGGATCGACCACGAGGATCTCCTGGGCGATGTACTCGGGCAGGAACACGCCCGAGTCGTCGCGGGAGTAGCCGAAGGTGAGCTGCGTCAGGTCGTTGGTGCCGAAGCTGAAGAAGTCCGCGACCTCCGCGATCTCGTCGGCGGTCACCGCGGCCCGCGGGATCTCAATCATCGTGCCGATCTTGATCTCGACGCGACCGGTGAACTCGAGTGCCTGCCGCGTCTCGCGGATGGTCTCCTCGCACAGCTCGCGGAGCAGCTCGAGCTCCTTCTTGACGCCCACGAGCGGGATCATGATCTCGGGGATCGCCCGGACCTTCCGCTTGGTGCACTCGATCGCGGCCTCGGTGATCGCGCGGACCTGCATCTTGAGGATCTCGGGGTAGGTCACCGCGAGGCGGCACCCGCGGTGCCCCAGCATCGGGTTCATCTCGTGCAGCCGCTCGACGCGCGCCTTGACCTTCTCAACCGGGATGTTGAGCTGGCGCGCGACCTGGAGCTGCGCGTCCGCGTCGTGCGGGAGGAACTCGTGCAGGGGCGGGTCCAGCAGGCGGATCGTGACCGGCAGGCCCTTCATCGCCTCGAAGATGCCGATGAAGTCGTCGCGCTGGTAGGGCAGCAGCTTCTCGAGCGCCGCCTCACGCTGGCTCGTCGTCTCCGCGAGGATCATCTCCCGCATCGACACGATCCGGTCGCCCTCGAAGAACATGTGCTCGGTCCGGCACAGCCCGATGCCCTGGGCACCGAACTCACGGGCGCGCCGCGCGTCCGCCGGCGCGTCCGCGTTCGTGCGCACGCCCAGCGAGCGGTACTTGTCCGCCCAGCGCATGACCTTCGCGAAATCGCCGCTGAGCTTGGGCTCGATGGTGGGCGTCGCGCCCTGCATCACCTCGCCCGTAGACCCGTCGATCGAGATCGTGTCCTCGCGGTGGAAGATCCGCCCGCTCACCGTGAACGAGCCCTCCTCCGCGTTGATCTGGATATCGCCCGCGCCCGCGACGCAGCACTTGCCCCAGCCGCGCGCGACGACCGCCGCGTGGCTCGTCATCCCGCCCGTGCTCGTCAGGATGCCCACCGCGGAGTGCATGCCCTCCACATCCTCGGGGCTCGTCTCGCGACGCACCAGGATGACCTTCTCCCCGGCGCGGGTCCGCTCGACCGCCTCGTCCGCGGTGAACGCGGGACGCCCCACCGCCGCACCGGGCGATGCGGGCAGGCCCTTGCACAGCACCCGACTGATCTCCTTCTTCGCGGGGTCGAAGCTCGGGAGCAGCATCTGGGTCAGGTCGCCCGCGGGGATGCGCAGCAGCGCCTCCTGCTCGGTGATCAGCTTCTCCTTGACCATGTCGCAGGCGATCTTCACCGCCGCGGCGCCGGTCCGCTTGCCGGTCCGGGTCTGGAGCATCCAGAGCTTGCCCCGCTCGATGGTGAACTCGATGTCCTGCATGTCCTTGTAGTGCTTCTCGAGCGTGGTCTTGATCTTCATGAGCTGCGAGTAGGACTTCTTGTCCCACGCCGACATCTCGCTCGCGGGCTTGGGCGTGCGGATGCCCGCGACGACATCCTCACCCTGCGCGTTGATCAGGAACTCGCCGTAGAACTTGTTCTCGCCCGTCGAGGGGTTGCGGGTGAAGGCGACGCCCGTGCCCGAGTCGTCCCCCATGTTCCCGTAGACCATCGCCTGGACATTCACCGCGGTGCCGATCAGCCCCGTGATGCCGTTGAGGCGACGGTAGATCACCGCGCGCTCCGAGTCCCAGCTCTTGAACACCGCCTCGATCGCGAGCTCGAGCTGCTTGAACGGGTTCTGCGGGAACGGGTCCGCGACGCTCGAGCGGTAGACCTCCTTGTAGGCCTCCACCAGCTCGACCATCCCCTCCTCGGGAACCTCCGTGTCCACGCTCGCGCCGTACTTGTTCTTGATCCGGTCGAACGCGTGCTCGAACCGGTGATGGTCCACGCCCATCACCACATCGCCGAACATGTTGATCAGGCGCCGGTACGCGTCGTAGGCGAACCGCTTGTTGCCCGTCTGCCGCGCGAGGCCCTCGACCGCCTCGTCGTTGAGGCCCAGGTTGAGCACCGTGTCCATCATGCCGGGCATCGAGACCTTCGCGCCCGAGCGGACCGAGACCAGCAGCGGGTTCTCCGCGTCCCCGAAGACCTTCTTGGTCTCCTTCTGCACCAGCGCCATGTGCCGGTGCACCTCGTTCATCATGTTGTGCGGGAGCCGCTTGCCGCCCTGGTTGTACTTCTGGCAGGTCTCCGTCGTGATCGTGAACCCGGGGGGCACCGGGAGACCGATCGAGGTCATGTCCGCGAGG
>DLBY01000018.1:0-1579 GCA_002480345.1 Phycisphaerales bacterium UBA7812 | reverse complement strand
CGCGCCCTTGCCGCCCAGCAGCTCGCGCATCGTCGCGTCGCCCTCGGTCGTGATCGCACCGAACGAGTAGACCATCTTGCCCGGCTTGATCTTCTTCGAGCCGGCACGCTTGCTCACCCGCTTCGCCGTCTTCTTCGTCGACTTCTTCGCGGTCTTCTTCGACGCGGCTTTCTTCGTCGCCTTCTTCGCGGTCTTCTTCGCAGGCTTCTTTGCCGTCTTCTTCGACGCCGCCTTGCGGACCGTCTTCTTCTTGCTGCGCGAGCCCGCCGCGTGCGAACGCACGGACGACTTCTTCGTGGTCTTCTTCGCCATCTGGAGATTCCCTTCGAACAGGGGGGTTTCGGAACCCGGACACCCACCCGCGCCTCGCCAACCTCCCGCGGCATGAAGGCGTCGGCTCGTGGGCACCCCGGCCCGTGTGCGTGCGGATCGACCGGGGAAGGGAGTTTAGAGCCCATCCCGCCCAGAAACGACCGCGGCCGTAGCATCTCGACCGCATGCACGCCGCGATCCCATCAGATTCTGTGGTGACACAGCACGCCGCCGCGCTCTCGGGCGCCATCGCGGCCTGGCCCGCGGAGACACGGCTCGCCCTCGTCCGGGCCGCAGATCCCGCCCCGGACGCCGGGACCGCCCCCCGCTGGACGATCCTGACCGCCCCGGTGCGCGCGACCCCGATCCACGATCCGGCAGAGCTTCCCAACCTGCTCGCGCCGCGTGCGCCGTCCGCGGCATCCCCCGGACCGGCCGCCCCGCCATTCTCCGCGGGGCGCCTGCTCGTGCTCTCGTACGAACTCGGCGCGGCCCTCGAGCCCACGGCATCCCCCCGCAAGCGCGGCCAGCCCCTGGGATTCGTGCTCGATTGCCCCGGCGCGCTCGCGTTCGACCATCGTACCGGCGCCTGGTCGCGCGTCGGGCATCCCGAGCCCCCCCTTCCCGATCCCGACTGCCCGCGTGCCGATGCGTCGGCCTTCACGATCGGGCAACTCAGGAGCGAATCGGGTCGCGACGCGTACACCCGAGCCGTGCGCAAAGCCCTCGACTACATCCGCGCGGGCGATGTCTACCAGGTGAACCTCGCGCACCGGCTCTCGGCGCCGTTCTCGGGCAGCCCCCGCGCACTGATGAGCGCGTTGCTCGACACCGCGGACCCGGCCTGCGCGTTCTACGCCGAGCTCCCGGCGCACGGCGCGCGCACGACCGCGATCTGCAGCGCAAGCCCCGAACTGTTCCTCTCGGTCGACCCGGCCACACGAGCCGTGCGCACAAGCCCGATGAAGGGCACCCGGCCCATCGCCGGCGACCCCGACGAGCTGCGCACCGCCGAGAAGGACCGCGCCGAACTGAACATGATCACCGATCTGATGCGCAACGACCTGGGCCGCGTCTGCGCCTTCGGGTCGGTGCGAGTCGAACGCGCGCGCTCGATCGAGGCCCACGGCAACAGCGTCTGGCAGGCAACGAGCACGATCGCCGGCACGCTCCGCGAGGGAGTGACCGCGGCCGACCTGCTCGGCGCGACCTTCCCACCGGGCTCGATCACCGGCGCCCCAAAGATCCGCGCCATGCAGATCATCGA
>DLBY01000158.1:6614-8443 GCA_002480345.1 Phycisphaerales bacterium UBA7812 | reverse complement strand
CCGAGACGAACGCGTTGATGTCGGCCAGGTCGAGGATGCCGTAGGGCTCCGCGATGTCCGCCGCGTTGCAGCCCTGGGCGCCCGGAACGCTGGAGAAGGTCACGCTGCCGAGGGCCGCCGCATCACCGGGCCAGACATTCGGGCCGGTCGTGGTGAAGCCCCACTGCACGACGCGGGAGATGTCATCGACGGTGTTGAGGGTCACCGTGAACGGGCCGGGCGTCGCCGGGATCCGCGCCTCGTTGAACGAGCTGAAGTCCGACGCGAAGTCGCGGATGAAGATGGTCGACTCGTAGCCCGCCGCCAGGCTGTTCTCCTGAACGAAGCCGGAGAACTCAACGGTCTGCCCCGCGAGGCAGCCCTGCGTCTCCTGGAAGAGGTTGGCTTCCATGAGCTTGTTGCCGGGCACGCCGGGGCCGCCGTTACCGCCCTGGTACCAGAAATCGCTCGGGTCATCGATCTCCGCGGGCGACATGCTGACGCTCGGGACGCCGTCGTCGAAGGTCGCGGTCAGGTCCTCGATCGCCCAGTTGCTGCCGAACGCATAGGTCGTGCCGTCGAGCTCGAAGACATTCATGAACCCGGTCCACGGCGCCGTCGAATCCGCGACGACCTTCACCGGGTTGTCCTCACCGCCCGAGCAGTCCGGACCGCCGTCCTCGACCTCGATCAGCTCGACCGAGTCCCAATACAGCGAGCCCGGGTCATCGCCGAACTGGATGAACAGGCAGAAGACATTGATCTCCTCGGTGCCCGCCGGCGCGATCGCCTGCACGCTCCGCGTGATCCACTCATCGTTCGGATCGACCGCCGCGTCGAACACCGTCACCTCGGGCTGCGAGATCTGCGCGCCCGTCGCGTCGCGGAACTGCATCAGCAGCAGGGGCAGGTGCCCGAAGCTCCCGTTGCCGTCCGGGTCGCCGAAGTCCAGCGGCGCCAGGGGGTCGAGCGAGCTCGACTGCACCGTCACGCTGGCGCGGAAGGTCTTGCCCGCGGCGCCGGGGGTCGGCACGATCTGGAACACGCCCGTGTCGCTCTGCACGCCGGGGCCGAAGAACCCGCCGAACATCTTGCAGGAGACCGAGCCATCAAACGCGGTCACCTCCGCGGTCCCACCGGGCTCGGGGTCCGGGAACACATTCCCGAAGCCCTCCCAGTTCGCGAAGACCTCGTTCAGGAACGGGTTCCCCTCGATCTCGAAGCTCGGGTTCTGGACCAGGTTCACGCCGGGCTGCGCCAGCGCCGCACCGCCGATCAGAGCGGTCGTCAAAAGGCTCGCAAACTTCATCCCATGTCTCCTTGTCATGCGTCACCGACCCAGAGCGAGCAGCAACACGGTTCGTCTCCCATGCACGGCGACCCCGTGCATTCATGCATCCCCGATACAGGGTGTCGCCCAGTGAGTGGGCGGAACAGTTTCGAATCGGGGGTTCGCCGACAGCGCAACCCCGACTCGCTCCATACATCATCCACGATAGCGACGAATGTGCAACTGTTACGGCCCAGTTTCGGAAAAATATGCCGGCTGATCCGGAATCCAGATCCCGGTCAGATTCCTGAAGCACCCGATTCTTCCGCACAATCGGCTATTTGACGCGAATGTCCGTTTTGGCTCCGAATCGGCTTGATCTTTTCGCCCGGAACTGTTTCAATACTGATGCCGCATCGGGGACGGCAAGGCGACCACCATCGCCCGCATCACACCTAATCCGCTCAACAGACGAGCAGGAGGCAACTGGGATGGCACAAACCACCATCAACCACACCAATGCACCCTCGGCAGGCGACACCAAACGATCCGCCGGCTTCACGCTGATCGAACTGCTCGT
>DLBY01000158.1:3991-6264 GCA_002480345.1 Phycisphaerales bacterium UBA7812 | reverse complement strand
CGGCATCCTCCTGCCCGCCCTCGGGCAGGCGCGAAACTCCGCCCAGGCGATGGTCTGCTCCTCCAACATGCGCCAGATCGGCATCCTCACCGGCATCTATGCCAACGAGAACCGCGACCAGATCTGGCCCTCCTACGCCGTCGGCGTCCCCGCGACCGACCGCACCCCCGTCCAGCTCCGCAACGACCCCAACGCCGGCATCTTTGCCAACTGGGCCTACACCCGCTGGGGCGCCAGCTTCGCCTCCATCACCTCGCCCGCCGCCGATTTCGGCATCGTCGCCCGCTACGCCAGCGAGGTCGACGAGATCGCCGAGTGCCCAACCGCGGGCCGCACCGCCCTCATCGATGTCCCCGACAACGCCTACACCGCGGAGTTCGACCAACTCCTCGAAAACCGGGGCGTCGATCTCGCCTTCGACTACACCATGCTCGGCGGCGCCGGCGGCGCCCGCACCGACTTCACCTACGATGTCATCCAGGTCAGCAGCCAGGGCGATATCGGCCCCACCGAGACCTGGACCCAGCAGGAACTCGAGCCCCTCTTCAACGCGCCCCAGGCCGCCGGGGGCGACTGGGCCCGTCGCTACCGCAACCTCCCCATCTTCATCGAAGAGGACGGCATCTCCAACGCCATCTTCCCCGACGGCATCTCCGTCGATAACGACTCCATCACCGACCGTCACGGCGGGCAGGGCTACATGATGTACCTCGACCTCTCCATCGAGCGCGTCAATCCCTTCCTCGTCAACTCCACCGAGTCCAACCTCGGCGCCAACCGCGTCCGTCCCAACGGCATGGAGATGGCAGGCGTCGCCGTCCGCCGAGGCGGCGGCACCGCACGCGACTATGTCAGCCAGGCCGCCGTCGATGTCATCAACTTCTCCAACTACGGCGGACCCCCGCCCAGCAACAACAGCGAGTTCCTCCGAGGCTGGACCATCAAGTACGGCTGGATCAACGATCCGATCCTCCCGGGCGGCGTCCGTCCCTAACCGCACACAAGCGTTCGATCACGACTTCCCAGCCGCACGGACTTCTCGAAAGGCTCGCGAAATGCAACCCACCCGGCTCTTCGCCCTTGCCGCAGGCGCCGCTCTCGTGCTCGCCCCCCTCGCCTCCGCGGGGAGCATGACCGCCGAGGACATCGACAACCTCCTCGCCCGCATGACGGTCGCCGAGAAGGCGGGCCAGATGACCCAGCTCAACATCTCCGTCATCATCGACGGAGAGGAGCACCCGGGCGATCCCTTCACCATCAGCGACGAGAAGCTCCGCGACATCGTCGTCGAGCACGGGGTGGGCTCGCTCTTCGGCGTCTGGCACGGCGCGCTCCCCCTGGACCGCTGGCGCGACATGGTCGAGCGCATCCAGAAGCTCGCGATCAACGACACGCGCCTGGGCATCCCCGTCGTCTTCGCCGACGACTCCGTCCACGGCGCCAACTACCTGCTCGAGGGCACCATCCTGCCCCACAACCTCAACCTCGGCGCGACCTTCAACCCCGAACTCGCCCGCCTCTCGAGCGAGGTCACCGCCAAGGAGACCCGCGCCAAGGCGACCCACTGGACCTTCGCCCCCGTCGCGGACCTCGCCCGAGAGCCCCGATGGTCCCGCGTCTTCGAGTCCTTCGGGGAGGATCCCCTCCTCGCCTCCGTCATGGCGTCCTCCGTCGTCGAGGGCCTGCAGGGAGACACCCTCGCGTCCGACCACACCGTCGCCGCGACCGCCAAGCACTTCCTCGGATACTCGATCCCCAAGTCGGGGCGCGACCGCACCCCGGTCTACATGTCCCGGGGTGAACTCCTCGAGACCCACCTGCCCTCCTTCCGCGCCGTCTTCGACGCCGGGGCGGCGACCGTCATGATCAACTCCGGGGAGATCAACGGGCTGCCCGTCCACGCGGACTCCGCGATCCTCATCGACCTCCTCCGGGGCGAACTGGGCTTCGAGGGCGTCGCCGTCACCGACTGGGCCGACATCGACAAACTCGTCACCGTCCACCGCGTCGCGCCGGATAAGAAGGAAGCCGCGCTGATGGCGATCGAGGCCGGCATCGACATGTCCATGGTCGCCCAGTCCACCGACTTCACCACCAATGTCATCGAGCTCGTCCAGGAAGGCCGCCTCAGCGAGTCCACCCTCGACCGCTCCGTCCGCCGCATCCTCAAGTTCAAGGACGACCTGGGCCTCTTCGAGAACCCCATCGGGGGTGAGGCCGCGATCGAATCCGTCGGCTCCCGCGAGCACCACCGCATCAGCCTCGACGCCGCC
>DLBY01000158.1:3351-3663 GCA_002480345.1 Phycisphaerales bacterium UBA7812 | reverse complement strand
GCGAGTCGCTCGTCCTCCTGCGCAACGCCCCCGCAACAGAAGGGGGCGAGCCCGTCCTCCCGCTCGCCGATGACGCAAAGGTCCTGGTCACGGGCCCCGCCGCCGACAGCCTCCCCGCGCTCTACGGCGCGTGGTCCTACACCTGGCAGGGCCAGGTCGAGGAGTGGTACCCCGACACCCCGACGGTCGTCGACGCGATCCGCACGCACATGGGCGACGACCGCGTCGCGTTCGCGCCGGGGTCGGGGTTCAGCGAGCCGCTCGAGGGCGGCATCGCGAGCGCGACCCAGGCCGCCGAGGCCGCCGACGCGG
>DLBY01000158.1:2238-3052 GCA_002480345.1 Phycisphaerales bacterium UBA7812 | reverse complement strand
CCCAGGCCGCCGAGTCCGCCGACGCGGTCATCCTCTGCCTGGGAGAGATCGGCTCCACCGAACGCCCGGGCGACCTCAACGAGTTCAACCTCGACCGCGCCCAGCTCGACCTCGCCCAGGCGATGATCGACACGGGCAAGCCCGTCGTCCTCGTCATGGTCACCAACCGCCCGCGCCCCTTCGCCGAGGTCGAAGCGGGCCTCGACGCCATCGTCTGGGCGGGCGAGCCGGGACCGCACGGCGCCGCCGCCATCGCCGAACTCCTCGCCGGGGACCTCAACCCCTCAGGCCGACTCCCCTTCTCCTACCCGCGCTACACCGGGGCCCTCCAGACCTACGACCGGAAGACCAGCGAAGGCGTCGGCACCTGGTTCGGAGACAACGAGGTCAACCCCCTCTTCCCGTTCGGGTCGGGCCTCTCCTACACCACCGTCGAGTACGCACCGCTGAGCGTCTCGTGGAACGGACGCGAGGCGACGATCACCACGACCGTGACCAACACCGGGGACCGCGCGACCAAGGAGGTCGTGCAGTTCTACGCGACCGACCTCGTCGCGACGGTGACGCCCCGCATCCAGAGGCTCAAGGGCTTCGACAAGATCGCCCTCGAGCCGGGCGAGTCCAAGCGCGTGTCGTTCACGCTCACCAAGGACGACCTGCTCGTCACCTTCCCCGACGGACGCCAGGTCTTCGAGCCGGGCGAGTTCCGCTTCCGCGTGGGCGATCAGACCGCGGAGGCCACCATCCGCTGACCCGCTCGGTTTTCCAAACACACAGTCGCCGCGTCTGACCCCCGAACCGGACGCGGCCGGCC
>DLBY01000158.1:1019-1914 GCA_002480345.1 Phycisphaerales bacterium UBA7812 | reverse complement strand
CGGCCGGCCCGGGCTCACGCCCGGGCCAATTTTTTATCCCCCTCTCAACAGATGGGATGGCGACCAAAAAGTCACCGGTAGTCTCGATTGGTCAGCAGACGACCCGCCCGGGCCGTGCCCGTGCCCAACAGGAGACCGCCATGACCACCCGCCGTTCCCCGCTCGCATCGCCGACGCTCGCCGCCCTCTCCGCGATTCTCATCACCGCGCCCGCCTCAGCGGCATGGCCCGAAACCCCCGAGGAATCCGTCCTGATCGGCATCGCCGAGGGCACCTTCTTCGGAACACGCCAGGCCCTCGCCGCCGCGGGCGAGGAGACCTGGATCGCCTGGCAGGACTCCTTCTGCGGCGGCTTCGACGGAGGCGCCGTCCGCCTCAACCGCCTCGACCTCGACGGTGTTCTCCTCGAAGCGGGAGGCGTCGGCATCCAGCCCGACACCACCTGCGGATTCGCGATCCCGCCGCTGCTCGCCCCGCTGGAAAACGGCATCGCCGCAACCCGAGGCCAAAGCGACCTCAGCACCGAGCCCCTCAACGCCTACGCCACCGACGCGACCCCCCTCTGGGGCCCGGGCTTCACGACGACGAGCGCGCAATCACTCCAGCGCATCGCCACCCTCCCCTCAGGAGACCTCATCGCCGCGTCGGCCAACTTCAGCACCATCCGACTCGACCGCCTCGACCCCACCGGCGCACCCGTCTGGGACGCGCCCAGCCTCATCCCCTCCCCGAGCGGCTCCAACTTCGACATCCGCGGCATCATCCCCGCCGCCGACGGAGGCTTCTTCCTCGTCTGGGATTCACCCCTCTCCTACACCCGCCAGGCGTTCGTGCTCCGCCTCGACGCGCAGGGCGCCCCCCTCTGGGACCAGCCCGTCGTCCCCATGCAGAACGC
>DLBY01000158.1:0-696 GCA_002480345.1 Phycisphaerales bacterium UBA7812 | reverse complement strand
CCCCAGCCGGGCATCTCCCGCCACACCCAGCCGGTCGCCGTCCCAACCACCGGGGGCCGGCTCATGTACATCTGGACCCAGGGTTTCGAGCAGTCGACCACCCCCGCGCCCATCCGCTACCAGATCATCAATCCAGACGGGTCCCTCACCTTCCCCATCGAAGGCGCGCGCCTCACCGACTCACCCGAGCGCCAGTTCGATCCCATCGCGCTGCGCGACGAAGAAACCGGTGAGATCAGCATCGTCTTCCGGGCAGGGCTCTTCGACACCCAGTCCATCCGCGCCCAGCGCCTCGACGCCGAAGGCGACCGCCTCTGGAACAACGCCGGCATCACCGTCACCGACATCCCCGTCAGCAGCCCATTCGACGCCGACCTCCTCAACGGGGAACTCCACACCCTCTCCATCGCGCCCGCCGACGCCGGAGGCCTCCTCCTCAACGCCCATCAGGTCACCGATACCCAATCCGTCCGAGGTCCCTGGACCGCCGCCCGCACCCAGTCACTCTTCTCCATCGTCGCGATCGAGAACGAGGGCGGGCTCATCGCGACCTGGCAGGAAGACGGGCCCATGACCGACGACACCCTCCACGCGACGCGCATCAATCCCGCGGGCCGTCTCGGCGCGCCCCCCTGCAACGAGGCGGACATCGCCGCGCCCTACTACATCCTCGACCTCGCGGATGTCCAGGCCTTC
>DLBY01000004.1:11432-12641 GCA_002480345.1 Phycisphaerales bacterium UBA7812 | reverse complement strand
TCGGATATCTCACCGCGCGTTTTCACCTCGGCGACCGTCTCTTCCGAGGCTTTGACTTCAGCCTCGCGCTCAGCCTTGCGTTCCAATTTCAATTTCGCTAAACTCTCCGCCAACACTTCATCGCACCGTTTTCTCGACGCATCGATGAACTCGTTCGGATACACACTCTCTATGTCTTCTTTCAACACAAAAATCACCGCAGTCGGCGGACGCATGGCGCCACATTCGCACCACTCGCCCCCGTCGCCGGCTCGAGCCGTCAACACGTCGGCGTGCGCTCGCTCGTACAGCGCCCCGCACTGTTGACACACCACCGGTCTGCTCGCCAATTCCCCGCACCCATCTCCATCATCTCTCATTCCTGGACAACTACACGCGTGAAACGCCGCCACCGCTCGTCCAGATTCTGGATCGAACGTCGCGCACGCCCCCAACGCGCTCGATACATCCTCGCTCTCCTCCAACCTCTTCGCGATGGCCCCGTCGTCCTCCTCTCTCCCCAACGCGTCCCCGAAATCCACGACGTCGTGTTTTCCCGCGCTCTTCAAGCGCAACACCTCAAACTTCGGACTCTTCTGCCCGCGCGCCAACTCTTCCTCTCGCGCCTCGCGCAGACGCTCGCCGAACGCCGCCGCGTCGCACCACAGCGTGTGATTTTCAATCGCGTGCGACAGCGCCGGAAGCGCCGTGAACACGTTCCTGCATACAGCGCAGTGCGATTCTCCGAGACTGCTCATCGCGCAGTGCGTGCACCACAGACACGCGACGTGGCCGCACGGCAGCGCCGCGGGCTTGACGCACAGGCTCAGACACACGGGGCACGTTTTATCCGACGTCCCGCGACGCGTCGACGTCGTCATTACCACCGTCTCTCGCGCGCGCGTATGGATTATCGCGTCGTTCGCCGTCGTTTTCGCGCGCGCGCGAGCTCGAGGACGCGCGGACGCGCGAGGCGGACGATGGGGCGCGAGGGGCGGATGGGGACGGTTACGAGGCGCTCGAGCCGTGAATGAATGAATGAATGAATGAATGACAGTAAAGCGCGCGTGGATGTGGTACACTAAAGCGTGGTAGTTGCGGTGGCGGCGGCGCGCGTGGTTCGTGCGGTGCGAGGGGCGGGGGCGGCGCGACGAGAGCGTTTTTGACGGCTCGCTCGGCGCTCGGCGGCGCCCGGCTCGGAGCGCGACTCGGCGCTCGGCTCGGCGCGCG
>DLBY01000004.1:0-11105 GCA_002480345.1 Phycisphaerales bacterium UBA7812 | reverse complement strand
CAGCTCGGCGCGCGGCTCGGCGCTCGGCTCGGATTTGATCTCAACCTTGATCGCGGTGCGCTTCTTGGTCGACGTTTTCGGCGTCGGTGTGGACGCCGGACGATCCGTCTTAAACTGAAGCTTGGGCACGAAGGCTGTGGTGCGACCGCCGACCTGTATGAATTTGATGGCGTCGCCGTTGACCTTGGCGCCGTCGGTTTTCCCCCACCGATGATGAAACAACCAATCGTCCGGGAACAAATCGTGGTCGCTGTTCGCGTCGCACGCGACGGTGACGACCTCGATGATTCTCTCGCGTATCGCCTCGAGCTGCGACTCGCCGAGCTCGTTCGCGCGCGTCTCCGGGTGCACGCGCGCTCGATATAAAATTTCATCCGCCATCCAGTTCCCGATCCCCGCGAGTAACTTTTGATCCATCAACGCCGTCTTAATCGGCGCGCTTCGCCTCGTCCAAATCTTCGCGAACGTCTCCGCGTCCGGCATCTCCAACAACGGATCGGGACCGAGCCCACCGATCACGTCGCGCACGTCCGAGACCAATCGAATCTTTCCGAACCGTCTCGGATCGACGTACGCGAGCTCGACGCCGTTATCGAACCCGACGACCAATTTCGCGAACCTCGGCGGCCACTCCCCGGCGCCGCTCGCCCGCGAGTTGTAATACCGCAGCCCCTCGCACCCGCGAAGGACGAACGCCCCCGTCATGCCGAAATGAAAACACGGCGTCGCCGCGTCGTCGCCGCGCAATCGCCACCACAATTGTTTCCCGTGCCTCGCGCTCGCCACCACGGCTCTCCCCGCGAGCGCGCGCTCGAATTCGCCGGGCTCGACGTCGACGAAGACTTTATCGTCCACCACCGGTCGCGAGACGTCGACGACGACCGCGCCGACGATGCGCTCGTCCACGAGACGTCTCGCGCGCTCCACCTCGGGTAACTCGGGCATGTCGACGCGAACGACCGCGCGACCGAGGCGATGGCGGCGGCGACGACGCGCTCGGCTCTGAGGCGAAGACGCGAAGACGCGCGAAGAGTCTGGAATATCGTTACGAGTACAAAGAAAACGCGCGAAGCAAAGAAAACGGGCGATCGATCAGAGATTGTTGCGTTCGAGCCAATCGTCGATGGCGTCGGCGGCGACTCTCCAATCGGCGTCGAGCATGACGTCGTGCGCGAGTCCGTCGACGACGCGAAGCTCGCCCGCGAACCACGCGGAGGTTTCCTCGAGGCCCTCGCGGTCGACGACGAAATCGCGCGAGCCGCCGAGTATGAAAAACGGTGCGTCGCGATTCTTCGTCCCGCTCGGTCGAGGCACGGGAAGACTCGCGTCGAGGGTTTTCAAATCGAGCATGCGAAGCGAGCTCGAATCGTTGATGCTGGCGGCGAACCGCTCGACGTCCGCCTGCGGCAACTCTGGGGAAAAGAAACACTCCCGACACAACGCGGCGTTCGTCCCGAACGCCTTGGTGATGAACGCGTACGTGATCTTCACGCTCGCGAAGAAATCACGCTTGAGAAATCGACGCACCATGGCCGCGTTACCCGTCGGCGGCACGGACGCCAACAGACACACGCCGCCTACCTCGACGACGTCATCCGCCGCCACGCGTTGCGCCACCAACCCCCCGAACGAGTGTCCAACGATGATGGGCGCCACCGCGTCCTCACCCATCGCCTTCATCTCCGCCTCGATCACCTCCGCCACGTCCCTCGCGTGCGTCTCGAGCGTCCCCGCCGCGGCGCTCGCGGCGCTTCCCGGCGTCTTCCCCGACGTCCCGTGCGCCCGGAGCGACACCGACCGCGTCGCTCGCCCCTTATCCGCGAAATATCCCGCAAAGTGTTCCTCCCAGCACCACGCCGCGTGATACGACCCGTGCACGAACACCATCGGCGCGCGTCGCCTTCGTCCCGCGCCGCCGCCGCCGCCGCCGCCGTCTCGCGCGCGCACCTGGAGGCGGACCTGCTCCGCAGCATCGGCGCCGCGGGGGGATGGGGCGCCGCGGCGCGCGATCGCTTCGTCCGCCTGGCGCACGCTCGGGGCTACGACGCCCGCGCGGCGGTCGCGTCCATCCGCTCGCTCGCGGGATCGATCGGTGTCCCCAGCACGGAGTTCGACGCGTTCGAGGCACGCCCCTTCGCCGCTTCCGGGCGGGTCGATCGCTCGGCGCCGCTCGCGAGTGTCGCCCGGGAGATCGCGGACGATTCCGCGCGCGCGATCCGCGTTGCGCCGGACGAGCCTCGCGACTCGACGATGACCGCTGTGCTGATCGTTTGCACCGTGATCGTGCTGATGGTGCTCGTCGCGGGCGTCACGCTGCTGCTGGTCGGATCGGAGCCCGCGCCGAGCGAGCTGAACGACCCGAGACCGGCCGCGCCGCCCCCCCGGGTCCGGGTGACCCCGGACCCGGAAACCGACGAGGCGAGCGAGCCTTCGCGATTACTCGACAACGCGCCAGCGATCCTCCACGAGTTGGAGGTCGCGACGGAGGGGACCGCGGTCGACACCGAGGCCTCGCTCGCCGCGTTCGAACTCGCGATCGAGTCACTCGCCGCCCGCTGGATCGGTTTTTCGCAGGCGGACCGCCTCGCGGCGCAGGACCAGATCGTGGGGTTCCTGTACCGCGTCTCGGGGCGCCGGGCGCCGCTCGCGAGGGCGTTCGCGGCTCTCAGCGCGGGGCTTTCGCCGAGCGGCACGGAGGGCGCCCTTTCGGCGGACGATGTCGCGCGGCACGCGTGGTCGATGGGCACGCTCGTCCGGTTGCGTCGGGAGCAGAACCTCCCGAGCTCGTTGCTGAGGGATATCGACGGCGCGGTGCTCGGGAGCGGCGGGCGGGTCGCGCCGAACGCCTCGACTTTCCGGGCGGGCGCGATCGCGGGCCTGCGCGCGCTGGCTGACCCGTTGAACGAGCAGGGGCTCGCGCAGGCGGGACCGGAGTCTTGGGACGCGTGGATCGGCGCGGTGCGCGCCGCGGCGCTCGGCGATGAGGAACTCGTGGGCTCCATGCTCATCGCGGCGCTCGACGGGCGTCTGCGCCACGGCGCACGCACGGCGCCGGGGGACGCGGAGGTTATCGCGGCGATGGTCGCGGCGATGGACTTCTCCGAAGGCTCGGCCGCGCGGGCGTGGCTCGTGCGCGCATTCGACGACCGCTCGCTCGCGATCAGCGAGCTCCACGCGGTGACCCTCGCGCTCGCGAACGCGAGCAACGCGGGAGGCGTGAATCACTCGATGGTGCTCCCGCGCGGCGCCGGGGATTATGACCGGCGCGCGCTGCGCGACCGGTACCGCGAGCTCTGGGGAATCAGCGAGGACGCCGACCAGGGGCAAACGCTCACGGACTTTCTCGGCGAGTCGCGGGCCCACCTCGATTCGGGTCCCACCCAACTCGCGCAGGGGCAGGTTGACACGATGGCGGCGATCGTGCGCACCGCGCGGCTCAACGCGATCGCGTCGATGCTCTGGCGCGCCGAAACGACGCGCGCGTCGGACCTGCTCGCGGATCTCGATGCGCCCATCGACGCGGTGGTCGGCGCGGAGGGCGTGCCGGACCTGGAGGGCCTTTTCCGGACTGGAACGGGCGCATGGGCGGAGGAGTATCTGTCCGCGGGCGCGCACATCCAGAAGCGCCTGGACCTGCTCGCGACGGCGCTCGCGCGCGCCGACCAGTTCGGACCGATGGAGGCGGAGGTCGTCGTTGCGGAGGCGCTGCGCGGCTCGCCGCTCAAGGTGCGCGACGAGGCCGCGGGGATCGTGGAACTGCAAACATCGAGTCCTGCGTTCGTGAACGCGGTGCTCGAGGCGCTGCCGATGATGCCCAAGACGGCGCGGAACAGCGCAATCGTCGAGCGGGTCGCGGGCGTGGCACTCCCCCCGATCGACGACCCGGGCTGGTCGGCCGCGGCGCGACGCGGCGTGGTCGAGCGTCTGCTCGAGCTGATCGCGGGCCGTGGGGAGTACGCGAGGCTGGACGCCCTTGCGGGCCTGCTCGATCAGGCGTACGGGGACCGGCTCGCGATACCCGCGGGATCGTCCGGAGAGGCGCTCCCCGCGAACGCGGGCGCGCGCACGCTCGCGGCGCGGTGGATCGCGGCGGCGGAGCGACGCCCACCGGCGTCGATCGAGGGGGTGTCGATCGACGAGATCCGCGCGAGACGCGCTGCGCGGCTGTCTGCGGCCGACGGGCTGGTGCAGGTTTTTCATGCGGAGCAGCTGGCGGTCGCGGAGACGATGGCGCAGGTCATCGCGGGCGAGGTTTCCGGGCGGACCGTGCCCATCCGACGCGTGCTGGACGAGATGGGGCGGGAGCGTGCACGCGCGCGGCATGTGCTGGCGCAGATCGAGCACACGGAACGGGCGATGCTGGAGATGTGGCTCCTCCGGTTTTCGGAAGGGGAAAGTTGATGTCGGTGCGCGCGCTCGTGGTCGTCGTCCTGATTGTCGCGGGGTTGCTCTCTCCGTGCGGTTCGAGGGCGAACGCGGTTCCGCAGACCGATGACGGTGCGGCGGCGCTGGACGGTGTCGTGCGCTCGTTCGTGGATCGCCTGGAGGCGTTGCCCCCCGACGCCCCCTCCGCGTTTCTCGAGTTGGGAGAGGAACTGCTCGCGCTCTCGCGGACCGAGGGCGATCGGGACATCGCACGCCGGCTGTTCACGCTCGCCTACGAAACGGCGCGGACTTCGGGTGATGCGCCGGGCGTGCAAGCGAGCGCGTGTGTCGCGCTCGCGGACACTGCCCGATTCGAGCGGGATCGGCGGTGGCTCTGGTCGATCGTCCGGCTGATCGACCCGCGGTATGCGGAGCCGGACTGGAGCCGGACGGTGGACCGGGTGGTGAGCGACGAGGCGGCGTACCGGGCCGCGGTGGCGCTGGGCTACTTGCGGTCCGGGAACGGCTTGCGTGCGCGCGAGGTGCTGCGCGACGAGCGGGTGCGCGAGGTCTTCGATTGGTACAGCGGGTTGCTGACGGGGACCGGGCCCGGCGATGTTCTGACCCGGCTCGAAGCGCAGGCGGAGCGGTGGCCGTGCCCCGAGTGCAAGAACGAGCGGGTCGTGCGCACGCCCGAGGGCGGGCTGAACGGGCCTCGCGTCCGGTGTTTTACCTGCCGGGGGAACCCGGGCTGGGAGCTGGGGGAGCGGGGGCTGCTCGCGACGCTGCGTTTCGAATCGCGGGTTCTGAGTGGGGTTCAGCGGTCATGGGGGGCGCAGCTCGCGGCGGACCTGGGTGAGCCGCTCCGGGATCCGGATCCGGGCGCGGTCGCGGACGCGGTCGGCTATGACCCAGCGTTGCGGGTCTTCGACGGGACGCGATGGACGCGCGCGGAGCGGGCGCCCGCGCCGGATGCGTCCGGCGGAGCGGACTCGGCACCCGACCTAGACTCGCCCTGAGCGATCGGGATGAATCCAGAGGAATCGGTTGAACAGCGGGAGTGTGATCCGATGAGCGAGACGGGTACCGGGACGCAGGAGAACGCGGGCGAGGCCGCGGAGAGCTTCTTCAAGCCGGAGATCAGCTTCGATGAATTCGCGAAGGTGGATCTCCGTGTCGCGGTGGTGACCCGGGCGGAGCATCATCCGAACGCGGACCGCCTGCTGAAGCTGCAACTCGATGACGGCTCGGGGACGCCGCGTCAGATCTGCGCCGGGATCAAGGGGTATTACGAGCCCGAGGATCTCGTGGGCAAGCGGATCATCATCGTCGCGAACCTGGCGCCGCGGAAGATCCGCGGGGAAGAGTCGCGCGGGATGCTGCTCGCGGCGAGCGATGCGCCGAAGGACGGGGAGGGCGAGCGGAATGTCGTGCTGCTCACCCCGATGGCGGAGATCCCCGCGGGGTCGATCGCGACCTGACCGGTCGGGATTGGCCGGGCGAGTTTCGCAGCAGCCGCATCCATCGGGAGCGGTCGGCGAGGCGGTTCTAGTCCCGGGGGCGGTCGTCGCGGCTGCGCCGGCGTCCCCGTTCGGAATCGTCGCGGCCTCGCCTGCGTTCGCTCTCCAAGGTTCGACGCAGGACGCGCTGCAGGTGCTCGTCGATGATCGCGTCGCGCTGTTCATCCTGTTCGGCGAGGCGTTCGCGAGCTTCCTTGAGGTCGGCGGCCATCTTCTGGAGGCGGTGTTCTTCGAGTTGGTGACGGAGGTCGAGCTGCAGGGTGAGCAGGGCGCGGATCTCGTCTTTCTTCGCGTCGAAGGCGCCCGTTTCGGATGGGTCGATCCTGCGGAGTTCGCGGGCGGCGTTGACGATTTCCATGCCGGTGCGCAGCTCCGCGACCCGGACGGGGACGAGTTCGGGCGCTTCGTCCTCGAGCGTGAGCAGATCGCGGAAACGCGGCGCGATGCGCGCGAGGAACCGCGACGCGGCCTCTGGGTCGTCCGCTTCCGCGATGCTGAGCCTCTGGGCAACCTGGGGGATGTGCTCGTCGATGATGGCGCGGATGCGCCTGAGGTCCTCGTCGCTCATCGGCCCTCGGTCGCTGAACGCGGGGTCGCGATCGGGGCCCGACTCCGGGGGGGCTGCGCCGGGGCGGCCCGGGCCCGGCCCTGCGCCGCGGTCGCGCCAGCCTCGTGAGAACAGCCAGCGGTCTTCCGGATCGATGAGATCCGAGACGGGCGCGCCGTCTTCGAGACCCTTCTGCAACTGGGCGAGGCGGGCTCGGAAGTCGTCGATCTGCCGGATCCGCTCTTCGATGCGTTCGATCATCGCGTCGCGGTCGATCGGGCCTCGCTCGGGGCGCACGGACGGAGCCGGCGACGCGGGCTCGGGCTCGGCGGACGCCGCGAGCGAGGAGTCGGCGCCGATCCAGATGAGCGAGGCCGCGAGCACGGCGAGTCGACTCGAGGTCATCGCGGGGCGCGTGTTCACAGGGTGCTCCCTTCGTCGGTGAGCAGGTCGAAGATCAGCTCGTCGGCCGGAGCCGATTCGTCGCTGTCAGAGCGGAGCGAACGCTCGGAGAGCACACCGTTCGATTCGGCGAGCTCGTCGATAAAGAGGAAGGCCTCAAGATCGGACTCCACCGACGCGAGCGTCATCGTGGGCTCGGACGGCGTGGACGAGAATCGTCCCGGAAGGACCGCGATCGCGAGGGCCGCGGCGGCGGCGAGCGGTGCGGCCCACCACCAGCGGGCAACGGGAGACCGCGAGTCTCCGACGCGTGCGATGACGCCAGGACGGGTCGAGGCGGCGATGCGGGAAGCGAACGCGTCGTCGGGCTCCGCTCGCTCGGCGCGTGCGAGGTTCTCGAGTGCGGCGAGCGTTCCCTCGAGTTCGGGATCGTGCTGGGCGGTCTTGGATGTGAAGTTCTCAGGCATGGTCGGTTCCCCCCGCGGCGCGGCGTTGCGGGCGCGGTGCGTCGTGTCCCTCGTTGTGGTCGGTCGGTTCGCCCGTCGCGGATTCGATCCGGGAGCGGAGTTTCTTGAGCGCCCGGTGGTGGCGGGCGAGCACGGTGCCCATCGGCTCGCCGAGGGTGTCGGCGATCTGCGCGAACGACAGGGCTCCGTGGTGGCGCAGCTCGATGATCTCTCGGTCGCGGTCGTCGAGCGACCGGATCGCGTCCCGCATCGCTTCGAGCTCGTCCCGTTCATCTGCGCCGTCGGGTGTGCTCTGGGTGGGCTGGTCGGCTTCGTGGAGGCGGAACACGGTGGTCGAACGGCGCTGCCTGCGTCGACCCTCATCGCGGACGCGGTTCATCGTGACGCGGAAGAGCCAGGGTTCGAATTTGCCTTCTTCCTGGTACCGCAGGCCGCTGCCTTCCCGGAGCTTCGCGGCGAGGGTGGCGAAGACGGATTGCGTGATCTCCTCCGCGGCGTCGGCGTCGCGGAGACGGCTCTTTGCCATCGCGTAGATGCGTCGGCCGTACACACGCACGATCGTCTCCCATGCGGCTTCGTCGCCGCGTATCGCGGCGGTGACGAGGCTCGGCAGATCGGGGGCCTCTTCGCAGGCGGGGGTGGGCCCGTCCTGAGATGGTTGTCGGGCCGCGGTGGGCCGCATCGTGGTCTCCCGAGGCCCCCGAGCGTCGGGGCGGGGGCGTCCGTCACGCCCCGCTGTCGGAGGGCTCAACGCGGGAAGGGGATCGGGATTGCATCCCGCTGGGCGGTTTGATCCGGCGCCCGCGCTGAACCGGACGATCGCCGCGCGATCTTTTTTCGGCTGGATTTCGTACAGTACATCGGATGGCGGCCGCTGAGCGCAGACAGCCCGATTCTCGGACGGCCGACCTTGGCGACGCGGGGTACGGCTCGCAATCTGATGAGACGCTGTTTCTGCGCTTCCGCGATCGAGGGGACGAGGGCGCATTCCGTGCGCTGATCGACCGCTACCACGATGATCTGATGCGGTTCCTGTACCGGATGATCGGTGATCGTCAGGGTGCGGAGGATGTGTTCCAAGAGGCGTTTCTGCAGGCTCACCTCGCGGGGGCGAGTTTCGACGGGACGCGCAAATTTCGTCCCTGGTTCTTCACGATCGCGGCGAACAAAGCCCGGGACCTTCTGCGTAAGAACAAACGCCGCAGGATGCTGGAACTCTCCGCCCCGGTCGGGGGTGCATCCCGAGGCGAGGGCGGGGCCTCCTTCGTGGACCTGCTCGAGATCGATGTCGACGCTCCGGGTGAGCGGATGGACTTGGACGAAAGGGACGCGCTGGTGCAGAGGGTCTTGGACTCGATGAGCCCGACGCTTCGTGAGGTGCTGCTTCTCGCGTACTTTCAGCGTCTGAGCTATGCCCAGATCGCGGACGATCTGGGGATTCCGCTCGGGACGGTCAAGTCTCGCCTGCACGCCGCGGTCGCGGCGTTCGGCAAGGGCTGGAACGCTTTGGTCGAGGAGGGGCTCGCGTGAAGGACCGCGTGAATAGAGATGGCGATCACGACGGTGTCGTGCTCAACGCCTCGGACGAGACGGCGCTGGACGCCCTGGTCGGCGCGGGGTTCGACCCCGAGGCGGTCGCGCCGGAGCACCGTGAACGAGCGAGGAAGGTCGCGTCGCTGCTCGGTTTGCTGGACACCGAGCCCGGCGGATCCGAGGCGTCGCGCGCCGCGATGACGGAGCGGGTCATCGAACGAGTCGCGGGATCGGTCGGCCCGCGGTCGGGCCTCGCGTCGGAGGGTGAGCCGACACTGGGTCCGGACGACACGGAAGCGCTCGAGGCGTTCGTGATGAGCGGCTATGACGCGGATCGTGCGCCGTCGGGCGTGCGCAGAGGCGCCCGGGCGCACGGGCGTGCGCACGAGATGATCACCACGCTCGGTCCTGAGAACGAACGATGGATCGCGGCGGGGCGGACCGTGCGCACCGAGTCGGTGCTCGCGGCGGTTGCCGAGGCAACGCCCGAGGTGCTCGAGCGCCCGGTGCGGAGGCGGTCGTTCCGGATCGCGGATGTGCTCGCGGCGGCCGCGGCGATTTTGCTGGTTTCCGCGTTCACGATGCCGGTGCTCAATTCCGTGACCGAGGACGGGCGGCGTCGGGTTTGCCAGTCGAACCTGCAGGCGGCGGGTGTCGGGCTCGGTTTGTACGCGCTGTCCAACGATGATGCGCTGCCGATGGCGACCGCGGGGTTCGGTGGGGATTGGACACGGGTCGGCGAGCCCGGGCGTTCCCAGTCCGCGAACCTGTTCACGCTCGTGCGCTCGGGGTTGGTGCAGCCGTGGGAGTTGTCGTGCCCCGGGAACGAGGACGCGCCGCGGGGCTCGATCGATCGGGAGGCGGGCGATTGGAATCGTCTGGAAGAGGTGTCGTACAGCTATCGACTCATGCCGCGCGGGCAGGGGCGCCTGGATGTGCTGGGCGGCGACGCGGTGGTTCTGGCGGATCGATCGCCCATCCTGCTCGCGGGGCTCGCGGGTCGGCGGATCAGCCCCGAGGCACCGAGCCCGAACCACGGGCGGGAGGGGCAGTATCTCCTCCGCGTGGATGGGGGCCTGGTGTGGCGGCCCTCTCCGGTCCTGGAGAACGGGGACAACATCTGGCTCCCGCGTGAGATCGAGCGAGCGGTGCGAGATGTTCGCAGGAAGTTTGGATATTTCGACGGTGTCGAGATGCCTGAGTCCGTTGAGGACACCTTCCTGGGTCCCTGATGCCGATTGTGGGACGGGTCTGTGTCACGCGTCGGTTATCGCAGACCGGTCCCGGGCGCCGAGGCGTGGGAACGGGGCTGGGATCCCGGTCGCGAAACTGAGTCGGAGCGGGTGTGGCAGGCCTCGGGGCGGGGCGCCTATTGTTGCGGTCCCGCGTGAGCCGGCCCCGCAGGGTCGGGTGCGCGGTCGACCGACGAAGCACGAAGGCGGTGGGGCGAGTTGCCCTGCTGCCCTGAGAGGTGTCCGATGCCGAAGAACAAGCCGCACAAGGGTTTTCTGAAGCGCGTGAAGGTGACGAAGACCGGGAAGGTCAAGCACCGCTCGGCGTTCCACTCGCACCTTCGCTCGCACAAGAGCGCCAAGCGCCTGCGTCAGCTGCGTGAGGACAGCGTGATCGGGAACTCCGAGATCAAGCGTGCGGAGAAGCTGCTGTTCCGCCGCCTCCGCGGGCGGACCCAGCCGCTCTCGGCGCGTCGCGTGAGTCCCTCTCCTGAGGAGCGGGCGGCGATGAAGGCTGAGAAGGCCGCGTCGGGCGAGTGATCGATTGTGCGGGCTCGTCCCGCGGTCGGAAGATGATGCAGAGTTGTGTCCGTCGGGATTGGAAGACGCGCCGTGTCACGGGGCGCTCCGCCGGGCCAGGAGGTTAGAAGTATGCCACGCGTTCGCAAGGGTGCCGCACGGAATCAGGCACGCAAGAAGCTGCTCAAGCAGGCCCGGGGGTATTTCGGGTCGAACCACAAGAGCCCGTATCGCGCCAAGGACGCGGTGATCCGTGCAGGCGTGTACGCGTACCGCGACCGCCGTGCGCGCAAGCGCGACATGCGGAAGCTGTGGATCACGCGTATCACCGCGGCGTGCAAGATGCGCGGGACGCGGTACAGCCTTTTCATGAACGGCGCGAAGAACGCGGGTCTGCTGCTGAACCGCAAGATGCTGAGCCAGATCGCGATCCAGGACCCGGCGGCGTTCGACAAGCTCGTCGAGACGGCGATCAAGGCCTCGACCGCGACGCCGGCGAACAAGTAGGCGTCCCCAGACA
>DLBY01000058.1:10132-21101 GCA_002480345.1 Phycisphaerales bacterium UBA7812 | reverse complement strand
GGGGGGGGGCCTGCGTCAGAGAGAATGGGGAGGAATGAGCGACCAGCGGTTGGTGTCACCGACCCGTCTGCGGATCGGTGCTTGGTAAACGAGTGCGGACGGCATGAAGCACTGACCTGTGGGGGAAGGTCGGTGGCACAGGTCACGGGCAACCGGCCGAACACCTCAAGAGAAATGCTGCTCAATCGCTCGGATCACCGGAACAATCGCACTATGCCAAGATGTCATCGTAGATAAACCGAGACCCGCATATTCCCCATGTGCAATCTGATGTCGCCGACCCACAACACTATCTATTGCCGTTCTAGCCTGATCGTCAATTATCGCAGCTACCCGTAAGCCGCGATCGGAATCAAACGTACGAAGCAAATCAATGAGCTCATTTGTTTTTGGGTTAGAAAAGTATCGCAGCTGCCCGATTACAAAGGCACTGATCGCTGGATTTGATCGACGTTCCGTAAACAGACCAAGATAATGGCGACAAGAAGCCTCGATCATCCCGGAAGTGAGAACACAAGCCAATACAGCGAGCGAGCTTTTGATCTCCGGATCAGGCGTCTCGTGTGCGAGTTCGAGCACACGTTCCGTTCGATCACGAACTTTGTTGTATTCGTTAATGCTCACGGCAATACTGCGAAGGCATCGATCGCTTTTTGCATTCTGTACTTAACATTGTGCTCATCAGTAGTTCCACTATCCAGCCCCAAGGAAAAGCGGGTGTCATCGAGCAAGCTCTTCATCACAGCCTTCGCGTCAGCATCATCCGCGATTGGTCCTGATTCAAGCCTAGTTGCTATCCCGACAAGCACAGCCTCCAAGAGCGCTGCGTTTAAGTTGCGAGACGGACGGAACGCCTGCGATCCAAGCTGTTGCTGCGCGAATTCGACCGTTGGATCAAACACCCGGCACAGTTCATCTCGCCCATAACGATCTAGATTTCTGTTGCTTGACACAAATTTGTTTAAAAACACCTTCATCGGGCGGGCATACCGTTCCCGATCGTAATACAACGCAAAGAACCGGAGAATTAACTCCTCGTCCTTTGCCCTTTTGCTAGGTCGGCCGTAGATGTCCTGCCAGTGAGAATTCTGCGATAGTTCTCGAAGAAGCAAAAGGAACTCGCCATAGTACACACACCAACGGATTTCTTGTGGCTGAAGAGGTGTACCCCCGGTATTAATGCGTTCGAAGATACTGTACAAACCAGTTCGATCTCCACTCGGCTCCGTCTGGTTCACGATAATGGCGTGCAGAAGCGAATCGTCTAGCCGCCTCTTGTCCTCAGCAGTCAGATCTCTAATCGACTTGCCTTCAAAATCAGGCTCGACGCCTTTAAGACGAAATTCTCGCCCTTCAAACAAGCCATCGTAAAATCTCAGCAGTGAGGTAAGTCGCTGCTGGCCATCGATCACAAGTAGTTTCTGTGTATCTGGATCTCTTGAAAGGAAGATCGCAGGCACCGGAAGTCCGAGCAATAGTGACTCGATGAACCGGGACGCCTGCGGCAATGTCCAGACATATCCTCGTTGAAACTCAGGGATCTCAATCGCGTCGCTTCTTAGGCGGGAAATCAGAGCATCTACGGGATAATCCGCACCGTAACTGGTGATTGCGAATCGAACGCCAGCTAAATCGTCGTCCTCTTTACCGGAGGGATCAAAGACGTCTGGCTCGAAATCTAGCGGATTGTCTTCTTCATTTGGCATTGGCACTGAATTCCTGACGGACCACCGCGGCGGGCACTACTAGATTACCCGATCTTCCGTCGCGATGTTGTGGGCCGGGGCCGTGTTCAGCTGCACCAGCTTCTCCCCGCCCTGGATCGCCTTCGCCTTCTCTGGGTCGACATAGTCCGAGTGGCACGCGGCCTTGCCGTCGTCGGTCACCGCGCCCTCCTGCTCGATCTTCCCCTTCATCTTGCTCGCGAGCTTGTGGATCTCGCTGGGGTCGAGGTAGCCCCGGGCCTCGAGGATCGCCTTCTGCTCGGGCGTCAACGCGTCACTCTTGACGACCGCCTTGCGCTCGAAACCCTCGGCCTTGCCCGACGCGAACTCCTGGATCTCCTTGCTGATCCGCACGCTGCACCAGTCGTGGCCGCACATCGCGCAGAAGTCGGTATCGACATCGAGGTCCTCGTCGTGGTAGGCCCTCGCCGTGTCCTCGTCGTAGGCGAGCTCGAAGTGCTTCTTCCAGTTCAGCGCGGCCCGGGCCTTGGTCAGTTCGTCGTCCCAGTCACGCGTGCCCGGGATCCCGAGCGCCACATCCGCGGCGTGGGCGGCGATCTTGTAGGCGATGCAGCCTTCCTTCACATCGCCCCGCTTCGGCAGGCCCAGGTGCTCCTTGGGCGTCACATAGCACAGCATGCTCGCGCCGTGATAGGCGATCGAGGTCGCGCCGATGCAGCTCGTGATGTGGTCGTACCCCGGGAAGACATCGGTGACCAGCGGGCCGAGCACATAGAACGGCGCCCCGTGGCACAGGCGACGCTGGAGCTTGGCGTTGTACTCGATCTGGTCGAACGGGACATGGCCCGGCCCCTCGACCATGACCTGCACGCCGCACTTCCAGGCGCGTTCGGTGAGCTCGCCGATCGCCGCGAGCTCGGCGAGCTGCGCCTGATCCGTCGCGTCGGCCAGCCCGCCGGGACGCAAACCATCACCAATAGAGAAGCTGACATCGTGCGTCCGCATGATCTGGCAGATGGTTTCCCAATGCTCGTACATCGGGTTCTCTTTGTTGTGCGTCAGCATCCACTTGGCGAGCAGCGAGCCGCCGCGCGAGACGATGCCGATCAGCCGGTTCTTCACCAGCGGGATGTGCCGCTTGAGGATGCCGGCGTGCAGGGTCATGTAGTCCACGCCCTGCTTCGCTTGGTGCTCGACGGTCTCGAGGATGTGCTCGAGGGCGAGCTCCTCGATCTTCCGCCCGATGATCATCGAGTAGATCGGCACGGTGCCGATCGGGACGGTCGAGTTGTCGATGATCGCCTGACGGCACGCGTCGAGATCGCCGCCGGTCGACAGGTCCATCACCGTGTCCCCGCCCCAGCGTTCGGCCCACTTGAGCTTCTCGACCTCTTCATCCGTGCCCGACGACACTGGGCTCGCGCCCATGTTCGCGTTCACCTTGGTCTTGCTCGCCCGCCCGATGCACATCGGGTCGAGGTTCTTCGCGAGGTGATGGATGTTCGCGGGGATGATCATCCGGCCCGCGGCGATCTCGTCGCGGACCTGCGCCGACGAAAGATGCGGCTCGCGCTCCGCGACCCGCTCCATCTGCGGCGTGATGATGCCCAGGCGGGCCTGCTCCAACTGCGTGATCGGCGTGAAGTCGGCCGGGTAGGTCACCTTGCGGGCAAGCCGCGTCCCGTCCGCCCTCGCGGCATCGCTGAACACGACCTGCCGGCACTCGGGCAGTTCGGTGATGGTGAGTTCCTCCCGCTCGATCGGCTCGTCGGTTTCGAAGACCGTCACCGCCCACCCCTCGGGCAGGAAGTCCCACGCCGTCTTGGTCGAGGGCGCGGGCATCCCCGGCGTGTCGGGGCTGGCGAACATCAGCGGGCCCCCGATGTCGGGCTTGAGCGCGAAACTACCTGGCGTCGGCGCCTTGGGGTCCAGCCCCGGGTTGATCGCGCCGTGGACGGGGCGATCGAAGCCGGGCTCGCGCGGGGCGTCCGGATACGCCGGCCCGCCCGCGGTCACGCGGTAGCCGGTGCCCTGTTGACCATCGGGGGCCATCCCGTACGCCGCCCGCAGGTCCGCCGCGGACCGGAGCGTTTCGTTGAGTTTCGTGCTCGTCAGCGTCGCGGCCTTGGTCGCGGGCGCGTCGGGGCCGAGGTGGTCCGTATCGGTCGTGGTGGGGGCGTTGGTCGTGGGTCGGGTCTCGAAGGTGGTCATCGTGTGCCTCCCGGGCGAGTCAGGATGAGCCGGGGGAGGGGGGTGACCAGCACGAACACGGCCCGGCACCCGGACCGGTGCCGCTTGAGCCGTGCCACCGGCGGGGACGCGCGTTGCGGGCGTCCGCCGGGGCTGATCGCGTTCCCTCCGCCGGTGTGAGCCGGATCAGGTTCAACGGGTGCGTCTCAGCCGGGAGTCACGCTGACCCCGGCGCCCCGAGCGATCGTCAGTCATGGTAGCGGGGAATTCGCGACCGTCGCGGGTCAGGCGGGCTCGCCCGAAAGCACCCACTCCACCACGCTCACCTTCCAGGGCCCCTCGTCGCCCAGTTGCCGCAGCATGTTCACGCACTGGGCCCGGTGGTGCATCCCATGCGTTGTCACATGCGTCAGGACGGCCCCGCGCGTGAACGACCAGGTCTTCCCGCCCCGCTCGCCCGAGACGACCTCCGCCGGGTCCATCGCCGGGGGCGCGTGGGCCGCGAAGTCGTCGCTCAGTTCGTCGAGCAGTGCCGCGAGCCGATCGCACGAGAACGGGCCCTCCGTCTCCAGCCACGCGCGCGGCTCCCGCCCCGCCAGCAGGTGCCCCCAACCCTGCAGCGCCCCCAGCATGTGCGCCAGCGTGTCGTGCAGCGAACCCACGCCCATCTCGAACGCCCGGTGGAACTGCTCATCGCTGAGCGCCCGGCAGCGGTCGATGATCGCTCGGGTCGCCCAGCGGTCGTGAGCGAGCAGGATCGTTGCGGGATCGGATGCGGGCATGGGGGCTCTCCTCCTCCTCCGCAGCCTACCGCATCACGCTGCATCATCGCGGCGAACAATCCGACCATGGAGCCCCCCGATCCACGGAGCCCGACCCACCCCGTCCTCATCTTCGACGGCGAGTGTGCCCTGTGCAGCCGATCGGTGCGGTTCATGATGCGCCACGAACGCAAGCCCGGCGTCGTCCGCTTCGCGCCGATGCAGTCCGACCCCGCCCGTGCACTCCTCCGCGCGCACGGGTTCGACCCCGACGCCATGACCAGCGTCGTCCTCATCGAGCCCGGCGCGTCGGCGGGCAAGCCGTCGCGTGCGTTCATCCGCAGCCGGGCGGTGCTGCGGCTGGCGGGCTATCTCCGCGCCCCCTGGCGGTGGGGGCGGGTGCTGGGTGTGCTCCCGGCGTGGGCGCTCGACCCGCTCTACCGCCTGCTCGCGCGCCACCGCTACGCGATCTTCGGGAAGGTCGACCGGTGCGTCATCGACGAGCGGATCGCGGAGCGGACGATCTGAGCGACGAAGGCACGAAGGCACGAAGGCACGAAGGCACGAAGGCACGAAGGCACGAAGGCACGAAGGCACGAAGGCACCGTGCGGTCGGGCTTCATGTGGCCTGCTGCATTGTCGGGTAATCGTTGTAGCCCGCTTCGCCGCCGCCGTAGTAGGTGGACGGGTCCGCCTCATTCAGCGGCGCCCCGGCGCGGATCCGTTCGACGAGGTCCGGGTTCGCGATCGCCAGCGTGCCGAACGCGACCGCGTCCGCGCCGCCCTTGGCGATCCACGCGTCCGCGGTCTCGGGGGCGTACCCGCTGTTGGAGATCGTCACCCCGCTGGCGGGGTTCCCCGACGCGGCGTGCTTGAAGGCCGCGAACGCGGCGTCGGTCGATCGGCGCGCGAGGCCCGCGTCCTCCGCCCATTCCGCGGAGTGCAGGCAGGCGATCCCGATCTCTCCCAGCCCCGCGCCCAGCGCCGTGAAGGTCGCGACGGGGTCAGAGTCCGACATCGAGTTGCCCGTCCCCGCGGGGCTGATGCGGTACCCCAGGCGCCCGGGCCCGATCGCCTCCGCGACCCCTCGCGCGACCGCGAGCGGGAAGCGCAAACGCTTCTCGAGCGTGCCGCCCCAGTCATCGGTGCGCCGGTTGGAGCCGTCCCGGGTGAACTGGTCGAGGATGTAGCTGTTCGCGCCGTGGAGTTCGACGCCGTCGAACCCCGCGTCCATCGCCCGCTTCGCCGCGTCCACGAACTGCCCGATCACGCCCGGGATCTCGTCTGCCCCCAGCGCGCGGGGTTCATCCACATCGACCTTGCCCCCGCCCGCCTCGAGGTAGGTCTTCGCATTCGCGCGGATCGCGCTGGGCGCGACGGGCGTCTGCCCACCCGACAGGCCCAGGTGCCCCACGCGTCCGCCGTGGAAGAGTTGCAGGAAGATCCGCCCGCCCCGCTCGTGCACCGCGTCGGTCACGAGCCGCCACCCCGACGCCTGCTCGTCGTTGGTGATCCCCGGGATCATGCCGTACGCCTTGCCGACCAGCGCGACATAGGTCGCCTCCGCGATCAGGAGGCCCATGCCCGCCCGCTGGGCGTAGTGCCGCGCGTTCATCTCGGTCGGCACATCGCCCGGCTGGCGCGACCGCGAACGCGTCAGCGGCGCCATGATCACGCGGTTGGGCAGGTCCAGGTCGCCCACGCGCAGCGGCGAGAGGAGATGGGGGCAGCGCGTCGTGTCGGGTGCGTTGGTCATCGGACCTCATGGTTCGCCCGCCCCGGTCCCGCGGATGCCGGCGTGCAGAAGTTGTGAACCCGGACCACCACCCGTCGGTCACCGCGTGTCGGCGCACGAGAACTCAAGCCGATCCGAGGGCTTCAGCGGTCGGTCCGCCGTCGCCGCCCCGCGATGGCACACCCCGCGAGGAGCAGCGTCCCCGTTCCGCCCGCGGGGATCCAGAAATAGGTATCCGACACCACCGCGATGTCCGTGATCTCGATCGCGGGCTCGAAAATAAACGACGAATCGAACAGCGTCGCGACGCCCTCCGCGTCGTAACGCAGCGGGACGCCGTACGAGTTGTCGCCCAGCACGACATCGAACGAGAAGATCGCGAGCGGGTTGGTCGGGTCATCGGTCCCGAGCAGGGCGGAGTGAAAGATGTTGATGTCGACGACGCTGGCGCCCTCGCCGCGCGCCGCGATGCCCTGGCCCGCCATGAAACTCTGGATGTTCGTGACCTCACCGATCCCCGGTTCGCTCGCGATGAACGAGCCCACGAAGCCGCCGAAATAGCCTGTGTCGCTCAACCCCGTGGTGAACGCCGAGACCGTCCAGGTCACCGCCTCGCCCGGCCTGACACCGTCGGCGGCGGACGCACTGAACAGCAGCGTCACGCTCGCGGCCTGCGCCGAGCAGCCGAGCCCGCAGATCGACGCGACAATAGCCCGTTTCATCTTCGAGTCCTCCCCGAGGGGCCGCGCCGCCTCCGCAACATGCCCACGCCGATTACGCCCGCGCTCAGCGCAACACCGGGTGCCGGGATCGCGAGCACATCCGAGAGCACGGCGATCTCGGTGAACTCGTCCGGGAGCAGGAAGATGCTGCTGTTCGCGAACACGGATGCGATCCCGTCGGCGGTGTAGGTCAGCCGGGGCGGCGCGTCCGGATCGATCGAACCCGACACCGACGAAACGGACAGATCGAACGCGAAGATCGCGAGCGGATTCGATGGATTGTCTGTCCCGAGCAGCGCGGAATGGAAGATGTTCACGCTCTCGACCGAGGCGCCGTTCCCCTGCGCCGGGGTGCCCTCGCCCGCCATCAGGCTGCTCAGGTTGCTCACAGAGCCGTTGACCGTCGCGTCGCCCGATCCGCCGCTGGTCACCACGGGGTCGAAGGATCCGACAAAGCCCCCGAAGTACGCGTCCGCGCTCCCGTAGCCGGAAAACGACGCGTACACGGTCCATCGCACGGGCTCGCCCTGGTAGGAAACGATCGCCGGGCCCGTCAGCGGGTCGTTGTCGAGTTCGAAGTGGAGGGTCACCGAAACACCCGCCGCCGCCACGCCCGTGAGCAGGCTGGTCGCCATGGTGGACACGATCACGAGCCGGGACGGTCCGTTCTTGGTGGTCTCTTTGTTCGTTGGCACGCCGTCTGCTCCGCCCGGATGAAAACCGGAGACCCGGACAATCTAGCACACGGACCCGCTGAAACCAGAAAAATGGCCGACCCGGTCTCCCGAGTCGGCCCACGCTCCCGGCCGCGAACACAGGCCGGCAGTCGGCGATTGTCACTCGCCCATCAGCCGCTCACACGAATTTCGCGGAGCGACCGCTCCCTCTCCTCACATCCGTTGCGTGTCTCACGCGGTCTTCTGCCGCGCGTGAATGCCTTCTTGGATCTCCTCGACCATCTTCGCGATGAACGCGTCGAGGTCCGCGGGCGTCCGCGAGGTCGTCAGGCCCTGGTCGCAGACCACCTCCTTGTCCACCCACCGGGCGCCGGCGTTCTTGAGGTCCGTCTTCAGCGACGCGTAGCTTGTCACCTCGCGCCCCGTGAGGCAGTCGCACTCGATCAGCAACTGAGGCCCGTGGCAAATCGCCGAAACAGGCTTGCCGGCCTTGATGAACGACTTCGTGAACTCGACCGCGTCGTCGTTCATGCGCAGCGTGTCAGGGTTCATCACGCCGCCGGGCAGGACGAGCGCGTCGAATTCATCGGCCCGCCCCATCGCCTCGGACAGCGTGAGATCAACATCGACCGAGTTGCCCCAGTCGCCATCAGTCCAGCCGCGGATCGATCCCTCCTCGGGAGAGATAATCGTGACTGTGGCGCCGTGCTCCCGCAACGCCGTCGCGGGTCGGTCCAGTTCGGAGAATTCAAAGCCGTTGGTCGCGAGGATCGCAATTTTGGTGTCTTGAAGTTTCATTGTCATAAAAAGCCTCCTTGAGTAAATCTGAGTTCACGGTAGAAGTTGAGTCAATTTTCACAGAAAACGCTGAAAAAATTGCGTTATCCGTGCCCGACTTCTTTGGGCCGGACCGAAGTATATGCGTGGAAACTATTCAAAGTCAAGTTTGCATAGGAAGTAGAGTAATTCCGATATTTGGCGGGTTCAAGGTGCCGCCTCGCGTCGGTCCCGTTCGCGGGGTACGCTCCGCGCATGAGCGTGTCCCTCGCCGCGGGTGATCCCGGCCTCATGTCCAGTCTGTTCGTCGTCCTCGCGCTCGCGGGCCTGACCGCGCTCGCGATGGGCCGCGCCGGCATCGCCGCGATCCCCGCGTTCCTCGTTGCGGGCGCGATCGCGGGCCCCCACGCACTCGGGCTCGTGCCGGACGCCGACCAGCTCGCGGGGATCTCGGAGCTCGCGATCGTCCTGCTGCTCTTCGGGATCGGGCTGCACATCGAGCCGGGAGAGCTGGGCAAGGGCTCCATGAGCCTCGTCATCGCGGGCGTCGCCGCGGTGCTCGCGTGCGTCGCGCTCCTGTTCCCCGCCGCGCTGCTCTTCGGGCTCGAGTGGGCGCCCGCGCTCGCCGTCGCGATGGCGCTCGCGGTTTCCTCCACCGCGGTGGTCCTGCGTCGACTGATGCAGCGGCGCGAGCTCCGCCAACCGACGGGCCGCTTGGCGCTCGCGATCCTCATCGTGCAGGACCTCGCCGTCCCGGTCCTGCTCATCGCGATCGACGCGCTGGGCAGGCTCAAAGCGGGCGGCGACACGCCCCCCGATCCGCTCCGGATCGCGCTCGTCGCATTCGCGAGCGTCGCGGGCGTCGCGGGCCTGCTCGTCGCGAGCCGGATCGTGCTCCCCAGGCTGCTCCGCCAGGCCTCGATCGTCGGGTCCGACGAGGTCATGCTCGCGCTCGGGGTCGCGACCGCGATCGGCGCCGCCCTCGCGACCAACGCGCTGGGCTTCTCCTACGAACTCGGCGCCTTCCTCTCGGGCCTGATCCTCGGCGCCACCCCCTTCCGACACCAGGTCGGCGCGCTCATCGGTCCGGCGCGAGATTTCTTCCTCGCCGTGTTCTTCACCACCCTCGGGATGGCGATCGACCCCGCGCCCCTCGCCGAGCTCTGGCCCGCCGTCCTCATCGGGGGCACCCTCATGATCGTCATCAAGACGATCGCGATCGGCGGCGCCGCCTGGGCGACTTGGGGAACGGGCCTCGTCGCCGCGACCGCCGGGCTCACGCTCGCCCAGGCGGGCGAGTTCAGCCTCATCCTCCTCGAAGCGGGGCACGACAACGGGCTGATCGGCGAGCGCACGCAGACCGCTGCTGTCGCGATCGTCGTGCTCTCCCTGATCCTCACCCCCGTCCCCATCGCGGTGGGTCGCTGGCTCAATCCCCTGCTCAGCCGCCTCCCGGAGGCGCCGTGGCGCCGGGCCGGCGCCGACGAGAACGCCCACGATGAGGCGCACGACGGCGCCCGATGCATCATCGGCGGGTTCGGACCCATCGGACGCGTCGCCGCCGAGCACCTCGAGCGGGTCGGTGTCCGTACCACCATCATCGAGCTCAACGAGAAGACCGTGCGCACGAATACGGCGCTCGGTCGCAAAATGGTCTACGGCGACCTCTCCCGACCCGAAGTGCTCGAGTCCGCGGGCGTGCGAGCCGCACAGGCCCTGATCCTCACCTCGCCCGACGAGAACGCCAACCTCCGCGCGTGCCAGATCGGGCGCTCGATGAACCCCACGATGTGCATCGTCACGCGGATGAACCACCTGGGCAAGGGTCTGCAGGCCAAGAGCCTCGGCGCCGACGCGATCGTCGTCGAAGAGGTCGCCGCCGCCGAGGCGATGGAACGCATCGTCGCCGAGCGGTTCGGCGTGGACCCCGAGAAGCTCCGGGACGACTCTTTCACGGAGTCGTGACGGATTCGGGACGCTCGCGCAGCGGGATCGTTGGGTCCCACTCCAGCCACTTGTCTTCGGGAGCCGCCTCGAGTTCGAAGGCGTGCCCAGCCGCGACCCGCTCGCCCGGGCGGTCGGGCGTCGCGAACGCAATCGCGCCCTCGATGAGCGCCCCCAGCGAGTCGGCGCGCACGCTCAGCCCGCTGAACAGGCCCCAGTCGACCCCGACGCCCGAGGCGAGCCAGAAGCGCGAGTTCGCGCGCACCAAGACCGCATAGGCCGGGTCGATCGCGATCGAGACCTCCACCCCCGACGCGTCCTCCGCGAGGCGCACGCCCCGCACCACGCCCACCGGCAGGTCCCGGAACAGCACCGGCGCCCCGGCCCCGATCGAGCCCACCCGCGGCGCCGTCAGCACGAGGGATAGCGAACCGTCCGCCGTGCCCGCGTCGACCCGGGGCGGGCTGGGCAGGCCCTC
>DLBY01000058.1:0-9828 GCA_002480345.1 Phycisphaerales bacterium UBA7812 | reverse complement strand
GCTGGGCAGGCCCTCGAACGCGTACGCCCGCGCGCCGCCCGCCGGTCCGGGGCGCACCCCGATGTACCGCGGCCCCAGGATCGTCTCCAACCCCGCGACCCGGCTCAGGCTCACCTCTGGGCGCACGATCCAGAACGACGACCCCTCGACCGAGAGATCCGCCGCCCACGGCGCGAGCTCGGCCCTCACCGACACCGCGTCCATCCCCGGGGCGAGTTCGACCGTGCGCACAACACCGACCGTGACCCCCCGGTGGCGGATCTCCGCGCCGGGCTCCAGCCCGTCCGCGCTCGCGAAGGTGATCGCGATCGCGGGCCCCCGCTCGCGCGTCGCGGCGTGCCAAGCGTACCCGCCCACGCCCAGAAGCGCAAGCAGCGGCACGATCCAGACGAAACTGAACCGACGCGGGCGCACCGCCGCGACCGGCGGCTCGCTCGCCCTCTTTCCCGAATCCTTCGGCGTGATCTCGGCTGGTGAATCGGTCACGCGTCCTCCGAATGCCAGATCTGGTGGGGGTCGAACGCGGCGCTCGCGAGCATGCTCAGCACGACCACGCCCGCGAAGGCCGCGACGCCCAGTCCCGGGGTGACCTCGACCAGGTCGCCCAGTTTCACGATCGCGACGAGCACCGCGACGAGCAGCACATCGACCATCCCCCAGCGCCCCACCCATTCGACGAAGCGATAGGTCGCGGCGCGGTGGTGCGCGCGCATCGAGACGCCCGTGGTGAGCAGGAAGATCGCGACGAGTTTCGCGACCGGCGCGAGAATGGAAAAGCAGAGGATCGCCAGCCCCACCGCGAGGTGCCCCTCCGCGAGCAGCTTCACGGTCCCGTGCCAGATCGAGGCCTCCGCGTGGTGCCCCAGGCGCTCGATGGACATGACGGGGGTGAACAGCGCGACGGGATAAAGGACCAGCGCCGTGAGCGCCAGCGCGCTGGCGCGCGCCCCGGCGCGCGGGTGCGGTTCGGTGGGGATCACCGAATCACACCGGGTGCACACCGCCGCCGAACGGCGGGGCAGCGCCGGGATGCGGTGCACCAGGCCGCAGCAGTGGCAGGCGGCGAGCGGATCCATCGCCCCCATGGTACGGGATCGCGGCGCCCTTCTTGCACCCGTCGTCCGCGCACCGGACCGGCTAGGCTCGGGGCATGCGCTATGTCATCGTCATCGCGGACGGCTCGGCGATCACCCACGACGACAATCCCGACCTCTACGCGGCGCTCGACGGGGCCCAGACGCCGGCGTTGGACGCGATGGGGCGGCTCGGGAAGATCGGCGCCGCGGCAACGGCGGCGGGGGGCGCCGCCTCCTTTTCGCGGGGCGCGCTCGCGTTGCTGGGCCTGGATGACGGTGCACGGACGGTCTCGAACGCCGTGGTCGAGGCCCGCGCTCTCGGCGTCGCGCTGTCCTCGGATGACACCGTGCTTCGGATCGGGCTTCTCCGCGTCTCGCCCGACGATCGGGAGGGGCTGGCGCTGGGCGGGTGCGACGCGGGCCCCGAAGAGGCGGGCGCGCTTCTCGATGACCTCGCGGACCACTGGCGCAATCGGGGGCTGCTGGATGGTGTCGAGATCATCGGGAACGGCTTTGAGCGCCTGCTCGTCGTGAGCCGCGGAGACGCGGACCTTCTCAGTGTGGAGATGGTCGACCCGGCGAGTTTTACGGGCGAGCGCTGGGTCGAGCATCTCCCGGACGGCGGACCCCCGCACGCGTCGGAGTGGGCGTGCGCGCTGATCAGCGAGAGCCGACATTTTCTCGCGATGCACCCCGTGAACGCCGCCCGCACCGAACAGGGTCTCGATCCGGTGAACCTGGCGTGGGTGTGGGACGCCGGGCGGGGCCCGGAGATGCCGACAGATCAGCCACTGGGCGCCGATGCCGCGTGGTTGGTCGACGAGGGCTTTGGGGCGGGTGAGGGAGTCTGCCGCCTGCTCGGGGCGGAGCCAACGATCGCGCCGGAAGCCGAGATCGCGCGGCTCGCGTCTGCCGAGGCTGCCCCGGTGGTGGTGCTGCTCGTGCGCCGGTGCGCCGAGGAGTTGGACCGGTCCGTCGCGGGCCCCCTGCTCGAGACGCTCGCCGGATCGACGCTCCCGACGATCCACGATCTCGACGACGCGGACTGGCGGCTGCTCGTCGCGATCAGCCACGATCCGAAAGGGCTCGCGGGCGGCGGCGGCGGGCTCACGCCATTCGCGCTCGCGGGTGGACGCGTCCGCAGCGTGGTCGATCGACGGCTGAGCGGCGCCGTGGGCAGCGACCTGCGCGTCGATCCCGCGAACGAACTGCTCGAGTATGTCCTCCGGTCAGGCCTGCGCGGCATCGTCTGAACCGGTCAGACCGATGGCGCTCGGGCTATATTGCCCGCGATGCCCGTCTCTATCTTCATCCAGACGCTCAACGAGGAGGCCAACCTCCCCGGTCTGCTCGAATCGGTCTCGTTCGCCGACGACATCGTCGTCCTCGATTCGCTGAGCACCGACGGCACGCGCGCCGTCGCGGAAGCCGCGGGGGCGCGGTGGTATGAGCGCCCCTTCGATGGGCGCGGTCCGCACCAGAACTGGGCGATGGAGAACATCGACTTCAAGCACCGCTGGGTGTTCTATCTCGACGCCGACGAGCGGATGACACCCGAACTGCGGTCGGAGATCGAGGCGATCGCGGACGCGTGGGAATCGGGCGAGAAGTCGCGGGAGAAGGCCGACCCGGTCGCGTACTACTGCGGGCGGAAGAACTACTTCCGGGGCACCTGGCTCAAGCACGCGATGCCCCCCGGCAACATCATGCGGTTCTTCCAGCCCCCGCACATCCGGTTCGCCCGTCTCGCCAACCCCGCCCCCACGGTGGACGGCGAGATCGGCTACCTCCGCGAGCACTTCATCCACTACAACTTCAGCAAGGGCCTCCGCGAGTGGATCGAGCGGCACAACCGCTACTCGACCTACGAGGCGCAAGAGACGATCAAAGCCCTCGCGGACAACCCGGTGAAGCTCGGCAACCTGTTCAGCGCCGACCGCAATACCCGCAGGCTGGAGCTCAAGAACATCTCGTTCCGCATGCCCTTCCGCCCCTCGCTCAAGTTCATCTACATGTACCTGCTGGGGCGGGGCTTCCTCGACGGGCGCGCGGGCTTCACCTACTGCCGCCTCCAGGCGATGTACGAGTACATGATCGTGCTGAAGGTCACCGAGATGCAGCGCGAGGCGAAGGGGCTGCAGGGGAGCTGAGGGGGATGGGGAAGTGACCAATGAACATGAAAGAGCGAAACGGAGGCTCGCTCTCGCCCAGCATGTGCGTCCGGTCGCCGGACGCCAAGAGCCCGGAGCGTGAGCGACGGGGTGGTCGTGCGCCATTGCCGAAAAACGCTCCGTCCGCCGGTCGGCCCGGCGCTCACGCTCTGGGCTCTTTCGTTGCTGATTACTGATGACCGGTCACTCTGCCCCACGCGTGCCGGATCGCGGCTTCGAGCCCGTCGACCATTACGGGGACATTGAATCGCTCGAGCACCGTCGCGCGGGCCGCGGCGCTCATCGCGCTTTGACGGTCCGGGTCACCCACGACCGCCGCGATCGCGTCCGCGAGGGCATCAGCGGTGAGTTCCTCGAGGAGCATCGCGTTCTCGCCGTGTGCGAGCGCCTCGAACTCGGGCCCGTGGGCGGTGGGGTCGGCGCTCGTCACGATCGGCAGGCCGTACCCCAGCGCGTGGATTGCGCTGAGACCCATATTGACGGGATAGGCGAAGACATCGGCGCAGAGGAACCAGGGCGCGATCGCGGGCTCACCGTAGATCGCGCCGACCATGCGGACGCGTTCCGACATGTCGAGCTGCCGGACCGTCCGCTCGAGGCTCTCGGCATGGGGTCCCTTGCCGATGATGACGGTGGTCAGGGGCACCCCGCGCTCGTTCAGCTTCGCGGTTGCCTCGATGAGCAGCTCGGCGCGGTTCTGCGCGAGCAGCCTGCTGACGAACACCGCGACCGGGCGATCGGCAGCCAGGCCCTGCTCGGCGCGGAACGCGGCGAGGTCATCGGGTCGGCCGAGCCAATCGTCGCGGGCCCTCTGGATCTCCGTCTGGTCCAGGCTGTTGATCGCGACAAAGACGCCCCCGCCCTCGTCGAGAGAGGCGGGCTGGCGCGCACGGAAGGCGTCGGCGCCGCCGTGGTTGTAGAACACGACCGCATCGGCCTTGCACGCGATCGCGTCCCGCATCGCGAGCCGCTTGGGGCTCTCCTGCTTGCTGTAGCCGTGCCCCCAGACAACGGTCCCGACGCCGCGCTTGCGGGCGCGGGCGAGCGTCGGGCGCAGCAGCAGGGACCGAGTGTTCCAGGGCGCGAGCAGGACATCGCACCGCCGCGGATCCGCGAGCGAGAGCAGCTCGGGGACGACGATGATCGACTGCCCCGCGATGCGCAGGGTCGTCTGCCTGATGGGCTCGGCGCGGAACCCCACGGGCGCCGCGTTCGCGAGGTCGGGCTGCGTCGCGTATCGGAGCGTGAGGTCGATGCCGTCGCGGGCCGAGAGCTCTCGGAACACCGGCACCCGGTACGCCGGCAGCGCGGGCTGCACCAGCGTGACGCGGATCGGGTCGGACCCGGACTCGGAGGTGGTCTCGGCCTGTGGCATCGAGAAGCAATGTAGGGCGCACCGCGTGCGCACGGGGATCGGGTAGGATCGCGAACGATGCGGATCCTGCATGTCTCCGAGACCCTCGACCCGGCGCACGGCGGGACGCCCGCGGTGCCCAAGTTGCTGGGCGCCGCGCAGGCAGCGCTGGGGCACGAGGTCACGATTCTGACACGCGACGAGCCCTCGCGAGCGGAGGCGATCCGGGAATCGCTCGACGCGATCCCCGGCGCGTCGGCGCTGCGGATCGAGACCGTTGCGCCGGAAGGCGGGCTCGGATCGATCCTGAATCGGGGGGCGCGGCGCTGGGTCGCGGAGCGATCGAGCGGTTTCGATTTCGCGCACCTGCACTCGATGTGGTCGCCCGTCCCGCACGGCGCGGCCCGGGGGCTCGCGCGCGCACGGATCCCGTATTGCCTCTGCCCCCACGGCATGCTCGATGCATGGTCGATGGCGCAGAGCGCGGCGCGCAAACGCGTTCATCTCGCGCTCGTCGGGAGGCGGACGATGGCGCGGGCCGCGTTCGTTCACGCGCTCAACCCCCACGAGGCGGAGTGCGTGCGCCGGTTCGGGTTCGGGTCCCCGATCGAGGTTCTGGGCAACGGGATCAACCCGGAGTTGGTCGGGTCGCTGCCCGAGCCGGGCTCGTTCCGATCGCAGCACCCGGTGCTGGGGGATGACCCGTTCGTGTTGTTCCTCAGCAGGCTGCACCACAAGAAGGGGTTGGACCTTCTCGCGCCCGCGTTCGTGCGCCTGGCGCAGGCGGATCCGCGGGTGCGGCTCGTGGTCGTGGGGCCGGACGGCGGCGCCCGGGCCGCGTTCGAACAGGCGATCAACAGCGCCGGCGTCGCGGGTCGTGTCGTGCTGACCGGTCCGCTCTATGGGCGCGACAAGCTCGGGGCGCTCGCGGACGCGTCGGTGTTCTGCCTCCCGAGCCGGCAGGAGGGGTTCAGCGTCGCGATCTGCGAGGCGATGGCCGCGGGCCTCCCCGTGGTGATCAGCGAGGCGTGCCACTTCCCCGAAGCGATCGAGGCGGGTGCCGGACACCTGTGTGCGCTCGAGGCGGGGTCGATCGCGGAGGCCCTGCTCGCGGTGCTCGGCGCCGAGGATCGGGGGCGATCGATGGGCGCCGCGGGGCGGCGGTTGGTGCTCGACCGGTACACTTGGCCTGCGATCGCGGCTCGGAGCGCAGCGTTGTACGACGCGCACCGCGGAACTCCCGGATCGGGGTGATGCCGGGGTGGCGCGGGCGACGATACAGCAGCGGGCCCTGGACCGGGCCCGCCTCGAGTATCCGGGTCCGATAGTGCGCGAGGCGGTCGGATCGGAGCGGTTGGAGATTGCATTGGCGAAGGGTGGCACACAACGCGGATCGGGTGGGCGCGGCAAGCGGGTGGTCATCGTCTACCACTACTTCGCGCACTACCGCGAGGCGGTGCTCCGCGAACTGCTCGAGCACGGCCGGCACACCTACGACTTCGCGGGCGACACGAAAGACGACGGCAAGGGCATCCGCCTGACGGACGCGATCCCGGAGGATCGGTTCGTGCGCGCGCCGTGCCGGTATCTGGGCCCGCTGATGCTGCAGCCGCGCGCGCTGGGGCTCGCGCTCTCGGGCACCTACGACGCGTTGATCCTGCTGGGCAACGCGATGTGGCCCACGATGTGGCTCGCGGCGATCCTCGGGCGTCTGCGCGGGAAGCGGGTCTACTTCTGGACGCACGGCTGGCAGCAGCACGAGCGCGGGCTCAAGGCGCTGGTCCGCAACACCTTCTACCGCCTCGCGCACGGCCTGCTTCTCTACGGGCATTACGCGAAGATGATCGGGCTGTCGCACGGGTTCGACCCGGACCGGATGCATGTGATCTACAACTCGCTGGATTACGACCGGCAGCGAGCGGTGCGGGGGTCGCTCGACGCGGACGCGATCGCGGCGCGCCGGGAGGCGTGCTACGGATCGGGTGATCTCCCGGGGGTCATCGCGATCACGCGGCTGCAGCGCGCCAAGAAGCTGCACATGCTGATCGAGGCGGCGGCGCTGTGCGCCGAAAGAGGTTCGCCCATCGCGTTGCTGTTCGTTGGGGACGGGCCCGAGCGGGCGGCGCTCGAGGCGAAGGCGGAGGCGATGGGCGTGCGCGCGCACTTCTTCGGCGCGTGCTACGACGAGCACGCGATCTCGGAGATGTTCGCGGCCTCGCACCTGTGCTGCATCCCGGGCCCGGCGGGGCTGACGGTCATGCACAGCATGGCGAACCGGACGCCCTTCGTGACCAATGACGATGTCTCGACGCAGGGTCCCGAGTACGAGGCGGTGGTGCCCGGTGAGACGGGGGCGGTGTTCCGGGACGGGGATGCCGCGGACCTCGCGGAGAAGATCCTCGCGTGCGTCGGGAACGCGGAACTGATGAGCGGTGGGGGGCGGGTGTGCCCCGTCTCGATCATCGAGCGGTTCTTCAACCCGGTGACGCAGCGGGTGCTGATCGACCGGGCGATGGACGGCGATTCGGCGGACGACCTGTACGCCGCGTTCAACGGGCCGCTCTATACCACGGCGCGCGCGGGGAGCTCTTCGGAAAGTCCGGCGGTCGCGTCGGCGGATTAGCAGGGGACGGGCATGCTCGGGACCATCAAGCGGACGCTGCGCTCCAACAAGGCGATCTACCTGTTCGCGCGGAACGCGCGGATGGCGTACCGGCGCCGCAGGCTCGGGCTCCGCGAGGTGGACCCGACCTTCTATTGCGCCGCGGATGTGCGCATCGCGCCGGGGTTCGAGGCGGGGGCGTACAGCTTCGTCTCCCGCGGCGCGATCATCGGGCCCAGGGTGAAGCTGGGGCGGTATGTCATGTTCGGCCCGCGCGTGATGATCGTGGGGGATGACCATGTGTTCGACAAGGCGGGGGTGCCCACGATCTTCGCGGGTCGCCCCGAGCTGCGCCCCACCGTGATCGGGGACGACGCGTGGGTCGGCGCGGGGTGCGTGATCATGGCGGGCGTGACCATCGGCACCGGCGCGATCGTCGCGGCGGGAGCGGTGGTCACCAAGGACATCCCGCCCTACGAGATCCACGGCGGGGTCCCCGCGAAAAAGATCCGCGATCGGTTCGCGAGCGAAGACGAGCGGGCGGCACACGAAGCGATGCTCGCGGAACCCGCGCGCGAGTTCGGCGCATTTTGCACGCCGATGGGCTGAGGGGGGCGGCGCCGTCGTCCGTCTGTGTCGTGCTGTGTCGTGTCGGCGCCCGACGCACACATCAGGCGGTCGGCATGGGGCGCGCCGCCCATTGCGCCGCCAGCCCTTCGTCGAGCGGGGTGGTTGCCGCGTAGCCGAGCTCGTCGCGCGCCCGGCTCACATCCGCCCAGGTCCGGTCGACATCGCCCGGCTGCATGCCCTCATGCCTGATCACGGGTTGCTTGCCCGCGACCCGGGCGATCGCGTCGATGAGCTCGTCGAGGCGGACCGGGCGGTCGCTGCCCAGGTTCCAGACGCGGCATCCGAAGTCCGGCGTCCGCTCGTAGGCGGCCAGCACGCCCCGGATGATGTCGTCGATGTAGGTGTAGTCGCGGCTGGTCGAGCCGTCGCCGAACATCGTGATGGGTTCGCCCGCGTCGATGAGGCGCATGAACTTGGCGATCGCCAGGTCGGGGCGTTGGCGCGGGCCGAAGACGGTGAAGAACCGGAGGCAGGAGACAGGCTGCCCGGTCAGGTGGTGGTGGGTGTGGGCGAGGAGTTCACAGGCGCGCTTGGTCGCGGCGTAGGGGCTGATGGGCTCGATCGCGGTGTCATTCTCAGAGAAGGGAACCGTGGAGGCGTTCCCGTAGACGGAACTCGACGAGGCGAGCACGACACGCGCGCACCCGAGCGCGTGGGCGGCGGTGAGGACCTCGCTGGTCGCGACGACATTCGCGCGCGCATAGCCCGCGGGATCCTCGATGCTGGGGCGCACGCCCGCCTTCGCGGCGAGGTGGATCACCCCTGTCGGACGGAAACGCTCCGCGGCGATCGCGAACGCGTCGGGTTCGGAGAGATCGGCCTCGGTGAAGGTGTAGGAGCCGGGCGCGTTGTCCGCGGCACGCCGGGTCGCGTCCTGATTCGCGCGCTTGATCGCGGGGTCATAGAACGGGTCGAGGTTGTCGAGCCCCAGGACATCGGCACCGCGGGCGACGAGCGCCTGGGCGAGGTGGGACCCGATGAACCCGGCCGACCCGGTGACGACGATGCGTTCCTGTTCCAAGGCTCGGTCCACCACTGACTCCACGATGGGGCTTCGACCTGACGAGGGGCGAGGGTACGCGCGGCGCGGGGGGCGCGATCGCGGGGCGACCAGTGTTTAGTCTTTGAAAGGGTCTCGGAAGGGGCAAAAAAAAGCGAGGCGCCATGCTTGACAGCGCCCCGCTGGAGGAGAGAGAGATCTTGAGTAATATACGGATTACCGGGCCCCTGAACTCAAGAAATCTTCATAATTTGGCTGAAAATTGCCCAATTTAACATGGAGTTTGCCACGGATACCCGTTTGAATTCCAAACACAAGCGGTTGATTTGCCCTGAATCGGGTGTCTTGGGAGCTTGGTTGTTCGGGTGGCGCGCGCGTGTCCGCCCTGGGGTCGAGCGGGGAGCGCAGAGGATCTAGCATCGGGTCGCGATGCGTGCCACGGGCGGACCGGGTGCGGTGCTGATGCTGTGAGAGCTTCGGAGGTGTGCGGTGAGTCTCACGAAGGAACTGGTCACTCGGGCCTTGACGACGGTGGACGATGACGCCGGACAGGATCTGGTGACGGGCGGGGCGCTGCAGTGGGTCAGCGCGTGCGATTCGTACGCGACGGTGAAGATCAATCTCGCCGCGGACGCTGACCAGACGACGATGGTGCATGTTGCGGGCGAGGCGGACCGCGCGGTCCGCCGGGCGGCGTCGCGCGAGGGCATCGCGGTGACCCGTCTCGAGTTCCAGTTCGTCGATCAGCAGGGCGAGGTGGTCTTCCGCGTGGGGGGCGAGCAGGCGGGCGGTTCGACCGGACAGGCCGGGGAGCCTTCGAAGGCGGCGGCTGGCGCACCGAACGCGCCGGGGGGCGGCACGCAGGGGGAGGGCCCCGACGCGGGGGCCGGGGGCAACGCGCTCCCGCAGGTCAAGCATGTCATCGCGGTGGGCGCGGGCAAGGGCGGCGTGGGCAAGTCCACGGTCGCGGTGAACCTCGCGGTCGGGCTCGCGCG
>DLBY01000023.1:1184-52410 GCA_002480345.1 Phycisphaerales bacterium UBA7812 | reverse complement strand
TGGAGCTTCTCGCGGTCGTAGTCGCTGGTCGAGGCCTCGATCTCGCGGCGGATCTGCTCGATCCGGGCCTGGATCTCCTTGGTCGAGCCGGCGCCCTCGATGATGGTCGTGTTGTCGCTGTCGACCTCGACCTTCTTCGCCATGCCCAGGTCCGCGAGCTCGACGGTATCGAGCTCGACGCCCAGGTCCTTCATGATGGGCTTCGCGCCCGTCAGCACCGCGATGTCCTGCAGCATCGCCTTCCGCCGGTCGCCGTACCCCGGCGCCTTCACCGCGACGACCTGCAGCGTGCCCCGCAGCTTGTTGATCACCAGCGTCGACAGCGCCTCGCCCGTGATGTCCTCCGCGATGATGAGCAGAGGCTTCTTCGCCTTCATCACCTTCTCGAGCAGCGGGACCAGCTTGCCGATGCCCTCGATCTTGTCCTCGTGCACGAGCACCAGGCACTTGTCGAGCTCGACTTTCATCTCGTCCGCGTCGGTCACGAAGTTCGCCGAGAGGTACCCACGGTCAAACTGCATGCCCTCGACCACCGTCACCTCGGTCTCCAGGCTCTTGCCCTCCTCGACCGTGATCACGCCGTCCTTGCCGACCTTCTCGAACGCGTCGGCCATGATCGTGCCGACCTCGGGGTCGTTGTTCGCGCTGATGGTCGCGACATTCTTCACATCCGCCTTGCCCTTGATCGGGGTCGCCAGATCGTCGATCGCCTGGCACGCCGCCTCGACGCCCTGCTTCATCCCGCGCACCAGCCCGTTCGCGTCCACGCCCGCCGCGATGTAGCGCAGGCCCTCGCGGAACAGCGCCTCCGCGAGCACGGTGCTCGTCGTCGTCCCGTCGCCCGCGTCGTCGCTGGTCTTGCTCGCGGCTTCCTTCACGAGCATCGCGCCCATGTTCTCCGCCTTGCTGGCGAGCTGGATCTCCTCCGCGACGGTCACCCCGTCCTTGGTCACGGTGGGCCCGCCCCAGGACTTGTCGATCACCGCGTTCCGCCCGCGCGGGCCCAGGGTCGCCTTCACGGCGTTCGCGAGCTTCTCAACCCCCGCGAGCAGGTGCTGGCGGGCCTCGAGGTCGAAGGCGAGTTCTTTGCTGGCCATGGATGCTCCCTTTATCTCAACTGATTCGTCACAGGACCCGAAGGTCTCGTCTGCCAACGCTCGCGACCGCGGCGTCGGATCTAGTCTCCACATCAACGCACCGAAACCGATGCGTCCCGGTCGGGTGTACAACCCGCGTGCCAGTTCCAAGGCGACGCATACCCGAGGATCCGCCCTCGAAATCAGCCCGGAACACCCCTCGGAGTCGTCCCGTACTCCGCCGACGCACCGCACCGACACGCCGAGCCCTGCCGAGTTGGCAGTCCCGGCGGTCCATCGAGCCCTCGCGAGGCGAGCGCAACCGCCCGCGGCCGCGCACCGACATCGGAATCCGCGAATCGGACGCCCCCGTTCCCCCGCCCGAGCCCCTATCATCCGCCTCGACGAGGTCGCCCGCACACGGGTCGGCCCCGCATGCCGACCCTTCAAGACGAGGCCAACGCCGATGCAGCCCATCCTCGCCGTCACCGATCTCGCCAGCTATCTGCCGATTCTCATCATCGTGCTCGCCGCGGCCGGGTTCGGCATCGGGAACATGGTCGCGACCTTCATCATCGGGCCCCGCCGTCAGGGCGAGCGCAAGGCCCTCGCCTACGAGAGCGGCATGAACCCCGTCGGCACCGCCCGCAAGCGGTTCAATGTCCGCTTCTACCTCATCGCGATGGTCTTCCTCGTCTTCGATGTCGAGGTCGTCTTCCTCTACCCCTGGGCGACCACCTTCGCCAATCTCGATGCTGGGTCGCCCGAAGCGGGCCTCTGGCTCGCCCGCATCCTCTTCTTCCTGCTCACCACCGTGGTCGCCTACCTCTACGGCTACCGCAAGGGCGTCTTCAAGTTCGACTGAGCCTCACCCGCCAGCAGGAGGCGATACCAAACAAAGATGTATCAACGCGGCCCTGATCGGTCCGTAAACGCCGGGCCCTTTCGGTTCTCGGCACTCGCGCCGCCCGCGTAACCCCGTCTCTACAACCAGTCTGCGCTCGCTCCGACGAAACTCGTCCCCCGCATTCGGGGTTCACTGGTTCGTGTGCCGATACTCCGCCGGAAACCCCCGCACCAGGGGATTGAATCCGAGAGAGAAGACGGAGTATCCGACCATGCCCGAGTCGCCCCGTGACCAGATCCGCCGCGTCATCGACAAGAAGCTCGTGACGATCGCCTTCCAGCCCATCGTCGGGCTCGATCACGCGGGCGTCGTCGCGTTCGAGGCCCTCGCGCGTCCGGACGCGTCGTCGGGGTTCGCTTCGCCCGATCAACTCTTTGATGCCGCCGAAGCCGCCGGCATGCTCTGGGAACTCGAGGAACTCACCAGGCGCAGGGCTCTCGCCGCCGCGAAGGAATGGCCCGCCGGCGTCCGTCTCTTCCTCAACTCCAGCCCGACCGTCTTCGCCGACGACCGATTCGTCGACGCCCTCCGAAACGAGATGGACCAGATCCAGGGGCTCACCCCAACCCGCGTCGTCATCGAGATCACCGAGCGATCCGAAACAACGCTCACCAAGGGCCTCCAGAAGCAGGCCGCCGCCCTCCAGAAGCACGGATTCCAGATCGCGATCGACGATGTCGGCGCCGGAACCAGCGGCCTGAATCGCATCATGCTCCTCAAGCCCCAGTGGCTCAAAATCGACCGCGAACTCATCTCCGAGATCGACCAGGACGCCGCGCGGACCAATCTCATCCGCTTCCTCACCCACTTCGCCCGGATCTCGGGAGTCTCCGTGCTCGCCGAGGGCATCGAGCGCCCCGAAGAGCTCGACCGCGTCCTCAGCCTCGGGGTCGACGCGGTCCAGGGCTACCTGTTCGGACGCCCCGGAGAGGCGTGCCAGGATCTCGATCCCGCGCTCACCGAGCGCATCACCCACCAGCGGGCGCACAGGACATGCCCGGTCTTCCACCGCGATCGCGAGGACACCATGGGCGCGATCGCCCAGCCCGTGTACCACGCCCGGGCGCACGATCCCGTCCCCTTCCTTCGCAAGGCGCTCGTCGACGACCCACGCCTGCTCGGGGCGCTCGCTGTCGAACCGGGCGGCGAGACAAACTGGGTCCCTCGAAACCGGATCATCGACAGCACCAACCTCGATTCGAAGACCGTGGGCGCCGTCGCGACACCCTTCGCGTGCACAATCTCGGCGCAGGAGAAGATCCATGTGGGCCTCGACATCGCCGCGTCGATCGGGAGTTCGGACCTCGAAGCCGCGATCGCCGTGACCGACGGCTCGCACATCACCGGCGTGCTCCGCGTCCGCGACCTGATCCGTGCGGCCTCCGAGGTCTGCCGCGTGGTGCGGCACCGCTCCGCGACGCTCACCGGTCTCCCGGGAAGAGTCCGCTGCGAGCAGCAACTCCTGCGCGCCCTGCGCGAGGACGCGAAACGGGACGCGGTGTTCATCGACATCCGCAAGTTCAGCGAATACAACGCGGTCTTCGGGTTCGAACTGGGCGATCAGCTCATCACCAGCCTGGTCGAGGTCATCGAGGACGCGACCCGACAGCTCGTCGGTCTCGACGCGGATGCCGCCTTCCTGGGGCACCTCGGGGACGACCGCCTGCTGCTCATCGCGGATGCCGGGCTCGCCCGACGCATCGCGATCCCCGCGATCCAGCTCTTCGAGACCCGCACCATCGCGAGCGGGATCAGCCCGCGCATCGCCCTCGCGGGTGTGGGCGACAACCCCGCCGTCTCGGGTGTCTCGATCCGCTATCTGCTGATGCCCGAGATCAACGGGAACTTCGCGACGCCCCGGGAGCTCATGCAGACCGAGCCCATCCTCCGCGCGATGGCCGATGAGCAGGCCGCGATCGATCCCAGCCGCGCGGGATACATCGTCCAGGCCCCGCGGGACGCACGCACGGAGCCCTACCTGCTCGCCGCCTGACGCGGCCGCTCCCTACGCTCTGCGGCGTGACGCTCACCCGCGAAGACATCGCCCGCCGCGTCGCGGCGCTCGCCATCGGCGCCGGATGCCTGGGCATCCTGCTCGTCGCGGTCCTGCTCGCGCCGAGCGGAGAGGGTCACGGCACCCACACCCAGATCGGTCTCCCCCGGTGCGGCTGGGTCGTCGCGTTCGACACCCCCTGCCCGACCTGCGGGATGACCACCGCGTACAGCCACGCCGTCCGGGCCGACCTTGCGACCGCCGCGATGACCCAGCCGATGGGCGCGCTGCTTGCGCTGCTGACCGCCGCGGGAGCCGTGGGGGGGCTCCACGCCGCGCTGACAGGATGCCGTCTCGGGCGGTTCATGGACACGGTGCTGAGCGCGCGCACGCTGTGGGTCGCGCTCGCGCTCGCCGCGGGCGCGTGGATCTACAAGCTGATGACCTGGGCCTGAGCCCGCGTCGTCCCGGATCGGGTCGAACCCGAAACCCCGCCCCCCTCCGACGCGTAAACTCACCCCGGACGGGCGGTCGACTTTCGCCGCACGCGTGACGCGCCCGCCGCGGACGGTGCCGAGCCCGCCCGGCCCCCGACCCGCGAGAGCCCCCCTGATCCGGAGAGCCCATGCCGCCCCGCCGAGCCCCTGTCTGCCTCGCGATTCTGCTCGCGCTCACCGCGATGCTTGTGCTCCCGTCGTGCGCCGTGGTCGGCGTGATCGGCGCGATGGCCGAGGCCGCCGAGGAGACCGGATCCACCAGCTACCCCGCCGAGTACGACGGGCTCGACGAGCACGCCTACGCCGTCATCATCGCGGTGGACCGCGTCGTCGAAGCGGACAACCCCGGCATCACCACCCGCCTGACCCAACTGATCGACGAACGCCTCCGCGCCAACACGCTCGCGTCCGCCCACATCCCCTCGGGCCGCTTGCTCTCTACGCTCTACGCCGACCCGTCCTGGAAGGCCCTCCCGAGAGGCGAGCTGGGCGAGAAGCTGGGCGTCGACCGCCTGGTCGTCGTCGAGGTCATCGAGTACCGCCTCCACGAGCCCGGCAACCGCTACACCTGGGACGGCGTCGCCTCGGGCATCGTCGAGGTCTACGAGATCGACGGACCCCTTCCCGATGACCCGATGTTCGAGCGCACGATCGCGGTCACCTTCCCCGATCGCGCGGGGTTGCTGGAGGAGGAGATCCCCGAAGCCGCGGTGACTTCGGAGCTCTCGCGCCGTTTCGCGGAGCGCATCGCGTGGTTGTTCTACCGTCACACCGAGCCCAACGCGATCACCTACTGATGCGCCGGAACCGAACCGAGGAGCCCGCCATGTCCCGACTCGTGCGCACGCCGCTGACCGCCGCCCTCGCCCTCCTCGCGCTGTCGTTGTCCGGGTGCAACATCGTCGCGCCGATCGTCGCGGTCGCCCAGGGCCCGGGCGAGGTCGAGGCGGTCTACGAGCTCAACCCGGACCGCAAGACCGTCATCTTCGTGGACGACCCCGCGAACAAGATCGCCCAGCGACGCACCCGCGCCACCATCGGAGAGGCCTGCCAGCAGGCCCTCATGCGCAAAAAGAAAGTCCGCGAAGAGAACATGATCGACACCCGCTCCGCGATCGCGGCCGCCGCGAACGGCGACGGCACCATGGCGGTCACCGAGATCGGGGAAGCGGTCGGCGCCGAGGTCATCGTCTACGCGCTCGTCACCCGATTCGACATGAGCGGGGACGGCGCCGACTTCGACCCCACCGCGGAGGTCGAGGTGAAGGTCTTCGATGTGACGACCCACTCACGCCTCTGGCCCCCCCGGGGCGAGCCCGGCTACCGCTCCCGCTTCTCCGGGTCGGGCCCCAACCGCTACATGCCCTCCACGCGCACCGATCTGCTCCGCGCCCAGAACGAGCTCGCGATGATCACCGGGGAGGGTCTCAGCCAGCTCTTCTACGATGTCGAACGCCCCCAGAGCCTCCGGAAGAAGTGAGGTGAACGGTGCCGGCCCCGACAACCCTCCATGTCTTCGACGCCCGCGCGTTGGGCGAGTTCGCGGCGCTCGCAACGCGCGCACATCTCGGCGAACGCGATGCGGTCCTGACGATCGGGTCAGCGCGGCAGGCGAGGCCCATCGCGCAGCTGCTCGGTCGCCCGGTCCGCAACCACCCGGTCCGGCGCGGCGCGTCGGCGCGGTCGATCGACGCGATCGCTCGCCGCACGGCGCGATCGCTCGGCGCGGGCGAGATCCGGCACGCCTCCGGGGGAGACGGCGCGGCGCCCGACCTCGGGGCGCTCCCGAGCCGAGATGAAGCGCGCGCGCAGGTCGGGTGCGAAGGCTTGCTCACCGTCGCGCCGCTCACGGACCGCCCCGGGTCGGTCGATGCGCGCGCGCTGCTCTTCGTCGCGGGTCTGCTCGAGATCGTGGGCGACGGGGTCGCGCTGCTGCTCCCCGGGTGCGCCCGCAGGCTCCAGGAAGCGCTGACCTACCTGCACAACGCGGGGCTGCGCACACCCGTGCGCATCGTCGAGGGCGCCTGGATCGCGGCGCTCCCCGCGGCGGATGTCTTCATCGAGCCCGCGGACGCGGAGCAGGACCCGTCGCGCCCGCACGCGGTCCGCCTCGCCGAGCGGCTCGGGATCCCCCGCGCCCCGACCGCGGCGTGGCGACTCGACCCCGATGCGGCGACCCACTCGCTCCCCTCTGAGATCCGCGCCACGGTGGGGCCCGTGCTCGAGCGGGCCCGCGCCGCTCGATCCGCTACTGTGTCGGCATGACATCCGACGCGCGCACGGGCCTGCTCTTTCTGTGTCTGGGCAACATCTGCCGCTCGCCCCTCGCGGAGGGGATCTTCATCCATCTCGCGACCGAGCGGGGGGTCATCGACCGATTCCGGGTCGACTCCGCGGGCACCGGGGGCTGGCATGTGGGCAACCCGCCTGATCCCCGCTCTGTCGCGGTCGCGGAAAAGAACGGCGTTCGGCTCCCCAGCCTCGCCCGGCAGCTCATCCGCGAGGACGCTTCCGCCTTCGACCTCGTGCTCGCGATGGACCGCCAGAACGCGGAGAACGCGGCGCGGGAATTCGGGATCGACCCGTCCCGGATCCGCCTGATGCGTTCGTTCGACCCGCTCGCGGACGCCGACGCGGAGGTCCCCGACCCGTACTACGGGGGAGACCGCGGGTTCGACGAGGTCTACGAGATGCTCGTGCGCGCATGCGACGGGCTTCTCGACCATCTGCTCTCGCAGCCGCCCCGGGTCTGATCGCTCGCGCGGGTGCGCCGCTACGCTTCCCGCATGACGCCCCGCGACCGGACGATCCCCCTCCCCGTCCTCCAGCCGAGGGGGGGCGCCGCGCCCGCGCTCCCGGATACGGAGGATGTGCCCAAGGAGAAATGCGGCGTCGTCGGCGTGTGGAACCACCGCGACAGCGTCCACAAGGTCTACATGGGCCTCTACGCCCAGCAGCACCGGGGGCAGGAATCCGCGGGCATCGCGGTCGCGGACGGGGCCGCGATCCACGGGCACAACGGCATGGGCCTCGTCAGCGAGGTCTTCGGTGCGCGGGCGCTCGCGGAACTAGGCTCGCACCTCGCCCGCCTTGGGACCGAAGCGCCCGACGAGCAGCCCCCGATCGGCGGCGCGATCGGGCACAACCGCTATTCGACGACAGGCGGGTCGCTCTCCTGCAATGTCCAGCCCCTGATCGAGTCGTTCCTGGGGCACGACAAGAGCCAGCAGGTCGCGGTCGCCCACAACGGGAACCTGATCAACGCTTCGGCGCTCCGCAAGCGGTTTGCTGAGGCGGGGCACCTGTTCCACACGACGAGCGACACAGAGGTGATGATCCACCTGCTCGCTGAGCCCGCGCAGCGTGACACCGCCGACCCGCTCGCCGCGACGCTGCGTCGGCTGCAGGGCGCGTTCAGCGTGCTGTTCCTCTATCCGGACCGGATCGAGGCGGCCCGCGACCCGTGGGGCTGGCGCCCCCTCGTGCTGGGACGCCTGCCCAACGGGTGCGACTGCGTCGCGAGCGAGACGGTCGCGCTCGATGTCATGGGCGCCGAGTTCGTGCGCGAGGTCGAGCCCGGAGAGATCGTCACACTCGACCATCACGGCGTGACCAGCCGCCGGTTCGCCCCCCAGGCCCAGCGGCTCGCCCGCTGCGTGTTCGAACATGTCTACTTCGCGAGCCCCGCGTCCGAGGTGTTCGGGCAGAATGTGCTGATCAGCCGCGAGCTGTTCGGCGAGGCCCTCGCCCGCGAGGCCCCCGCGGACGCGGACCTCGTGATGCCGATGCCCGACTCGGGGCGGTCGGCCGCGAACGGGTACGCGCGCATCAGCGGGCTGCCCTACCGCGAGGGGATCGTGCCCAACCGCTATGTCGGGCGCACCTTCATCAAGCCCACCCAGGGCGAGCGGCGCGACGCGGTGCGACTGAAACTGAATGTCGTCAGCGAGATCGTCGACGGCCAGCGCGTCGTCGTCGTCGATGACTCGATCGTGCGGGGCACGACCACCCGTGAGAAGATGAGCCAGCTCCGCGAGGCGGGCGCGAAGGAGATCCACCTGCGGATCAGCTGCCCCCCGATCCGCCACCCCTGCTACTTCGGCGTCGACTTCGCGACCCGCGACCAGCTCATCGCCCACAACCGCGAGATCGAGCAGATCCGCGAGTTCCTGGGCGTCGACTCGCTCGCCTTCCTCACCCTCGAGGGCATGCTGGGCGTGATGAACCACCCCGCGGAGTCCTACTGCACCGCCTGCTTCAGCGGCGACTACCGCATCGACATCGAGCACCCGGTGACGGAGCGCGTACTCGAGCGGGCGCAGATGGGGATGTTCTGATACCTCACGCCACTTTGCGTGAGAACGACAGCTTCACATCGCTCTCGTCGGTCGGCAGCAGGTCGAGGTCGATCGTGTACAGCCCGTCCGAGTCGTAGCGGCAATCGGTGACGCGCCCCAGCAGCATCAGCGGGGTGTTATCCACCCGGTGCACCGCGACGACGACGCGCCGGTCGGTGTAGCACATCCGCCGGGACGAGAACGACAGCGACCCGGTGCTCAGCGTGCGGGCGCGGGCCGACCAGGGCGTGCCGGTCTTGCCGCCTTCCACTTCCGCGACCTCGAGTTCCGCGTCGAACGGGAAGACACGACGCGACCCGGGATCGACGGGCTCGGCAGGCTCGCTTGCGCGGGACGGGTCTGCGTGTTCGGGGGTCGACTGGACCCGCTGACGGCTCGCGAGCGTCGGGCCCGCGGGAGGCGGGCTGACGGGCTTGCCCGACCCGAAGGCCGAGAGCGAGGCCCGCGCGTGCGTCGATCGTTCCTCCCGCTGGTTCATGCTCCCCGGGTATCGGCACGGGGTCGGTCGGCGCCCACGATGCGAGCCGTGCCGGGGGACCGATTCTGCGAGCGGGCCCGCACAGACCACCGGGTCAGACCTCGGTGGAAACCCGCGCATCGTGACGGGCGGGGTTCTCGGACCCTCCGCCGCGCGTCGCGACGAGTGCCGAGTCCGCCGGTCGCCGGACGAGCAGGCCGAACACGGCGCTGAGTGCAGCGCGGAACGGTTCGAGGACGCTCGGCCGCCGAGTGTGGATCAGGATTCCCTCGAGTTCCGCGTAGCTGCGGGCCGGGCGTCGGTAGAGGTCCGCGTCGCAGGCGGGGCACCGGAACACGAGCCGACCCCTCGAGCCCTGCAGGAGGGGGCCCGCGTGCCCGCAGGCAACGCATCGTCTGCGTGTGATCGCCCTCTGATCCCGTCTACGCTCCATCCATACGCAGCCTATCGAGCGCCGCGTCGCCCGCAACCCGAACAGGCGAGCATCCGCGCCGCCGACCCAGGAGGCCCCGTGACCCCCGATCAATGGGCAGACCATCTCGATTCGATCGCGGGCCCCGTCCTCCGGGGAACTCCCCTCGAATCGGGGTCGACTGGGGTGCGAGGGGCGGCCCGCGACTTCATCGATCGATTCACCGATGAATTGGGGCATCGGCGGGCCGTGGATCGGCCTCTCTTGCATCACCTGCTTGGGGTGGATCTGCCGGGGCCGGTCCCGCCCGACGCGTCGCTGGATGTTGAGCTGTGGTGGGGGCTGCACCACGATTCGGACCCGTGCGACGGGCTCGCGCCGCCTCCCGGCCCGCTGCTCGGGGAGGCGGAGTTCAGCCGTGGCGCGATCGAGGCGACGACGGAAACAGAACTCGCGGCGCTGCACGCGCTGAGCCATCACGCGCGCGGGAGCAACAGCGAGGACCTGAAGAGCCGAGTGCTCGATGCCGCTCGGTGGCATGTCGACACCTTGCAGCCCGACAACGGGACCAACCACCCCTGGGCGGTGCATGTGTTCATTCAACTCTCGGAATCGGACCCGGCCTATGCCGCGGGGGCGATCCTCCACGCGGAGGGGCTGCTGCACAACGCGATGGTGCGGTCGGGGCGCCCCGACCGGTTCAGCGCGTGCGTCCTGCTCGACGCGGCGCGGGCTCTGCGAACCTTGGGGGGCTCCGCGAGCGCAGCGACGGGATGAGCACAAAAAACATGAAGGCGTCGCGGGGGACGCGACGCCTTCAGCGTGGGAAAAGAGGGAAGCTTGTTGGCGGGCCGGAGCGTTTCGCCCGACCCGGATGATCTCGTTTCGGAGGCGGGGTTCGGCTCGATTCACGAAGAATCCGATTTCCGCCGTACCGATTACTCAACGGATTGAATCGGCCAGCGGTTCGCTTTGTTTCGAACCCTTCTAAAATTGATTCACAACACGCACTTTTACGCACCACCCGTTCAGGGCTCTCGATCGTGCTCCACGAGCGATGATCGCGGGGTCTGAGAAAAGGACGCACGCATGGCGAAAGGCCAGCATCTCAGCCGCTATCAGCAGGGCATCGTCCGCCGGTTCTACCTGCACCGCGGGACGATCCTCATCACCCGTCTTCAGGAGCTGGTGAGCGACCTCGCGGTTGCGGAGGGCAAGAAGGCTGACGCGCTCTGGAAGCGTGCCGAGGATTCGCTCCGCAAGCTCGAAACCGAGCCCCCGATCCCGGAGAGCCGGATCGAGACCATCTGCACAAACCGGGACCTCCGTGGTTTGGCGCAGTTCTTGGGCGAGCTGCAGGCGAAGGCCTGAGCGGGCTTCACCGCCCCGCGGGCGTGGGGCGCGACCCGGGTTGTTGGGCGTGCTGCGCCCGCTCGGAGACCGAGCCGACCCAGGCCATGCCTGTCGGCACGCCCAGGAAGACCCCGACCATCCAGTCGAGCGGGAGGACGATGCCCGGGCCCAGCAGCGTGCCGGCCCGCGCCGCGTCGGAGATCTCCCCTCCCCCGGGCATCACCAGCGGGATCAGCGGCGCGAGGATCATCAGCACCAGGACGGACGCCGTTGCGCGGAGGCGTGCCTGCTCGGGGGGCAGCGTGGGGGTCGCGAGTTGGACCGCGACCGCCGCGAGCGTGCTCCCGAAGAACCCTGCCGCGAGGCATTGTCCGCGGTCCCCGTCCAATGCGACGAGCACCGCGCCCGCGATCCCGGCAGCGATCCCGACGACGATCCCGATCGCCGCGTTGCCCGAGAGCACCGCAGCGCGGACATCGGTGATGAACCCTTCCCGTGTGCGGAATCGCCCTCCGACGACCAAGGCCGCGACGATCGCCGCGGTCGCGGCCGCGACGAGCACCCCCTCGATCGCGAGCGGGATCGACGCGCCCGCGCCGTGGATCTGGAAGAGCCTCCACGAATCCGCGCTGCGGATCGCGGCCCACGCGATGCACAGGCCCGCGAAGGTGCGGCCCGTCCCGGGGGCGGTGACCCGCGCGGTGAACGCGCCGCCCGCGGACGCGACCAGCGCGATCAGTACGAGCGACACGATGCCCATCACGGGGGCATCGCTGAGCACGAGCGTCGCGGCCTGTCCCCCCGTCGGGTCGTGAAGCCCCGCGACGGGGATCGCGAGCAGGGGGCCGAACAGGACGAGCGCCAGCGTGGGCAGCGTCCAGCGCAGCACCACGCTCCCCTTCTCATCGACGGGGTGGGACGCGGAAGCCGCTGGGGGGGAGGTGGTCATACCGCGATCATTCGCCTCGGGAGCGCCCCGTGCCACGCGCCGGGGCGGATGATCCGATGCATGCCAAGGCGTTCGAACCGACGGCGTGGCTCCGTCCCCGATAGCATCGGCCCATGACTCCCCCGACCGCCAGATCAGACGACGCCCGCCGCGTGCGCCCGCAGGCGCGCCCGCCCGCGCCCCGGCTCGCGGCGCTCGGGGGGCAGTTGCTGTTCCCGAGCCTGTTTCGCGCCGGGGCTCTCGCGGCGCGCCCGGAACGCGTCGTCGCGGGGTTCGTCGCGATCCTCATCATCGGGAGCGTGGGCGCCGCTCTCAACGGGATCGGCGCCGAGGGCCCGTTCGGCGTCGCGCTGCGCCATCTCGACACCGCGGTGTTCGATCTGGGCCGCGCCGTGCGGCGCGCCGACATCCCGAATCTCGCGGACCGGGCTCGGCTCGTCCTGCTCGAGGCACCGCGGAGCGCGATCGCATCGGCGCCCATCGCTTCTCTTGTGCTCGCGATCATCTCCGCGATCGCGTGGGGGCTCTCGGGACTCTTCATCTCCCGCGGCGCCGCGATGGAACTCGGGCGCGGGCTCCATCTCCGACTCTCCCGCCTCGTTGCGTACCTCATCGTCAAGGGGCCCGCGAGCGTGCTCGCGTTGTTGCTCGCGCCGCTCGCCGCGTCGATATTCCTCCTCGTGCCCCTTGTGCTGGGCCTGCTCATGCTCGTCCCGGGGGTCGATCTCGCCGCGGGATTGTTCTACGGGCTCGCGCTGCTCGCGTCCGGCGCGAGCGCGTTCCTGCTCATCGCGTGGCTCGCCGCGTCGTGGATGCTTGTCCCCGCGGTCGCGTGCGATGGCGCCGACGCGTTCGACGCGACCCAGCGCGCGTTCGGGATGCTGCTCGGGCGCCCGCTGAGCGTGCTGCTCCACGCGCTCGTCGCGGTGGTGCAGGGGGTCGTGCTCGTCGGGCTGGTCTGGATCGTCGCGGATCTTTCGGTCGGGCTCGCCTCCGCGATCGCGGGGAGCGTCGGGGACGCACCCAACTCTATCGTGACCGGCGCCGCGCTCTTCGCGGGTGAAACGGGCACGCGTGCGAACGCCTCGGCCTTCGTCGCGATCTGGAACCGCGTGCCCTTCGTGCTCGCGGCGAGCTACGCGGTGAGCTACGCCCACACCGTGAGCACCGGGGTGTACCTCAACGCGAGAAAAATGGTCGACGGGCAGGAGCCCAGCGAGCTCTGGATGCCGGGCGACGCGTCGGGCGTCGTCGAGATCACGCCCGATCCGGGCGCGGGGCCTGCGCCCGCCGACGCCGATCGAGAATCCGCTGCACCTCTGGGATGATCGTGAGGTCCGCCTGCGTGAGCGTGCGGGGCAGGCTATCGAGGACGCGGGCATCGTCAACACCGAACCGACCGACCCTCGTCCGGCGGAGGCCCGCGAGCATGCCGCCGACCCCGAGGGCGCGACCGAGATCGCGCGCGAGGCTGCGGATGTAGGTGCCCTTTCCGCAGCGGATGTCCAGATCGAGCATGGGCCAGGCGTAGCCGGCGATCGCCAACTCGTGAATCTCGACAGGGCGCGGCTCGAGCCGGTCGAGCTTGCCGGCGCGGGCGAGCTCGTAAGCCCGCTTGCCCCCGACCTTCATCGCGGAGTGCGCCGGGGGCGCCTGCATGATGCGCCCGGTGAACGCGGGGAGGGCGGCCTCGATCTGTTCGCGTGCGAGCGGTTCTCCGATCGGCGCGGGCACGGGCTCGCTCTCAAGGTCGTCCGTGGGGGAGGTGTGGGCGAGGTCGATGCGCGCGCGATAGCCCTTCTCGCCCGCCATGATCTCGTCGCACAGTTTCGTCGCGGGCCCCACCAGCACGACCATCAGGCCCGAGGCGAGCGGATCGAGCGTGCCGCCGTGACCGACCTTGATCCGTTTGGGTGCGCCCGCGCCGACCAGCTTCGCGCGCACGAGCGAACACACCCGCATCGAGGTGGGCCCGACGGGCTTGTCGATGAGCATCACCCCCGCGATCGGGTCCTCGTATCCGCCCGCATCGCTCAAGGGCCCACCTCCCAGACGACGAGGTCGGTCAGGCGCCCGTTCGAGTAGTTGTACCCGCGGACACGCCCGACCTCGGTGAGCGGCGGGCCGCGGAGGTCGGCGCGGTCGATGTCCTCGGGTCGGGTGATCAGCAGGCCCCGGGGATGGGCGCGGGCCCAGGCGCGCGCATCGTCGGCTTTGTCGAGGCGACCACGCGTCAGGAAGACGAGGCTGTCCTCGTGGTAGTGGACCGCGCCGATGGGGCGGTCGCGGGCGGGGTCGTGCGCGCGGATGAGGGCATCGAGCTTCGGGCTGATCCACAGCCCGTCCGCGCGGGGCATGACGACGCCCAGCGTGCCGACGAACGCGACGGCCATCGCGAGGACGCTGATCGCCTGGGCGCCCCCGAATTCGTTCATGGTCAACCGGCGCCAGGCGCGCCAGAGGATCCAGAGAGCGAGCAGCGCGGTGAACGCGCCGGCACCCTTGATTGCCCAGCCCCCGAACGGGACCGCGATGACCAGCGGGAGCCCCGCGATGAGGACCGCCCCGACCCCGAGCCAGATCCGGTGTCCGAGCATCGCAGCGGCATCGTCCACGCCCTTGAGCGCGCGCGCGGCGGCCTGGAGCAGGCCCCGCGCCGTGAGCAGCGCGATCGGGGGATACAGCGGCAGCGTGTAGTGGGGCAGTTTGGTTGCGACGAGTTCGAAGACGATCCACGAAGGAAGAATCCAGCAGAGGCAGAACAACTCGGCGCGCCGCCCGGTTGCGAGGCCCAACAGGGCGCGGATGAACGCCATCGCGCGCACGGGCAGGGGCGGGCGGACGCGGACGGTCTCCGCGGGTTCGTCTGCTTCAGACTCGGGGCGTTCGAGGGGGACGCCCTGGGCGCGTCGGCAGGCGCGAGCGATCGAGATCGCGGTGAGGAGCACGCCGGGCCAGAACAGGGGGACGAGGAAGACGAGGTGGTAGCCGGGCGGTCCCCAGTGCCCCTCCATCGCGGAACCGGACCGGGCGACGGTTTCGCCGAAGACGATCGATCGGTAGGTGTCGAACCCGACCCGGTCGATGACGGCGATGACCCACGGAAGGGTGATGGCGATCGTGATCGGCAGCCCGATCGCGGGGGCGAGGGCACGCAGCGGGCGCACGCTCCGGGACTTGATGCAGAAGGCGAGCAGGGTGAGGGCGGCGATCATGGGCGTGATCGGGCCCTTGGCGAGGATGCCCAGCGCCAGCGTGGTCCAGAAGACCATCGCCCAGGGCGAGGCGGGCACGATCCATGCACGCGGGGTTGGGCTCGGCACGCGCCGGTCTCGATCGATGGCGCGCCACATCGCGAGCATCGCGAGCGTGGTGCAGGCGAGGAGCAGCTGATCCGCGCGCGCCTGGTGGGCGTCCCAGACGACCATGGGACAGATCGCGAGCAGCGCGGCGCCGACGAAGCCGGTGCGGGGGTCGAAGGCGCGCGCGCCGAGGCGCCAGGTCGCGAGAACGGCGATGGTCGCGAACAGCGCGCTGGGCAGGCGGTACATCCAGATCGCGTCGCGTGTGGGATCGCCTGCGGTGAACACCGCGGCGGAGCCCGCCTGAGCCCAGTAGATCAGCGGGGGCTTGTTGAGGCGGGGTTTGCCCTGGACCATGGGGACGATGAGACCGCCGTCGTGGAGACCGGTGCCCTCGTCGTTCGTGTCGCGTTGCGTTGCGGGAAGCGCGACGGCTTCGAACATCTGCCGGCTCGCCTGGGCGAAGCGGGACTCGTCGCGATCGACGGGGGGGATGCGGAACTGCCCCGGGAGATAGACTGCGAGGCACAGGACCACGAGCACGGCACCGGCGGGGAGGCCCCGCGCAAGCCGAACGGCGCGCCAGCGACCGACCGGCCCGGTGAGCGCCGTGCGGAGATCATCGAGCATGTCTTCGAACCATGACCGCACGGCTTCCTCCGGGGAACGCGACTCTATCGCGGCGGTGGGTCGTGCGCGCGCGGGGCGTCGGGTGACGCTCGTCACGATTGCGCTGTGCGTCGCGTTCATCGCCCTGCACAGGCTGGTGCCCCTCGACGGCGCGATCTCGCGGTGGGCGGTCGGCCTGCGCGAGAACCACCTGGGCGGCGATGTGGTCCGTGAACTCGGGGCGCTGCAGCAGTACGGGCAGGGATCGGTGAGCTTCCTCGTCGCGTGGGCGGTCTGGCTTCTCCAGCCGAATTTACGGCGGCGTTTGCTGGATTGGTTGCTCGCGATCGGGGTCGCGGCGGTGATCGGGTACCCCGCGAAGATGCTGATCGGGCGGCCCAGGCCCAAGTTCGGGGATCCGGAGCACTTTCTCGGTCCCTTCGGGGTGTACCCGGTTTCGGAGGAGGTCGGCCTGCGGCACGCGTGGGAGATGGGCTCGGGGATCTCGTCGGATCTGTGGTCGATGCCGTCGAGTCACACGCTGTACGCGGTGGTGATGAGTTCGATGCTGTGGGTCTGGTACCCGAGGCTGCGCCCCGTCGCGGTGACGATGGCGGTGGTGGTGGGGGGGAGCCGGGTCCTGTTCGGCGCGCACTATCTGACGGATGTCCTCGTCGGGGGGGCGATGGGGGCGCTGATCGCGATCCCGATCGCGCGCACGCACGCAGGGGTGCGGCTCGTCGACGCGGCGTGGCGGACGCTCGTGAATCGGAACGCGGCCCCGGCGCTTCCGGCGTTGGTCGCCGCGGAGCGCGGGTGAGGATCCCCCCACGGTTGGGCCGGCGATCTGCGTTGGCTCAGCGGGGGGTCAGAAATCGAGAATAACGGTTTATGTTTGGGTATCCTGCGCGAATCTCGGCGGAATTTCACGGATTATCTGCTTCAAAAATAGCGACAACGCTATATTATCTGTGGTGTTCAGGCTTGTCGGTCGATGGGGTTGAACATCGACGGCGGTCGAGAGACGATCACCATATCCGGGTGGTTTTCCGCTCGGTGGTGTCCGGCGGGTGATGCCGGGCGCGCAACGGACGAAGGAGCAGATCATGCAGAACCGTGGGATTTTGAGCAAGGCCGCGGCGGTCGTCGGGGCGTGCCTCGCGGCGTGCGGGACGCCGATGGTTTCGGCGCAGACCTATTTGATGGACTTCGGTCCGTCTTCGACGCCGACGGCGAGCCCGGACAGCAACGGGAACGAATGGAACAACTTCAGCCCGGGTAGCTTCATCCGTGTCGCGGACACGACGGGGGCGTTCACCAGCAGCACGATCGCGGCGGGGATCGGGTTCGGGCTGACCACGGGGTCGGGCGTGTCGGTGCTTCCCGATGAGGGTCTGCTGAACCCCGATCCGAACCTGCTGGGCGAGCTCGCGATCGAGACCGCGACGCAGGATCACATGTTCAATTTCGACATCGGCGGGACGACGCTGGGGGGCGAGTTCAGCAGCGTGGATCCGTCGGTCTCGTTCACCTTCTCGTTCCTGTGCACGCGGGCGGGGGTGGAAGGCGAGACGGCGATCGCGCTGACGGACGCATCGGGGACGACCACGCAATCGGTGGTGCACACGAGCAACGCGGACACGCTGGTCGTGTTCGAGGGCGTGCAGGCGCAGGCGAACGGGACGATCCAGTTCGAGCTCAGCGCCGCGTCGGGCGATTTCATGTTCATCAACGCCCTGCAGATCGATGTCGAGGGCGGGAACGGCGGGAGCGGGTGCGACTTCGCGTCCAACACCGCGTTCCTGATCGACACGGGTCCGCTGTTCATCTCGGGGCAGCCCGCGACGACGGGGACGGACGCGAACGGGAACCAGTGGAACAACTTCAGCCCGGGGCAGTTCATCCGCGTGCTCGACACCGACGGGCAGGCGCAGGCGAGCACGATCCCCGAGGGGATCGGGTTCGGCGCGACCACGGGGCTGGGCAGCTCGCTGCTCCCCGACGAGGGGTTGCTGGCGCCCGAGGCGAGCCTGCTGTGCGATCTCGCGGTTGAGAGCGCGACACAGGATCACATCTTTGTGTTCGACTTCAGCGGCTCCTCGACCCTGGGGCTCGAGTTCTCAAGCGTGGACCCGGGCGTGTCGTTCACCATGTCGCTTCTCTCGACGCGCAACGGCGTGCCAGGTGAGACGCAGTTCGCGCTGACCGACGCGAGCGGGACGCGGACGCAGACGGTGGCGCACACGAGCAACGGCGACACGCTCGTGGTGTTCGAGGGCGTGCAGTCCAACCCGGACGACGGGACGATCCAGCTCGTGCTCAGCGCCGCGTCGGGCGAGTTCATGTTCCTCAACGCGATCAAGCTCGAGGTCGAGGGCGGGGGGCAGCCCAACTGCAATGCCGCGGACCTCGCGGAGCCTTTCGGGGTGCTCGACCTCGCGGACATCAACGCGTTCGTGGTCGCGTTCACGACGCAGGACCCGTCGGGCGACATCGATCAGAACGGGATCTTCGACCTCGCGGATATCACGGGGTTCGTGGGCGCGTTCACCGGGGGATGCCCGTAATTTCTTCTTCCTGTCGCCGCCCGGGTGAGCGCCCGGGCGGCGGTTTTCGTCGGGCCCCGCGGAGGTTTGTTCGGCATGCGTGATCGTCGGTGGACAGCGCGGGTGAGCGCGCGGATGGTCGGAGCGGGTCTGGCGCTGGCGCCGGTGGGGGGCGTCGCGGCGCAGTCGATGCTGGTTGACTTCGGGCCTTCGGCGTTCTTCTCGGGGCCCGCGTTGACGGTCAGCCCCGATGCGAACGGGAACGCGTGGAACAACTACCAGCCCGGCGCTTCGATCCGGCTCGTGGACACCTCGGGGGGGGCGTCCGCGAGTTCGTCGCCGCAGGGTGTCTCGCTCTCAGCGGCCACGAGCATGGGGGCGTCGCTGTTCGACGACGAGGGGCTGCTCGGGCCCGATCCGGCGGCGCTCGGTCCGCTCGCGATCGAGAGCGCGACGCGGGATTTCGTGTTCCGCCTGAGCAACAGCGGGACGGATGTCCGCTTCGTGCTGGGCGATCTCGACCCGGCGCTGGTCTACGGGCTTCGGTTGTTCGGCAGCAGCGCGAGCGGTCCATCGGACGGTGAGACGCGGTACACGGTGACCGGGGGCGGAGGAGCGCAGACGGTCGCGCTCGCGACGACGGGGAATGTTCAGAGCGTGGCGGTCGTCTCGGGCGTCACGCCTCGTCCCGACGGCACGATTGCCCTGCGGCTGGAGGCGGATGAGGGGCGGTTCATGCACCTCAACGCGATGGAACTCATCGTCGAAGACGCGCCGCCCGTGGTTTCGTTTACGCAGCAACCCTCCGCGGTGATCGCGGACGGGGGCGACGCGGTTGTGCTCGAGACCGCGGCGCAGTCGAACCAGCCGGGGCTGGCGATCCGCTGGGAGCGGGACGGGGTGCCGCTCGTCGACGACGGTCGAGTGTCGGGCGCCGAGACCGGGACGCTCGTGATCTCGGGGGCACGCCTGGAGGACGCGGGGCTGTACCGAGCGGTCGCGACGAATGGGTCGACGAGTGTCGTCTCCGACGCGGCGGTGGTCGCGGTGCGATGGTCCGACGGGGACGCGGCGGACGCGGACGCGGACGGCTCGGTGAACTTCTTCGATGTGCTCCGGTTCCTGCGTTCCTTCGACGAGGTGACACCATGACGGCGTCGGTGATCGGCAACGCGACGGTGGCGATCGCGCTCGCGGGCGTCGGGGCGATGGGCGGGATTGCGGCTACTGCGGAGGCGGGCGAGCCCGCGAAGCGGATCTATGCGCACTACATGCCCTGGTACGAAACGCCCGGCTTCCGGGGCTATTGGGGCAACCACTGGACGGGGTTCAACAACGAGGCGGATCCCAACACGATCGTCGGGCCCGACGGTCGGCGGGACATCTGGTCGAATTACTACCCGCTGATCGGGCCCTACGACTCGGCGGACCCGCACGCGCTCGAGTGTCACCTGCTGCAGATGAAACTCGCGGGGATCGACGGGGTGATCCTGGATTGGTACGGGATCTCGGGGGCGGCGGATTACGGGATCATCCAGGTCGCGTCGGAAGCGATGTTCGATGCGTCGGCGCAGTTCGGACTCGAGTTCATCGCGTGCTTCGAGGATCGCACGGTTCAGTATCTCGTGAACAACGGGATCATCCCGCCCACGGGCGTGAACACCCACATGGTCGAGACCTTCTCGTGGATGAACACGAACTGGTTCGGCGCGGCGCACTACGGGAAGCGGGGCGGGCGTCCGCTGGTGCTGAATTTCGGGCCCATCTTCGTGGGGGATCCCGGTCCCTGGGAGCTCGCGACGGGGCTGCTGAGCCCCGAGCCCGAGCTCTTCGCGCTCCCTCACCTGTGGCGGAACATCGACGCGGACGGCGGCTTCAACTGGGTGAGCTTCTCGTCGTTCGAGGGGACGACCGACGAGGCGGTGATCCGTCAGCGGCTGGCGAACTACTTCACCTTCACCTCGTCGGATCCGAATCAGGTGATCCCGTCCGCGGTCGCGGGCTTCGACGATGTGTACGCGGGCGATCCTTTCCCGTTCCTCGACCACCGCGACGGGGAGACCTTCCGCATCGGGCTCGATGTCGCGATGGACGGGCCCTGGGAGATGGTGCAGCTCGTCACCTGGAACGACTACGGCGAGGGGACGATGATCGAGCCGACCCGGGAGTTCGGCTACACCTTCCTCGAGATCGTGCAGCAGGCCCGGCGCGATGAGCAGGGCTCGTTCGCGTTCTCGGCAGAAGACCTGCGGCTGCCGACGCTTTTGTACGAGCTCCGCAAGGAGGGCGGGCCGACGCCGGCGACGCTCGACGCGGCATCGTTCGCGCTCGCGAACGGCGATGTCGCGGGGGCACGCTCGATACTCGCGGGGGTGGTTGTGCAGCAGGTCACGCGGATGCCCGAGCCCGCGATCGTTGATGCGGGCGGTTCGCTCCTGCTCGAGGCGTCGGTTGCGGGGACGCTCGAGGGCATCGGGGTCCGGTGGGAGCGTGACGGCGTCCCGCTCGTCGATGACGGGCGGGTGTCGGGCGCGGAGACCGCGATGCTGACGATCGCGGACGCGACGCGCGCCGACGCGGGCGTGTACCGCCTCCGCGTCTCCGTGCCCGGCGTCGAGGCGCTCTCCGAGGGCGTGATCGCGGGCGTGCGGCCTTCCGCCTTCGGGATCGCGGACTTCGACGGTGACGGAGATGTCGACCTGACGGACCTGATCGGGTTTCTCGCCGCGGTCGATGCGGCGATCCCCTGAGCGCCGGGCGGATCAGCGGTTCGCGGTCACGCGGGCGCCGGTCGTGGACTCACCGATGAAGAGCGGGATCTCGACGGGCTCGACGATGAGATCGCCCTTCCACGGCCTTTCGCTGGCGAACCAGTCGAAGCACGGATGGAGCAGCGGCTCGAAATCGGGGGTCTCGAGCCCGGTCAGCGAGGGGCAGAAGTACCACCCCGTGGGCTCGTTGTTGATGGTGCAGATCGCGATATCGCGGCCGACTTCGACTCCGGCTTCGTAGCACGCGCGCATCGCGCCGAGCGCGGCGGGCTGGGTGGTGCAGACGAACGCGCCGAGCGGGCGGGGCGTGGTCTTGATGATGTGCTTCATCGCGGCGTGGGCGCGGAGCATCGGGTCTTCGTAGGGCGGGGTCGGGTCGTCCCAGAGGTTCCCGTCGATGTCGTGCTCGAGGATGTGCGCACGCCAGAGGTCGATGCGGCGGTCGATCTCGGGGTTCTTGCCCTGCGTGTTGAGGCAGTGGATCGGCTCGTATCCCGCGTCGGCGAGATGGTCGAGCAACCCCCTGATGTGCCGGTCCGGGAAGAGGCGGATGGAGGGCACCCCGAGTTCGGAGAGGTCCCCGTCGAGGAAGACGGCCTTCGCGGGGCCCGCGGTGAGCGCTTTGCGGACGCGCTGGGGGATCGGTTCGGTGCTGGGGACGATGACGACGCCGTCGCAGCCGTCGAGGGCCTCCTTGACGATGCCGTCGTCCCAGTGGGCGTATTCGAACGCGCGGAACTGGATGGGCTTGCCAACGGTCGCGTGATCGACGCTGCGACGGAGGTAGGTCAGGTAGGGTGACGGGTACGCCGGGATGAGCAGCGCGACGCGGGTGGTCGCGGCGGACTTTGCCTCGTGCTCGGGCGCGACGGTCAGCGTCCCGCTTTCGCTCCGCGCCAAGACCCCTTTGTCGATCAGCGCGAGGACCGCTTTGCGGGCGGTCATGTAGCTGACGCCGGTCTCCTCGGCGAGTTTGCGTTCTCCCGGGAGGTCCTTGAGCATGTATTCGCCCGCGGCGATGCGGCGCTCGATCACGCTCATGGTCTCGGTATAGGTCGCTCGCCTGGGCATCGGTGCTCCGCGATTAGGCTGGTCTGCTGAAGTCAAATTATAGCACTTGTGCTTTCTTTCTCCAAGGGTCCTCCGGTCGTTGGCGGGAGATCGGGTTGGTATGGCGTAAAAACCTTTCGAACATAAGGTTATGGACGATGTTGGGGGCGGTTTGTCGCCTGAGTGCGGAATCTGGGTCAGACCAGTTTCGGGTCTTTCGCTCGGAACGCTCACGCTGGACTTGGCAAAAAAGTGCCGGAAACTCGCGATGTGGCGTTGTAAATGAAGCGATAATGCTATAGAATCAGTCCGGTGGGTCGGCACAGCCGGGCCCGAGTCTCGTGTTCGCCTTCGGGAAGGACCACCCATGCGTCGGATCGCGATGCACCGAGGATTCACGCTCATCGAGTTGCTGGTGGTGATCGCGATCATCGCGCTGCTGATCGGGATCCTCCTCCCGACGCTGGGGCAGGCGCGGCTGAGCGCGCAGAAGCTGAAGAACAATGTTCAGCTCCGCAGCATGCACCAGGGCCTGGTGATGCACAGCGAGCAGAACAAGGAGTGGTACACGGGGTACGACGCGCAGCAGAACCGCTGGATGTCCCGCGGCCGGGGTTACGACCTCATCTCCGCGGTGGGGCACGCGGGGCAGTTCGCGGACATGGGGACTTTCCCCATCGTTCGTTTCTCCGAGATGCTCCGCCTCGAGCTCGTCACGCCTGAGGATCTGATCCATCCGGCGGAGCCCGATCCCAAGGAGATCTACGACTTCCCGCTCATCGAGGAACCGACCGACGGGTTCACCTACGAGAACTACTCCTACGCGGTGAACGAGCTGGGGTGGGACATGGATCCCAACTACGAGTCGGCGCGGCTGGGCTGGAAGAACACGATGAGCAGCCGAACGCCTGTGATCGCGGACCGGCTCTATCGGCTGGATGGCGGCGATGTCAACCAGTGGCGGCTCGACAGCTACATCGGGATGTTCTCGCAGCGTGTCGGACAGCACGAACTGGGCGTGATCTGGAACGATGGGCATGTCGCCCAGAACCCGTCTCCGCTCGTCGGGACAACGGAGTTCGGGCGCATCATCAACAGCAGCGACAACATCTTCTCGCGGGGGCACGACATCCCGTTCGACAATGTCCAGACGCTGCCCACCGGTCAGAACCCCGATGTCGGCTCTTCGGCGAAGTTCAACGCGTTCACCTGGAATTCGTACCAGCCCGATCCGAGCTTCTGAGCACAATGCGCGCCCCGAGACACGGCGATCCCGGGCGTGCTTCGGCCGCCCGTGGAGCCGTGATTTTCTGCGCGTGATGAAGGGATAGCCGATGCGCCAGCTCCGACCAGTCGCGGTGTCTGTTGCGGCGATGTTGACCGTCGCGGTCGCGCTTGCGGGGGAGAGCGCGACGGCTCCCGGCCGCAAGACGCTCCTGATGCACTACATGCCCTGGTATCAGACCCCTGAAGTGCAGGGGTATTGGGGCGGGCATTGGGCGGGGTGGCAGCAGGAGCACGATCCGTCGCAGGCGGACGAGCGGGGCTTGCCGGATATCCGATCGGAGTTCCGCCCGCTCATCGGTGTGTACGACTCGGCGGACCCGGATGTGATCGAGTGCCATCTGCTCCAGATGAAGCTCGCGGGCGTGGACGGGGTGATCGTGGACTGGTACGGGATCGCGGACGCGGCGGATTACCCCGCGAATCAGCGGGGCTCGGTCGCGCTGTTCGACGCGTGCGGCGAGGTCGGGATGTCGTTCGCGGTCTGCTACGAAGACCGGACCATCCAGCACCTGGAGAACACAGGGGCGCTCACGCCCGAGGACGCGGAGGCCCACCTCACCGAGACGATGTCCTGGCTCGACGAGCATTGGTTCGGGGATGATCGCTATGTCAAGGTCGATGGCAGGCCTCTGCTGCTGAACTTCGGCCCGATTCACATCAAGGACGCGGCGGTGTGGCGTCGGGCGCTCGGTTCGGTTTCGCCCCGCCCCTCGTTCTTCGCGCTCCATCATCTCTGGGAAGGTGTGGACGCGGACGGCGGGTACACCTGGGTGCACGCGCACGCGTGGGAGACACCCGAGCCCGAGCGGATCCGTCGAGTGCTGGACCGAACCTACCGCGCGGTCTCGGACGACCCGTCGAGGACGATCGTGTCGGCGCTTCCCGGGTTCGACGACATCTACGAGAACAGCCATCCGTATGTGCCCCATCTGGGGGGCACCTCGATGGAGGTTTCGCTCGATGTCTGCATGGCCGGGCCTTGGGAGATCGTGCAGCTCGTCACCTGGAATGACTATGGTGAGGGCACCATGATCGAGCCCACCTACGAGTTCGGGTACCGCTTCCTCGAGATCATCCAGAATGCGCGGCGGGAGGAGGCGGGCGGCTCGTTCGCGTACGACGCGGAGGACCTCCGGCTTCCCGCGATGTTGCTCGAGGCGAGGCGGCGCGGCGGTGTGTCTCGGGACGAGGGAGACGGCATCCGTCGCATGATCCTGAGGGGCGAGATTGACGCGGCGCGGCGGGCGCTCCGGGCGGTGACGCCGTGACGGGCGGTCGTGTCGGCATGTTCCTCGCGTTCGGGCTGGTCGCGGTCCTGTTCGCGTCGATGTCTGCGGGGGCGCCGTCGGAGACCGGGGCACCTTTTGTTGTCACGCGGGATGTGCCCTATCGCGACGCGGGCGGCGATGCGCTGATCGCGGAGCGTTGCCTTGTCGACATCGTCCACCCCGATGCGACGCGGGTTGAGCAAGATCGCCTGCCTGTCTTGGTGTGGTTCCACGCGGGGGGGCTGACCGCGGGCGAGAAGTGGGTCCCCCCGGGTTTCCGGGACACGGGGTTCGTCGTCGTCGCGGCGGGGTATCGTCTCAGCCCCGATGTCGAGGCGCGGGTGTGCATCGAGGATGCGGCGGCCGCGGTCGCGTGGTGCATCGACCACATCGACGAGTACGGCGGCGATCCTTCACGGATCGTGGTGACGGGGCACTCCGCGGGCGGGTATCTGGCGAGCATGATCGGGCTGGACAAGCGGTGGCTCGCGGCGCACGGGAAGAACCCCGACACGCTCGCGGGGCTCGCGCCGATCAGCGGTCACGGGATCACGCACTTCCGCGTGCGCGCCGAGCGGGGCATCCCGGGCACGCGCGCGATCGTTGACGAGCTGGCGCCCCTGTACCATGTCCGCGCGGATGCGCCGCCCATGCTGATGATCTCGGGCGACCGGGAGCGAGAGATGCTGGGGCGGTACGAGGAGTCCGCGTTCTTCTGGCGCATGATGCGCGTGATCGGGCACGAGGATGTCGAGTTGATGGAGCTGGACGGGTACGACCACGGCGGTGTGGTCGGTCCCGCGCAGCGCCTGGTTGTGGAGTTTGCCGAGCGGGTGACCCGCGAGGCTCAGTAAACCGGACGATCCCTGTTCGGGACGGTTCCGTCGGAGTTAGTCATGCGTCGACCACAGGAACGCCGGCACCTGATCACCCCGCGGCGGCTGCTGGCGCTCGCGCTCGCGCTGCTGGGGCAGAACGCGGCGAACGCGCGGATCGTCGAGTCGTATCCCGGCGAGGAGATCGTCGCGGAGCGGATCGGCGACGGGATCGTGCAGTTCCACATGAACGCGGAGGCGAAGGCGGCGCGGCTGCCTTCGCTCGCGCTCGTCGAGGCGGCGCGGTACGAGGGGCCCATGCCCGAGGCGTTCGCGGTCGTGCCCTCGTTCGCGCGGGACCGCGCGGGCCGTTTCGTGACCAGCGTCACGATCGAGCCCGGCACCAGCCTGTACGGGACCGGGCAGGCGGGGGGCGAGCTGCTCCGGAACGGTAAGGTCACCGAGGCCTGGAACACCGACGCGTACGGCTACGGCGCCAAGACCAAGGCGCTGTACACGAGCCATCCCTGGGTGCTCGCGGTCCGCGCGGACGGCTCGGCGTTCGGGGTGCTGGCGGACACGACCTACCGCGTGGAGATCGACCTTCGGAGCGGGATCACCTTCCGCGCCGACGGACCCGCGCACCCGGTGATCGTGATCGACGGCGACGGGCCCAGGGCGGTGATGGAATCGCTCGGGACGCTGACCGGCACGATCGAGATGCCCCCCCGCTGGGCGCTGGGGTATCACCAGTGCCGGTATTCCTACGCGCCGGATGACCGCGTCCGCGAGGTGGCGCGGGGGTTCCGCGAGCGGGCGATCCCGGCGGATGTCATCTGGATGGACATCGACTACATGGACGGGTTCCGCTGCTTCACCTTCGACGCGGAGGGGTTCCCGAACCCTTCGGCGCTGAACGCGGAACTCGACGCGCTGGGGTTCAGCAATGTCTGGATGATCGACCCCGGGATCAAGAACGAGGAGGGCTACTTCGTTCACGATCAGGGCGACGAGATCAACGCGTGGGTGCAGCGTCCGGACGGGACACCGTTCACGGGCGATGTGTGGCCGGGCGAGTGCGTCTTCCCGGATTTCACCAGGTCGGATGTGCGCGAGTGGTGGGCGGGCTTGTACGCCGATTTCATGGCGAACGGGATCGACGGCGTCTGGAACGACATGAACGAGCCCAGCGTGTTCAATGTCGAGTCGAAAACGATGCCCGAGGACAACCACCACGGCGCCGATATAGAGTTGGGCGGGCCCGGGCCGCACGCCCGGTACCACAATGTCTATGGCATGCTGATGGTGCAGGCGTCGCGTGAGGGCATCATGGCGGCGAATCCCGACAAGCGCCCCTTCGTGCTGAGCCGGGCGAATTATCTGGGCGGCCACCGCTACGGCGCGACCTGGACGGGCGACAACACCTCCAACTGGGCGCATGTCGAGATGTCGATCCCGATGACGCTCAACCTCGGGCTGTCGGGGCAGCCCTTCGTCGGGCCCGACCTGGGCGGGTTCATCCACGACGGCACACCCGAGATGTACTCCCGGTGGTTCGGCTTCGGGTCGCTCCTCCCCTTCGCGAGGGGGCACACGCAGAAGGGGAACCGCGACAAGGAGCCTTGGGCGTACGGCCCCGAGATCGAGGCGACGGTCCGGCGGGCGCTCGAGCGGCGGTACCGTCTGATGCCGCTCTACTACACCCTGTTCGAAGAGGCGCACCGCACCGGCATGCCGGTGGCGCGCCCGGTCTTCTTCGCGGATCCCGCGGACGCGAGGCTCCGCGATGTGGACAACGCCTTCCTGCTGGGCGACGACCTGTTGATCGTCGCGGATGTCAGCAAGCGCCGGGGTGATGCCGTTGTCATGCCCCGGGGCGACTGGCGCGGCTTCGATTTCCCGAGCTTTGACGGGGGACGCGACAGCAAGGACCGCGACCAGGCGAGGCTCTTCCTGCGCGGCGGGGGCATCGTCCCGACGGGCCCTGTCCATCAGCACTTCGGCGATCGTCCCGATCAGCGCGACGAGCTCACCCTGCTTGTCGCGCTCGATTCCAGCGGGCGCGCCGAGGGAGAGCTCTACGAGGACGCGGGCGAGGGCTGGGGCTTCCGGGAGGGCGACTACCTCCGCACGCGGTACACCGCGCAGCGCTCGGGCGATGTGCTGCGGATCGACACGGAGACGGTCGGCGGGGTCGCGCCGCGCTCCGAGCGGACGCTCAGCGTGCGGGTGCTGATGGAAGACGGCACGGAATTGACCGGCGAAGGAACGGACGGGCGGACCATCGAGATCCCGCTCCGGTGATCCGAGCGGTCCTGCCGCGGTGGTGCAGACAGGCGTGCTTCCGAACACCGAGCAACACGGGGGACAGGGCCGCCGCGGGCACGCGGTGCGGCGGGGCGGCGCCCGCACGGTCGTTTCGTGGGGCGCGGCGCCGGCGCTGTTCGTTGCGGGGTTGCTCGTCTCATTCGTGCTCCGGCTGCTCTTCGTTCCAGCGCCGTCTGGTGAGGACCGCCTGGTGCTCTGGTCGTCCGCGATCCCGCATGTCGAGGCGTACGAGACCGTCATCGGTTCGTTCGAACGCGAGGCGGGCGTCCGCGTCGAGATGCAGCGGATGCCGTTCACCGCGATCGACCGACGCCTCCGATCCGCGTTCTGGGCCGGGCGCGGCATCCCGGATCTCATCGAGTTCCCGCAGGAGAAGCTGGGCGTGCTGCTGGGGACGGGGCTCGGCGCCGAAGCGTTCGTCGACCTGAGCGAGCGGGCCCGCGAGCCCGGCCCCGCGGGCGTGTCCATCAGCGAGGATCTCGTTCCCACCCGCCGCGATCTCTACCGCGTGGACGGTCGGCTCATCGGCATCGCGCACGACCTCCACCCCGTGATGATCGCCTATCGCTGGCGTGATTTCGAGGCCGCGGGGATCGATCCCGAGTCGATCCGCAGCTGGGACGACTTCGAGCGTGTCGGACGCGCGCTGACGCGTCCGACCGACACGGCCGAGGGCGGGGCGCGCTTCATGCTCTCCGTTGACGAGCGGACCCCGATCGTCTTCCAGAGCCTGCTGCTCCAGCGGGGGGGCAACTGGTTCGACGAGAACGGGCGGCCCGCTCTGGACGATCCCCTGGTCGTCGACACATTGGTCCGCTACACCCGCCTCGCGTACGGGGAGGGGCGCATCGCGAACACGCTCGCGGCCTTCCCGAGCGCGGGTTTCTTCCGAGCGATCGAGTCGGGCTACTACCTCTGCTTTCTCTGTCCCGATTGGCTGACGAGGACGATCGAGGCGAACCTGCCGTCCATGTCGGGCGAGTTGCGGCTGATGCCGATGCCCGCCTGGTCCGAGGGCGGACGCCGGACCAGCACATGGGGCGCGACGATGCTGGGCATCAGCGCGGCGTGCGACGAGCCCGATCGGGCGTGGAACCTGGTCCGCTTCCTGTATGTGGATCGCTCGATCGCCGCGGAGATGTTCCGCGAAACCAACATCGTGTCCCCGTTCCGATCGAACTGGGATCTGCCGGTGTATGACGAACCCGCGCCGTTCTGGGACGGCCAGGCGATCGGGCGGCGTTATCTCGATCTCGCGGAAGAGGTCCCGGAGATCCGCAACGGGCCGGCGCCGCAGGTCGTGCTCGAGGCCATCGCGGATGTCCTCAGCGCGTGCGGGGCGCAGCGGGCCCGCTTCGGCGATGAGGGTCTCGAAGCGTTCGCACGCGCGAGCCTGCGTGACGCGCAGCGGGATGTCGAATCCGCGCTCGCTGTGCTCTTTGCCGATGCCGCGCGCCGGACCGAGGAAGGTGTGCCGTGAGCGGCTCATCGGTCACGATTTCACGGGTCGGGCGTCTCTCGGGGAGGCGGACGCCCTGGGGCATGCTCGTGCCGATGCTCGCGCTCGCGGTCGTGTTCGGCCTCGTCCCGCTTGTGCACAGCGCCTGGCTGATGCTGCATCGCACGAGCGGTCCGGGGAGCCTGCGCTTCGTTGGATTGCGCAACATCATCGGGCTCTGGCACGATCGGGAGTTCCTGCTCTCGATGCGGAACACGCTCGTGTTCGTGATCGCGAGCCTGGTCGTTCAGGTCCCCCTGGGGCTCGGGCTCGCGCTGGTCAGCGCGCGCCTGCGGGGGTGGCGGTCGGTGCTGCTCCGCGCGCTCGTCTTCGGGCCGAATCTCGTCGGGGCCGCGTTCGCCGCGGTGATCTTCGCGGTGCTGCTCGAGCCGCGCTTCGGACCGGTCAGCCGCCTGCTGGGGTGGGCGGCGCGAGCGTTCCCCGGGGCCGACATGACCGCGGAGCCCCGTTGGCTCAGCGATCCTTCGCTCGTTCTTCCCACGACGGTCGCGGTCGCGGCGTGGGTGGGGGTGGGGTTCAATACGGTGTTTTTCCACGCGGCGCTGCGTTCCGTGCCGCGCGGGCCCCACGAGGCGGCCTTGCTCGCGGGCGCGGGCGCCTGGACGCGGTTCTGGTCGATCACGCTGCCCGCGATCCGCCCCGTCGCGGTCTTCCTGCTCGTTCTCAATACAGTTCTCGCATTCCGGGTCTTCGAGTTGCCCTGGATCCTGCAGCGTGGCACGCCGGGCCCGGACAAATCGGCGCTCTTCGTGGTCACCTATCTCTACGAAACCGGGTTCGTCCGGGGCGACCTCGGCGCCGCGTCCGCGATCGGATGGGTAATCACCGTCGTCGTGGTCGTGCTGGCCCTCGCCCAGAACGCGATGGGCGGATCGTGGAGGGCGACAAGGTGACCGGCGGGCTCCACAGTCTCGTCCGGATCTGGGCGTGGGCGGTCGCCGGGGTGTTCGTCGCGCCCCTTGCGTGGCTCGCGGTCGCGTCCTTCCTCCCCGCGGCGGGGTGGACCGAGGCGGGCGGGCCCACGCTCGCGAATTTCGCGTCGCTCGCGGGCCGAATCAATTTCTGGCTCGCGGTTCTCAACAGCGTGTTCATCGCGTCCGCGGTCGTCTTGCTGCAGTGGGCGACCGCGAGCGCTGCGGGCTTCGTGCTCGCGCTGCATCGCTTCGCGGGCCGACGCCTGATCCTGGGTCTCATGCTGGTCCTGCTGGTGGTCCCCTCCGAGCTCCTGCTCGCGCCGCAGTACCAGATCGTGCACGCGCTGGGCATCGTGGATACGAGCGCCGGGCTCATTCTCCCGCTCTCGGTCAGCGCTCTGGGAGTGCTCTATTTCACCAGGGTCATCGAATCGGTGCCCCGCGACATTCTCGCGGCCGCCCGCGCGGATGGGTGCGGCGAACTCGCGCTCTACTGGCGCATCGTGCTCCCGATGGTCAGGCCGTCGACTTCCGTCTTCTGCCTGATCGCGTTCATCGCGGCGTGGAACGCCTTCGTCTGGCCCAGCATCGTCCTCCACCGCGCGAGCCTGTTCACCCTCCCGCTGGGGGTGAGCCAGATGATCGACGGGTACCGCGAGGATTACGGCGCCCTGATGGCGGGCACGCTCCTGGCGGTCCTCCCCGCCTTTGTCGTGCTCATCGTGCTCCAGCGGGGGACCCGTGACGCGCTGGAGGGGTTCTGAGCCGTGGAGGCCCCACGGGCCTGAAAACCCGTCGCGTGAGGTCTAAACTGCTGGGCGCCGGAGAGGTGGCCGAGCGGTTGAAGGCGCACGATTGGAATTCGTGTAGGGCGGTAACGTCCTCGGGGGTTCGAATCCCCCTCTCTCCGCTTCATCGAGACCCCGTCGCTCGGAGCACTGTGTTTGCGGTGGTCTGCGAGCGACGGGGTCTTGTGTTTGGGTCTTCGCCCCGGTCCCGTCCTCGCTTCGGGTTAGAGCACGGGGCGCGATCATGGGTCCGAATCCGGTGTGCCCGTTGGCGCGCCGCCGGGGCGACCGAGGGTATGGCGGCGCTGCGGATCCCCTCCGCAATGTCGAGGGGACACCCGGACAAGGCCGACACCGGGCCCTGTGCACCCTGCTCTTGAGCTGATTGCGCCGGGTTCCATGAGCGGCATGCGGAGCCGATGCATCCGGGGGGCTCGCCGAGCCCGGTCAGCGTCCCACGGGAAGTGTCAGCACCGGCTTGATCGCGGGGCGTTCGCCGCTCTGGAGCGTGAAGAGGTGCCGCAGCAGCAGGAATGTCGATTTCGAGGACTCGTCGTCGTCCGCGATGAAGAACCACGCCCCGCGGTGGCGCGTCGCCACCGCGGCGTTGCCCGGTCGAGTATCGCTGCAGCTGATCGCGAACAGACCGGAAAGCAGGCTGTCCCAGTTGAACCGTGAACCGTCCTCGGCTCTCGTGTCGGTGACAACCCCGCGGTCAAGGTCGCGCATGGGCGGGAGGACGCCCTGCGAGAGGAAGTACAGGATGCCCTGGAGCGATCGGGTATCGAGGATGATCTGCGACAGGTTCGACCGCGCATCGAATGTGTCGACCTCCGCATCGTCGCGCGACACGACCTCGTAGCGGGTGAGTTGCGGGTCGAGGGCGAGCAGCGTGCGGAGCCGCTCAAGATCGGGGTCGCCCTCGGCGCCGTTGCGGACCCGGAGCACCAACTGACGCTCCTCCAGCACGGGCTGATAGTCCTCGCCGCTTCCGGCCCGTTTGAACTCGATGCCCTCCCGAGCGGCAACGATGAGGTCTTCGCCCGAGAGTTGCGTGCGCGGGATCGGGTCGGAGAAGACCTTGTTCCTGAGCTCGAACTCGAACTCGATCAGCCCACGGTTCGCGAGATCCTGGAGTAAGGCGACCGCTTCGAGGAAGTCCTCATACTCGGGCGCGGCCGACGGGGTCGGGCCCGAAGCGCTGCTCGCGTGGCGCAGGCCGTTCAGCGACTCGACGGTCAGCCGCAGAACGCGGTCCACACGCCATCCGGACTCTGCGAGCAGGGCGATGGTGTTGATGCTGACGGGCTCGAGCATGTCGCGTTCGAATTTGTCTCCGCCCATGATGCCGAAGGTGATCGTCGGTCGCTCGGCATACTGGGCGGCGCCCCCCAGCCCGAGCGTGTCGGGCCCGCTCTCGACGACGCTCCCGTTCACAGAAGCGGAAGCCCCGATCTCGAACTGCGTGGAGATGCTGCTGACCTCGAGAAAGACAGGCTGGTCCCGGTATCGGAGACGGACGAGGTTCACGAGGATCTGCTCGGACTGCGCGGTCCGCACCGCGTCGCTGTAGTGCGCGCTCGAGACCGGCAGCGTCCCCGGGCCGATCTGGCATCCGGTCAGCACCGCTGCGAGCGTGCCGAGCATCGGAGCGGCGATGTGAAACGGGAGGCGTGATCGGACGCGAGCCATGGCGGTCTCCTGCTTGGGCTGATGGTCTGCGGAACGAGAGGGTCCAGTGGTCGGGCGTGCGGCCCGCTCCGCCGCGGGGGGGCTCGGTCGTGAGATTCGGGTGGTTGCGCGGGTCATGGTGTCGGGGCGGCTTTCTCGAAACGGGAGGCCCGCTGTTCACGGGAGGGGTCGAAGAACCGGACGAGATCGTCATGGCGAGCGGAGGCATCGGACTCCCCGAGTTCGATCAGCCTCGCGATGTACGCCTTGTGGAACCGCAGGCCGCCCGGCGTTCGCCCCGTTGCCTTCGGCGAGTCGGCGTGCGCATCCAATGGCTCGGAAGGTCGGAAAAGCTCGACCTCCACCGGTTGGTAGCGATCGAGGTCGACAGACCCACTGGGCGGAGAGTTGGGGAGCGAGGCCTGATACTCGGCCGGGAGCCTGGCGTGGAAATAATTCAGGACCTCGAGCCAGCCCGCTTGCATCGTGGCCTGGTCGTACCGCATGCCGTGCTGGAGCATCCGCATGACCTCGCCGATTGTGGGGACATGATCGCTGGGGAGCGGGGGGATATCCCGCGGGCGGCGCGCGCGCATGCCGATGTGGAGGATCCGCCTCGATCCCATGCCGATCGCGACCCCGAGCGGATCGTGATGGGCAACATCCCCGTCGGAATAGAACCGCTCACCGATCCTGACGAGCGGGAAGACGAGCGGCACGCTGCAACTCGCGACGAGGTGCCGGGCCTCGAGACGGGCCCGGACAACGGTTGCGACGCCGTTATCCGATTCCGTCGCGGCTTCCCCTTCCGTGAACCAGACCTGCGACGCGGTCTGGAACTCGGTGGTCGCGACCGCGACACCCAGTGTCGTGCCTCGCCCGGTCGCGAGATCGAGCCCGCTCCGCGAGAAGCCCCGCTCGACGATCTCCCGCAGGTGTGTCTGCGGGAGCAGGGACCACTGGGCAGACCGCCCGCGGCCCAGCAGGCCGCGCCACCAGCGCGAACGCAGGGCCTTCAGCAGCGGGTTACCGTAGTAGGCGGGGACATGGAACGAGCGCCAGAGCGATTCGAGTTCGAGAATCGCGTCCCGTGCGTCGTGGCTCCGGCACGCGAGGAACCCCGCGTTCAGACTCCCCGCGGACGACCCGACGAACACGCGGAACGGGCTGTGGCTCGCCGGCGCGATCTCGCGGTGGATGTGCTTGAGCACACCGAGCTGGTACGCCCCGAGGGCACCGCCTCCTGAACAGGCGAGCGCGTAGATCGGTGGTTCGTGAGACATAGCGGTGGGTCGGATGCGGGACTTCTAAGGCCTTCCGGGCGTCTGTCTGGACTGGATTCGAGCGTCGCGGTGATCACCCCCGGCGCCTCCGGGGACTGCACACCGAGGTTCCGCTGCGGGAAGGGGCTCTCGATCCCCCCGTCGCGGAAGGTTGCGGTGGCACCTTGTCCACCGCGCGCGGAGCATTCGGAAGGTACTCGAAACGGGGGACGAACGCGCGTCGGAACTGGCACCGGAAGCGGGGTTGCGAAGGACTTTGCTCGGCGACTCAGTCACCGCGATCGAGCACGCGCTCGGCCCTCTGCGGGGTTCTGCGGAACTCCACGAAGCGATCCGAAGACTGCTTCGCCCAATCCCGCGGTTCGAGGGCGACGCGGGAGCGCCTCGCAGCAGTTTCTTGCTCGGGCACGCACTCGGACCGTGCCGTAACATCTCAACGATCGAGATCGGGCGGATCAGCGGTCTCTTCCCGAGCGTCTGCGGCGGCGGTCGTCCGCAGCACCAAGGCGACGAGAGAAGACCGTTTGTTCCGGGTCTGGATCGGTCTGTTCACCCGAACGAAGGCGCCGGCGCGTATGCCTCGCAACCCACGGCGTCTCGGATTGACGCATCGACTGACCGATGGAAACCCATCTGATGCGAATTCAGAAAGTCCGGATTGCACGGCCGGAAGAACAAGCGATGCGCGTTGAACGAACGGGGTTGGCATGATTGTTAGAACGATCCGGGATGTACTGGGGAATCGGCGCGTGTTCTCGTTCGCTTTTCCGCTGGCGTTGCCCCTGCTCGTCGCCGTTCCCGCGGGTCTGCTGGGCGGGTGCGACGAACGCGAGGTGGTCGCACCGCCGCCGCCCGAGGTCGGCGTCGCGCAACCGATCGTTCGGGAGGTGACGCGGTACGCGGAGTTCACCGGGCGCACGGAAGCCGCCCAGGTGGTTGAGGTCCGAGCACGCGTCGAGGGGGTGCTGATCGAGATGCTCGCGCCCCCCGGTTCGAAGGTTGACGAGGGCGAGCTGCTGTTCAGGATCGACCCGGATCTCTTCGTTGCCGAACGCGACGCTGCCTCGGCCCGCGTGCAACGCGCCGAGGCAGAACTGGGTGTCGCAAGGGTCCGGCTCGACCGCACCCGCCGCGCCGCGGAGCGGGGCGCCGCCAACGACATCGAGGTGCTCGAGGCGCAGGCTTCGGTGGACACCGCCGCGGCGGACCTCGAGGTCGCGAAGCGTGAGCTCGCGATCAAGCAGCTCTCGGTCGATTACACAGAGATCCGAGCGCCGCTCGCGGGTGAGATCGAAGCGGGAGCGCCTGACCTGGGAAGCCTCGTCGGTGGTATCGGCTCGCGATCGCTCACGCGGATCTACGACACCTCCAGTGTCCGCGTCTGGATGACCGTTCCCGATCGGCTGTACCTCCAAACAGCCGCCTCCGGGAACGACCGCCAGCCCCCGCGGGCGACCGAGGGCCTCGCCTATCCGATCGAAATCGCGACCGAGGCGGATCGGGGATTCCCGCACGCCGGCGTGGTCGATTATGTCGACCCCGCGGTCGACCCCGAGACCGGGACGATCCGGCTGCGCGCGACGGTGCCCAACCCCAGCGGGGCGCTCAAGCCCGGTCTGTTCGTCCGCACGAGGCTGGTGGCGGGCCAGATCGAAGATGCGATCCTCGTGCCCGAGGCGGCGATCGGGAGCGGGCAGATCGGCAGGTATGTCCTGGTCGTCGCGGAGGACGGGCTCGTGCAGGCGCGCCCGGTGGAACTCGGGGCGCGCGAGGGCAAACTCCGCGTGATCGAGTCGGGTCTCTCGCCCGATGACCGCGTGATCGTGAGCGGCATCCTCAGGGCCCGCCCCGGTCAACCGGTCACGGCAAGGGATGAGTCGATCGAGGTCTCGGGCTCGGAGACGCCGTGATGTCGAGATTCTTCATCGAGCGACCGATCTTCGCGGCCGTGGTGTCGATCGTCATCGTCGTCGCGGGCCTGGTGTCGCTGGCGATCCTGCCGGTCGCGGAGTATCCCGACCTGGCGCCGCCGACGATCGAGGTGAACGCCGTCTATCCGGGAGCGGACGCGGAGACCATCGCCGATACCGTCGCGGTCGCGATCGAGCGAGAGGTGAACGGTGTCGAGGGCATGCTCTACATGAGCAGCACCTGCTCGGGCGACGGGACCTACAAGCTCACCGTGACATTCGAGACCGGCACCGACCTCGATATCGCGTCGGTGCAGGTCCAGAACCGCGTCGCTGCCGCGGAGCCGAGCCTGCCCGAGGATGTCCGCAGGCAGGGCATCAAGACCCAGAAGAAGATGCCCGATTTCGCGCAGATGGTGAGCGTGACCTCGCCGGACGAGCGGTACGACGATGTCTTCCTCAGCAACTACGCGACGCTCCAGGTGAGCGAGCAGATCAAGCGCATCCCCGGCGTGGGGGGCGTCCAGGTCTTCGGCGCCGCCGACTACGCGATGCGCATCTGGCTCGACCCCGGAGAACTCGCCGAGCGCGGGCTGAACACCAGCGAGATCATCGCTGCCGTCCGCGAGCAGAATGTCCAGGTCGCGGCGGGCAAGATCGGGGCGCTCCCGGATGCCGACGGCGCGGTCTTCGAGTACGCGGTCTCCGCCCGCGGAAGGCTCGCCACCGCGGACGAGTTCGGCGCACTCGTGATCCGGACAGGCGAGGACGGCCGCGTCCTCCGGCTGCGTGATGTCGCCCGGATCGAACTGGGGGCCCAGAATTACGCGATGGAGTCCCGCGTCGATGGCAGCCCGGCCGCGGTGCTCGCGATCTTCCAGCAACCCGGCGCGAACCTCATCGAGATCTCGGACGCCCTCGCCGCTCTGATCGAGTCGGCACGACCCTCGCTTCCCGACGGGCTCGAGGTCGCGGTCACCTACGACGCCGCGGATGCCGTGCGCGCCTCGCTCCGGGAGATCGTGGTCACGCTCTTCGTCGCGGCGGCGCTCGTCATCCTGACGGTCCTCTTCTTTCTCCAGGATTTTCGAGCGACGATCATCCCGGCGGTCACGATCCCCGTCTCCCTGATCGGCACCTTCGCGGTGATGGCGGCGCTGGGCTTCACGCTCAACACCCTGACGCTCTTCGGGCTCGTCCTCGCGATCGGCATCGTCGTCGACGACGCGATCGTTGTCGTTGAGAATGTCGCGCGGAACCTCGAAACCCCGGGCACGACGCCCAGGGACGCAACGATCCGGGCGATGCGAGAAGTCAGCGGCCCGATCGTCGCGACCACGCTGGTGCTGCTCGCCGTGTTCGTGCCCGCCTCGTTCCTCGGGGGCATCACGGGCGTGATGTACCGCCAGTTCGGGCTCACCATCTCCGCGGCGACCGTGATCAGCTCGGTCAATGCGCTGACCCTCAGCCCCGCCCTATGCGGCGTCCTCATGCGCCCGAGCTCCGGGAAGAAGAACCCGCTCTTCCGAGCGATCGACGCGCTGATCGCGGTCGCCACGCGCGGCTACAGCGCGGTCGTCGGGCTCGTGATCCGTCGCGCCGCGATCACCTTCGTGCTCTTCCTGCTCATCGCCGCCGCCGGCATGCTGGGGTTCCTCCGGCTCCCGACGGGCTTCGCGCCCCAGGAGGACAAGGGCCTCCTCATGGCGGGCGTGCAACTCCCCGATGCGGCGTCGCGCGCCCGGACCCGCGCCGTGACGGATGAGATCAACCAGATCATCGGGGCGACGGAAGGCGTGCGCTCGTTCATCCAGATCGGCGGGTTCTCGCTGATCGACGGTGTCGCCAATCCGAATGTCGCGTCCTACATCATCACGCTCGAACCGTGGGATCAACGCGACGACCACGCGCTCCACCAGGCACGCATCGCCGCGACGCTGCAATCGGATCTCGCGACGACCCGCGACGGCGTCGCCTTTGTCTTCGAGACCCCGCCCATCCCGGGTGTCGGGCTCACGGGCGGCTTCGACATGCGCGTCCAGGATCGCGGCGGACTGGGCACCGCCTCGCTCCAGTCCGTCGCTGATGACATCGCGGCGACCGCCCGCGCGCAGCCCGCCCTCGCGCGGATCAACTCGAGCTTCCGCGCAACCACGCCACGCCTCTTCGTGGATGTCGACCGCGACAAGGTCAAACAGATCGGACTGCCGGTCGACGAGGTCTACCGCACCCTTCAAACCAATCTCGGCGGTTCGTATGTCAACGATTTCAACGCCTTCGGCGGCACATTCCAGGTCCTCATTCAGGCGGAGGGGCGCTACCGCATGGAGCCCGAGGACATCCTCAGGCTGCGTGTCCCCACAACGAACGGGCAGTCGATCCCGATGGGGTCCATCGCGACCGTCGAGCAGAGGGCGGGCCCGTCGATGATCTCACGCTACAACCTCTACCCCGCGGCGTCGGTCAAGGGCGAGCCCTCGCCCGGCGTGTCCTCGGGTGAGGCGCTCGCGCTCATGGAGCAACTCGCGCAGACGACGCTGCCCGCGGGGACGGGCTTCGAGTGGACAGGCCTCGCCTTCCAGCAACGCGCCGCCGCGACATCGACCGCGGCCGTGTTCGGGCTCGCCCTGCTGCTGGTGTTCCTTGTCCTCGCCGCGCAATACGAGTCGTGGCTCCTGCCGATCTCGGTGCTGCTCGCCGTCCCGCTCGGGCTGCTGGGCGTCGTCGCGGGTGTCCTCGCGCGGGGTCTCGATAACAATGTCTACACCCAGATCGGCGTGATCCTGCTGATCGCGCTGGTGAGCAAGAACGCGATCCTCATCGTCGAGTTCGCCCGCGCCAAGCGCATGGAGGGCGACTCCCCGTCGAGCGCGGCGCTGAACGCGGCCGTGCTCCGGTTCCGCCCGATCCTCATGACCGCGTTCAGTTTCGTGCTGGGCACGCTCCCGCTGCTGATCGCGACCGGCGCCGGCGCCGGGGCGCGCGTCGCCCTGGGCACCGCGGTGTTCGCGGGCCTCGTGCTTGCCACCATCATCGGGGTGTTCGCGACACCCATGCTCTTCCGTGTGATCGAAGGACTCGGTGCGGGCTTTCGTCCGAAGGCTTCGCCCGCGGACCCACTGAACCCCTAAACCGCCAGCGGGGTGTTCCTCCCCGCTGACGCTGCTCATTCGCTGCCCTCGCTCATGGGCAGCCCGCGCTGAAGACACTGACAAACGCGTTGATGTCGCTGAGGTCGAAGATCCCGTCGCCGACGAAGTCCGCGACCGGGTTCCGGGCAGAGAACGCCGCGATGAACGCGTTGATATCCAGGACATCGAGCACGCCGTCGTTGTTCAGGTCGGCGCGGCCGCAGCCGGGCTCGATGAGCGTGATCGCGGCGTAGGGCGACTGCGTCGCGCGGATGATGAACGCCCTCGGGATGCGTGTCGCGGGGTCGTACACCGCGAAACCGTTCCCGAAGTTCAGCCTGAAGACCGGGCCGTCCGACCGAGACACGGCGGCGATCCCGTTGATAAAGGTCTGGAAGATCGGCTGCGAATCCGCGGGAAGCGGGGGGCCGTCCAGATCGCGGTAGAACGCCAGTTCGGGCTCGGCGACCGTCACGGCTCCCGTCGCGGGATCGATCCGGACGAGGGCCGTGTACGCGATCCCCCCGTCGCCCGGGTTGGGGCCCGCGAAGTAGGCCTGCACGACCATGAGCAGATCCGTCCCGTCGTCGGCAAACCCCTGCACCGTCCGCGAGAGAAGCGGTCCCCAGTCCCCCTCCCAGGGGTAAGTGACCGCCGGCACGCTCCGCGACCCGAACAGCGCGCTCGGCCCGAGCGGCAGCACCGCGCCCCGCGGATCGAGCGATGCGACGGTGATTTCGGAGGTCGACTGATCCCGGAGAAGCAGGTGGATCACCCCATCATCCGTGACCGCGGCGTTGATGATCGAGAACAACCCGCTCGGATCCGAATAGACCTGCTCGACCGAACCGTCCGCGAAGTAGCGGGACAGGCCGTCCCCGGCCGCGTGCAGCACGCCCCCGGAGAGCGGGTCGGGGTCGAGCGGGATGCCGGGCATCTCGAACACATCGAAGAAGAGCGTGTCGGGGTTGAGCACATAGCTGAACAGCACATCCGCGACATACAGGCTGTTGTCCGCCCCCGCGTCGATCCCCGCGAAGATCTCGAACGCAAAATCGGGCAGGCGTTCGTCAAACCCGTCGCCCAAAGGGGCGTCGTGGCGGAAGTGCTCGAACCCCGTGATCGCGTGCACATGCCGCCCGCTCGGGGGCGGGGGCACCGCGTAGACATCCGCGCTCCGCGTCGGGAAGCCGGGGACATCGCAGCCCGGAGCGCTCTGCAGCGTCACCCCGTCGTCCGGGCGATCGGGCGAGGACATCACCAGGCTCATGCGCACCTCGATCGTCTCGCCCGTCGCGAGCGGACCGGCATACCGAACCGTCTCTGTCGGAGGGTCGAATGTCACGCCCGCCGGAGGCGTGCCGATGAACGGGTCGCCCACCGCTTCCCACGAGTCGTTGAGCGCGTACACAAACGACGCCTGGGGGAGGTCGGGCCCCGCCTCGTTGCGGATCGTCAGCACGACCTCCGCCGGCTCGCCCAGCCGCCCCAGTCCCACGACCGAGCCGACGAACGGCGCGCCGTCCACCTCGTTGAACCGAAGCGTCCCGGGCGACAACTCCGCGTAGGACAGTTCCGCCTGCATCGGGGGCACCGCGTCGATCCGTGTCGGGGTTGCCTGCGCGAGCACCGCGTCGCACGGGGCGCCGCCGCGCACGCTCAGGCTCACCCCCCGGTTCAGCAGCACGCCCAGCGGGCCTCCCGGGAAGCTCCGCGAGACGCATTCCAGGCGCGTGGTGAACACCAGCGTCCGTGTCGCGCCCGCGGGGATCGTGCCGGTCCACGCGAGGCTCTCGGCGCCGCACGCGCCTTGGACGACCTGCCCGCCCGCGTCGTCGAGCACGCTCTCCAGCACGCTCCCGTTCCCCATGCTGAAGCAGTCGATCGTGATGTCCGCCGCCGCGACGGGCCCGTTGTTGCTGATCGTCACGCTGTGCAGCGCCAGATCGCCCTGGATCGCGGGGACGCTCCCCTGGGGAGCCGACTGCACCGAGATCGTCACATCGCCGTCCGCGGGCGCGAGCACATCCGTGAACAGGTCCGAGCCCGAGAAGAACGAGAACCCGAGCCGGGCGCCGTACGCCGCGGATTCCAGCAACAACTGCCGCGGCTCGCAGGGTGCCTGCACCGTCATCGTGACGACAGTCGACGCGCCCGGTGCGAGCGTGGGGATGACCCAGTCCGCGTTGACATCGTTGGTGACGAAGCCGCCCGCGGAGACCGAGAGGATCGTCGTCCCCTGCGGCGCCGTCGCAAAGACCGCGACATCCTCCACCGCGACACTCCCGGGATTGTCCACGCTGAACGCGTAGGTGAGCGGCTCGCCCGCGAGGACGGTCGGCTGCACGCTGCCCATGATGTCAACCGTCGGCTGGGGGCAAAGATCGTCGCAGGTCTGCCCCGCTCCGAAGGTGCCCGTCCCGCACTCGACTTCCGAGATCCCGTCCACGCAGATCGTCCCGTTGCCCAGCTGGATGCAGCACGCGCCGAGCTCGGGGCCCACCGATCCGTCGCACGCGTCCAGGGTGCCCGAGAAGATCGCGTTGGGTTGCCCCGGGATCTGCCCCACGACATCGATGGTCCCCCCGCCCGCGCGGGTCACCGTGAACACCGGGTCGGGAGGCACGAGACTCCCCGACACGCGGATATCCGAAGCGATGCCGAAGTCGCCGCCCGCCCCGCACGCGTTGATCAGCGTGTAATCGACGAACTGCGTATCCGCGTCGGTCAGACCGTTCTTGACAACGAGGTACTCCCCCGCGGGAGAGAACCAGCCGCGCTCCCATCCGTTCGAGAGGTCGACGCGGGCCTGCCCGCTCAGCCCGGGGGTGTTCAGGTCGAACAGCTGGAGCCACAGCTCGGTCTGGTTCGTGTTGCCCAGCACCAGCGCCGCGGTCCGCAGGCCCCCGAAGCTCTCGTAATAGAACGGTCCGCCCTGCACCCGCGCCGGCCCGAGCTGCCCGCTGAGCGCGTACGGACCGTGCCGGATGTCGATGCCGCCCTGCCCGTCGAGATCCACGAACCAGACCCGGCTCGGCGCCGTCCCGCCGAAGTCCTCGTCGAGGACATACAGCGTGCGCCGGGTGGGCGAGAGTGCATAGTTCGTCGCGCCCGAGAGCTCGGGCGCCTGCGCGTCGAGGTTGTACGCGACAGGCGGGGTCAGCGGATCGCCGTCGTCATCGACGAGAATTGTGAACCCCGCGGGGTCGGATGGGTCGGTGCCGACGCCACCGAAGGCGCCGCCGAGCCACTGACGAAAATCGCCCAGCTGGTTCTGTGCAAGCGTTGGACTCGCGAACGCGAGCAGCCCCGCGGCGACAGCGATCGCCGTCCGCGCGCGGGATGGGTGTCCGAATCCGAACATGGGAATCTCCTCAATCGTGTGGTGTGTTGTCGTGCCGCGTCACGCATCCCGCGCGAGCGGCGGGCTCGTTCGCGTCGGTCCGCCGAACCGCTAGAGCGGTGCGTGTCGTCGCCGCGATCGAGCGGTGGTGACGGGGATGGCCCCCGGGTTCTGCCTGCGCATCGTCTTCCCTTTCCGCGTGGCGTTCCGCGGGCGCACGCCGCGCCCGTCTTCTAAGAAACGCGCGATCCGTGCGCCCGGGGCGCAACGGAGACCGGAAAATCGTCCGAAATTCTGGGAGTCGTCACGGCCCGCCGGGCGCCGCGGGGGGCTCCGGATCGTTCTCGGACCCGGATTCTTCGACGCGTGCCCGATGCTCCCCGAGCTGCGCCAGCGCCCACCGCGTCCACGGATGATCGGCGCCCCGTGTCGCCTCCAGGCCTGCAACCCCGCGTTCCAGCATCGCCCCGGCCTCGTCGAGATCCCCCCCCGCGGACAGGGCCGCCCCGAGCAACGCCCGGAAGCGGGCGACCTCCCAGAACGAATCGTCCGCGACGGATTCCAGAGCCACCAGCGCGCGCCGCGCGGCGTCCGCCGCCTCGTTGTTCGCGCCGTTCCGCAGCGACGAGAGCACGAACTTGCTCAGGACGAACAGGCGGATCGGGTTCGCGGGCTCGAGCGTGCGCTCCGCGATCGGGACATAGGTCCCCAGCAGCGCGTCCGCCTCGCTGTCGCGGTCCGTCCGGTCGAGGTGGGTGTACAGGTTCATCGCCGCGGTGATCGTGTCGGGGTGCTCCGCGCCGAGTGTCTCGGTCCGCCGCTCGAGCACAGCCCGCGTCAGTTCGCCCGCTTCGTCGTTCCGACCCAGCCTCGAGAGCGCGATCGCCAGGTTGTTCATCGACGAGAGCGTCTCGGGGTGCTCGCGCCCGAGCACGCGGACGCGGTCCTCGAGGTTCCGGCGCAGCACCGTCTCCGCCTCGGCGTACCGGCGCGCGTCGATCAGTGTCGAGCCCAGGTTGTTCACGCTGATGAGCGTGCTGGGGTGATCCGCGCCGAGCATCTCGGCCCGCTCGCTCGCGACATCACGCATCATCGCGATCGCGTCGTCGAACGCGCCCGTGCGCGCGCGGAGGTTGCCCAGCATGTTCATCAGCGTGAGCCGCTGCTCGGCGGAGACGCCCGATGCGCGCGCATCGTCGATCGCCTCGATCAGCATCGACTCGCCCGTCGCGAGGTCGCCCGAGCGCGCCGACGCGACACCGAGCCCGCCCATCGCCTCGATCGCGAGAGCGGAGCGCCCGCGCTCACCGATCCGGTCCGCCATCTCGAGGGCCCGCGCGAATCCCTCGCGTGCCTCGGGGAAACGCCCCAGTTCCATCCACGCGTCCGACAGACGGACGAGCGACGCGAGCGTCTCGGGGTGGTCACCGAGCGCCGCTTCGCGCGCGGCGTGTGCCTTCGCGAGCACCGATTCTGCCTCCGATGGCGCACCGACCGCGAGGTAGGACTCGCCGATCCGGTGCCGGACCGTCGCGGCGAGCAGCGGGCGATCGCCCAGTTCCTCGTCGATCCGCGCGACCGCGTCGCTGAGCATCTCGCGGACCGTCACCTCCTGAGAGCGCGTGCTCGCGGGCGTCACCGAGGTCAGGATCCCCGAGAGATACCCGTTGAGATCCGCGAGCGATTCCCGCTGCTGGCGCTCCGCGCGCGCCGCCCGGGTCGCCCGGACCGCGAGCGCCGTGCTGACCGTCGCGCCCCCGACCAGCGCCGCGGCCGCGAGGATGCCCGCGGCGGTCGCGCCCCGGTGCCTCGCCGCGAGCTTGCGGAGCTGATAGAGCGTGCTGACCGGTCGGGCCTCGACGGGTCGGTCCTCCATCCAGCGCCGGAGATCGCCCGCGAGCGCCGCGGCGGACGCGTACCGGCGCGCCGGGTCCTTCTCGAGCGAACGGATAAGCACCGCCTCAAGATCGCCCCGCAGCGTGCGCACGAGGGCCGACGGTCGGGTCGGGTCCGTTTCCGCGATCGTGCGCGCCGCCGACACCAGCGAGGTCTGGTCCACCTCGTAGGGTGCGCGCCCGGTCAGCAGTTCGTACAGCACGACCCCCAGCGCGTACACATCCGTGCGCGCATCGATCGCGTCCGGATCGCCCGAGAGCTGCTCGGGGCTCATGTACCGCGGGGTGCCGATCACGCCGCCCGCGATGGTGCGCACCCCCGCGTCGATCGTCGAGGCGTCCGTTCCGCGCGCGACGCCGTAGTCGATGATCTTCACGACCCCCCGGGCGTCAACGAGCATGTTCCCGGGCTTCAGGTCACGGTGGATGATCCCGCGTTGGTGCCCGAAGTGGACCGCGTCGCACGCATCCACGAACAAGCGGATCCGTGCGCGCCGGTCCAGGCCCTCCCGGTCCGCGTACTCGGTGATCGGCGCGGCGCCCTCGAGCAGTTCCATCGCAAAGAAGGGCCGGTCGAGGCCCCGGTCGGGGTCGCGGAATGTCCCCGCCTCGTGGATCTGGGCGATGCCCGGGTGCTTCAGCCTCCCCAGGACTTCGCTCTCGAAGCGGAAGCGGGCGTGCGCTTCGGGCGAGTCGCCCAGCGCGCGCAGTATCTTGATCGCGCCGCGTCGCTTCGGGTTCTCCTGCTCCGCGAGGTAGACGCTGCCCATCCCCCCGCTCGCGAGCTGTTCGAGCACCCGGTATCCCGGGATCTCCGGGAGCGTGCGGTCCCCGATCCCGGCGGCGTCGCCTGCGGCGCGGCGGAGGTGCGCGATCCCGCCTTCGAGATCGAGGAACCCGTCATCGGTCTCGTGTGCGCGCAGGAGGTCCTCCGCCTCGGCGAGCAGGCCCGGATCGCCCGCGCACGCGTCGCGGAGGACCGTCTCTCGCTCACCGGGTGCGGCCCCGAGCGCGCGCGCGACGGCTTCACTCAGACGCCTGTGCTTCTCGCGCGCACGCTCCGGGCCGCTCATCGAGTGCCCTCCTGTCCGTCGGCCGGGCGATCGTCCAGCAGGGCGCGGCGGAGCCAGGCGCGGGCGATGCTCCAGTCGAGTTCCACGGTCCGTTCGGAGATCCCGAGGAGATCCGCGGTCTCCCGGACGCTGAGTCCTCCGAAGAAGCGGAGCTCGACGACGCGCGCCTGCCGTTCGTCGAGCGCTTCGAGGCGTTCGAGCGCTTCGTTGAGTTCGAGCAGATCGACCTCGGAGCGGGCGCCGTCTGCGTGCGCGCCCATCGCAACGGTGAGCGGGGTGGGGGACGCGCCGCCTCCTCGCTTCTGGGCGCCGTGCGCGCGCGCGTGATCGACCAGGATGCGGCGCATCGCCTGCGCGATCGCGGCGACGAAGTGTCGGCGGTCGGTGAAGCGCCCGCGCGGGATCCGCCCCAGCCTCAGGAACGCCTCGTTGACGAGGGCGGTCGGCTGCAGGGTGTGCCCCGTGCGCTCGCGGGCGAGGTAATCCGCGGCGATCGCCCTCAGACGCTGATAGAGATCCGGATCGATCGCGGCTCGCGGCGCGGGAGGACCGGTGGGGCGGGGCGCGCCCTTGGCATCGTCGGGATTGACGCCGGGCGATTGATCGTCCACGAACCGTCTCCGTCGCTAGGGGGGATCTTCGCATGATACCGGTCGGGGCGGGGGAGCCGGCAGGGGAGTTGGGGCTCGCGACCGGGTGGCGGCCCGCTCGCTTCGGATATTCGGACCGTGCCCGGTTTCATCCTTTTGGGCCGATTCTCCGGCACAGCCGGTACAGGTGTCACCGAGCGTCTCCCCGGCACGCGGGGTCCGAGGGTTCGGGTCGACCTCTGGTGGGGGGTGTCCGATTACCCCGCGGGACTTCTCGGGAAGGCGGCACAGCATGCGCAATCGGCATCCCTCGGACGAACACGATCAGGACGCCCCGCGGCCGGGTGAGGAACCAGCGTCCGAGAAGCGACCGCATGTTCCGGGCCGGGCAAAGCGGAAGCGCAAGCCGGGCGCGGAGAGCCTGGAGGATCGGATCCTGCTGTCGGGCACCTGGGCGGATGTGGACACCGGGGACATGATCGACGGCGCGACGGACGGCGCCGACGCGTTCAGCGGGACCGACGGCGCGGATATCGCCGACGGGCTCGGGGGCAACGACGACCTGTTCGGCGGAGGTGGGGACGACATCCTCGCGGGTGGGGACGGCGATGATGTGCTCGGGGGCGGGGCCGGGCAGGATCTGCTGGACGGGGGCGACGGCACCGACCTGCTCGAGGGCGGGGACGGCGACGACTCGCTGCTCGGGGGAGACGGCACGGACACCCTGCGCGGCGGCGCGGGGCAGGATGTGCTCGCGGGTGACGCCGGGAGCGATGTGCTCGAGGGCGGCGCGGGGGACGATGCGCTCGACGGCGGATCTGGCGATGACACGCTGCGGGGCGGCGACGGCGCGGACACGATTGCCGGCGGAACGGGGCGCGACCAGATCGAGGGCGGCGCGGGGGACGATGCGCTCGACGGTGGCTCAGGCGACGACACGCTCCTCGGTGAACTCGGGAGCGACACCCTGCTCGGCGGTGACGGCGACGACCTGCTGCGGGGCGGTGAGGGCGATGACTTCCTCGACGGCGGGGCCGACGACGACATCGTCGAGGGCGGCGCGGGGCACGACCGGATCACCGCGTCGGGCGGCTCGGACACGCTGCGCGGCGGGACCGGGAACGACACCTTCGTCGTGGACGGCGCCGCGGCGGGGGATGTCATCACTATCGACGGGGGCGCGGACGCCGACGCGCTCGACCTCTCGGCGTACGACAGTTCCGACGCACGCTTCGAGGACGGCGCGATCGAGATCGAGACCGGCGAGGGTTCGTTCCGGATCGAGTACACCGACATCGAGTCGATCTCCTTCGCGGACGGCGAGGTCACCTTCCTCGATGCCGATGCGAGCGGCGAGGTCACGGACGGGGGCGGCGCCGAGATCCTCGTCGCGGGCGGGACCGCGACTTCTCTGGATGTCGACGGCGCCGGGTCGGTCGCCTGGTCGTTCGACGCGGACACCGGCACGCTGACGATCGACGGCGTGAGCGAGGCGGGCGCGGACTCGACCCTGACCATCGACTCGCTGAGCGCCGACGCGATGCCGGTCGGGTCGGTCGCCATTGGGTCGGACATCGGCGCGATCGTGAGCGACACGGACCTGGTGTCGGTCTCGATTGACGCGGGCGCGACAGTCGGGAGCGTTTCCGTCAGCGGGGGCTCGATCGGGACGCTCACGCTCGACGGGGGCGACTTCGCGAACGGCCCGCTGACCATCAACGCGGATGTCGGGTCGGTCGAGGCACAGGGGATCCACGCCGATCTCGCGGTGAACGGGGATGTCACGCTGCTGACGGCGCAGGCGACGACGGGAGGCATCACGGTCTCGGGCGATCTCGACTCGGTTTCGATCGCGGGCGACGGGGTCGATTCTGACCTCCGCGGCGACCTGACGGTCGGCGGCAACCTGGGCACGCTCACGGTCGCGGATGATGTCGAGGGGGCGGTCTCGGTCTCCGGGAATGTGGGCTCGCTGTCGGCGGGCGATGATTTCAAGAACGGTGCGAGCGTCAGTGTCGGTGGCGCGGTCGGTGACATCACCATCGGCGGCTATGTCGATGTCGGCAGCACGATCACCGTCGGTGGCGATATCGAAACGCTCGAGACCGGCAACGATATCCGCGGCGATGTGACGATCTCGGGGAACGCCGGGACGGTCAGGGTCGGGGATGATCTGACCGACAACGCGACGCTGACGGTGGAGGGCGACATCGGGACGCTCTCGATCAATGACCAAGTGCGGGACGGCGCACATGTCATCATCGGGGGCTCCGCCGAGACCGTCAGTATCGGGCGCAACATCGTGTCGAGCAGCTCGCTGACGATCGGAGGGGATCTGGGGTCGCTCAGCGCGACGCATTCGGACGGCGACATCTCGATCGCCGGAAACGCCGGGACGATCACCCTGGAAGGGAACGGCACGGACTCGGACTTGAAGGGCGATCTGACCGTCGGCGGCAATCTGACAACGCTCAGCGTTGGGGACGACATCGAAGGGGCTATGAGTATCGGCGGGAACGCCGGCTCGCTCACCGCGGGCGATGACTTCAAGGGGACCGGACCGATCACGATCAATGGCAACCTCGGGAGCCTGACGGCTGGCGATCGGATCGATGTCGATGTGATCACGGGCGGCGATATCGGGACGATCACGGCGTCCGTGATGACCGGGGACCTGACCGTTGGCGATGACATGTCGTCGTTCGATGTCGCGCAGATGGATGGCACGATCTACGGGTCGGGTGATCACAACAGGCTCGTGACAGGTGACTCCGGCGAGACGATTCTCACCGGGGATCGGAACGACTCGATCCGATCCGGCGGGGGGGACGATGTCATCGACGCTGGATCCGGCAACGACTGGATCCAGGGCGGGAGCGGCAACGACACGATCGAGGGCGGGTCGGGGCGTGACACCGTGTCCTACAGCGATGTGACGGACGGCGGGATGGTCATCGATCTCGCGGGCGGCACCGCGACGGGGAACGATCAGACCGACACGCTCTCGAATATCGAGAATGTGCAGGCGTCCAATCAGGACGACACGGTCGTTGGGTCGGACGCGAACAACAGGCTCGAGGGGCGCGGCGGCGATGACACCATTAGTGCCGGCGCCGGCAATGACTATGTCCGCGGCGGAACGGGCGACGATGCCATGGACGGCGGCGAGGGTACCGATTCGCTTTCCTACAACGATATCTCCGGCGGGGGTGTCGACATTGACATGGTCGCCGGCACAGCGACCGGCGCGGGCGGCAGCGACACCTTTACGAACTTCGAGAATGTGTACGGCTCGAACCAGGACGACACGATCACCGGTGACGCCGGGAACAACATGCTCGACGGCGAGCGGGGCGACGATGTCATCGACGCCGGCGCGGGCGACGACCATGTCTACGGCGGGCTCGGCGACGACACCCTCGACGGCGGCGACGGCACCGACTGGGTGCGCTACAACGATGTGCGCGGAGGCGTCGATGTCGATCTGAACGCGGGCACCGCGAGCGGGGCCGCGGGCAACGACACGCTCAGCAACTTCGAGAACATCTACGGAAGCCGGGGCGATGACACGCTGCAGGGCGACGCGGGGGACAACCAGATCCAGGGCTGGGACGGCGATGACACCATCCGGGGCGGTCTGGGGGATGACACGCTCGACGGCGACCTGGGCACGGACACGGTTTCCTACAGCGATATCACCGGGGGCGGGGTCGATGTGAACCTCGAGGCCGGCACCGCGACGGGCGCGGGCGGGAACGACACGATCCGGGAGTTCGAGAACGCCGAGGGCTCGAACCAGGACGACACGCTGACCGGCGACGACAACGCGAACCGTCTGAGCGGGCTCGACGGGGACGATGTCATCAACGCGGGCGGGGGGGACGACACCGTCTTCGGTGGCGCCGGCAGCGATACCATTAGCGGCGGAGCCGGCAACGATGTCATCGACGCGGGCGAGGGCAACAACATCGTCGACGGCGGGACGGGCAACGACACCATCACGACCGGTGACGGCGACGATGTGATCGAAGGCGGCGCCGGCAACGACCGGATCTACGGGCACGGCGGCGACGATTTCATCTCGGGCGGAGAGGGCAACGACACCCTCGAGGGCGGAGAGGGCAACGACACGCTCGAAGGCGGTCTTGGGAACGACATCATCGACGGAGGCTCGGGCAACGACACCCTGGCGGGCGGTGAGGGAAGCGACCGTCTCACGGGCGGATCGGGCGATGATGTGATCGAAGGCGGGGCCGGCGATGACACCCTGGTCGCCGGGTCGGGGAGCGACACGCTCACCGGCGGTGAGGGCACCGACACCGCGGACTACAGCAGCGGATCCGCCTCGATCTCGGTTGACCTCATCGGGGGCACCGTCGATAGCGACGCCGGGAACGACACCTTCTCGGGCATCGAGGCCTTCCGCGGCACGCAGTTCGACGACACCTTTGTCCTCAGCGACGCGACCGGGGGTGAGCACTTCACCATCGACGGCGGCGGGGGCTCGAACACGCTCGATCTCTCGCAGTACAGCCGAACCGAGATCGAGATGTCGCGTGATGGTGATTCGATCGTCGTCACGCTGCCCTCCGGTGCGAATGCGAAGGTGGACTTCACCAACATCGACCGCGTCATCCTCAGCGACGCGGAGTTCGACCCGGGCGCGCCGCCCCCCGACGCCGTCCCCGCGATCGGCACCGTCAACGAGGACGGGTCGTTCACCACGGGTGTGCTGCTCGATACCGAGGCGTTGGGCAACGGCCGCGCATTCATCGAGTCGATCGACCAGCCCGAGCACGGGACGCTGACGGTGAACCCCGACGGGACCTTCACCTACACACCGGACGCGGACTTCTCGGGCCTCGATTCGTTCAGCTACACCATCGACGATGTCACGGGCGATACGACCGCGACGGTGACGCTGAGCGTTACCCCGGATGCGGACACGCCCGTGGTGGTTGTTACGGATGCCGGCGGCGCCGAGGACAGCGCGATCCCGCTGGATCTGTCTTCTTCGCTGACGGACGCGGACGGGTCCGAGTCGTTGAGCGTGACGGTGTCGGGCGTGCCGAGCGGCGCGAGCCTGTCGGCGGGCGTCGACAACGGGGAC
>DLBY01000023.1:0-870 GCA_002480345.1 Phycisphaerales bacterium UBA7812 | reverse complement strand
CAACGGGGACGGGTCGTGGACGCTCGCGCCCGGCGATCTGGACGGATTGTCGATCACGCCGCCCTCTGATTTCTCGGGCGAGTTCGAGCTCTCGGTCCGGGCAGCCGCGACGGACACCGCGACGATGGAGGTCGCGTTCAACGACGACCAGATCTCGTCGTACGGCGAAGAGCAGGACAGTTTTGGTGACGCGGCGGTGATCGAGGACGGCGCCGGGCTCTCCCTGACCGGCAACAGCTGGAAGGACATCCCGTTCCCCGCGACGATCACCGAGGACACGATCCTCGAGTTCGAATTCCGCAGCGACGGCGAGGGCGAGGTCCACGCGATCGGGTTCGACACCGACGAGGGGATCAGCTCGAACCGGACCTTCAAGGTGCACGGATCGCAGGACTGGGGCCTTGACGGCGGGTCGTACTCAGGAAACGGCGAGTGGCAGACCTTCCGGATCCCCGTGGGCGAGTTCTTCACGGGCGAGTTCTCGAAGTTGACCTTCGCGCACGACCACGATGTCAGCGGCGCGGGCGTGACTTCCGCCTTCCGGAACATCCGCCTGACACAGCCCGTGGACACCGAGGTGTCTCCGGCGGAATCGATCACGGTTTCGGTCTCGGGGGTCGCGGACGCGCCGACGCTGGTCGTGTCGGACGCGTCGGGCGTCGAAGACAGCGCGATCCCGCTGGATCTGTCGTCTTCCCTGACGGACACGGACGGGTCCGAGTCGCTCTCGCTCACGGTTTCCGGCGTGCCGAGCGGCGCGAGCCTTTCGGCGGGCGTCGACAACGGGGACGGGTCGTGGACGCTCGAGCCCGGCGAACTGGACGGATTGACGATCACGCCTCCCGATGATTTCTCGGGCGAATTCGAGCT
>DLBY01000135.1:10971-12579 GCA_002480345.1 Phycisphaerales bacterium UBA7812 | reverse complement strand
TATGTCGCGATCCAGTCGCTGCTCGACCTGGAACGCGCCGTCATCGTCGCGGCGGCGGACGAGGCGATCGGCCTGGGCGGGTTGCTGCCCAAGGTCCGCCCGTCGCAGTTGTACGGGATCGAGATCAACCCCTACGCGGCGGAACTGGCGCAGGTGGTGATCTGGATCGGGTACCTGCAATGGATGCGGGACAACGGGTTCGCGGCCCCGCGAAACCCGGTGCTGGAGGCGATCGACACGATCGAGAACCGGGACGCGATCCTCGCGTGGACGGACGAGGACGGGAACGCACTCCGCACCTGGCGGGACGGGGCGGTGTGCACGGGCAAAGCGGCGTGGCCCGAGGCGGATTTCATCGTGGGGAACCCGCCGTTTCTTGGGAGCAAGCTATTCCGCAAGTTCGGGCTCCACGACTCTTACATACAAGAGATGTACGGCCAATTTACGATCGCGAACACGAGCGACCTCGTCTGCTACTGGTTCGATCTAGCCCGGGAAGCCGTCGTGGACCTGCCGCAACTCCGCGTCGGTCTGCTCGCGACGCAGGCGATTCGAGGCCAGTTCAATCGAGACGCGATGGATCGGATCGTCGATCAGACCCACCTCTTCGCTGCTTGGTCAGACCGGTTGTGGGTGTTGGAGGGAGCGGCCGTTCAGGTCTCGATCGTCTGCCTCACGGGATCGCCGGAAGCGATCATCGAACTCGACGGGGTCCGTGTCGATCGCATCAACGCGAATCTGACTTCCGGACCCGACCTAACTCAAGCGGCCCAACTTGCCGAGAATCGATCGCTCACATTCATGGGGAACACGAAGGGCGGGGCGTTTGATCTCGAATGGCCACAAGCGAGAGATCTCCTTGCCCAACCAACCCCGCACGGAGCATCCAATCTCGATGTTGTCCGCCCCTGGACGAACGGCATGGATCTCACGCGCCGCATGCGTTCGATGTGGCTGATCGACTTTGGGACAGAACGCGATCAATCCAAAGCCGCAAAATACGAGGCCCCGTTTGCATATGTCGATGAGCATGTGCGACCAGAACGCGAAGGGAATCGGCGGGCTTCGTACGCCGAGTTCTGGTGGACGCACGCGGAACCACGCCCGGCGATGCGAGAAGCGATCGGGGACCGGCGCTATGTGGGAACGCCCAATCTCACCAAGTACCGCTTCTTCGTGCAACTGCCGCCGACCACGATCCCCGACCATCAACTCATCGTCTTCGCCCGAGCCGACGACTACTTCTTCGGCGTCCTCCACAGCAGCGTCCACGAACTCTGGGCACGCCGACAGGGCACGCAACTCCGCGAGGCCGAGTCCGGCTTCCGCTACACGCCCACCACCTGCTTCGAGACCTTCCCGCTCCCCTGGCCGCCCGGATCCGAGCCGGGCGAGGGCCACCCGCAGCGTCCCCTGCACGACGCGATCGCCGACGCCGCCCGCACGCTCAACGAGCAGCGCGAACGCTGGCTCAACCCGCCCGAGTGGATCGCCGAGATCGCCGAGGCCATCGACGCCGAGGACGACTTCGCCGATGTCGCCCGCGTGAGCGGGGAGGAAGCCCGCCGCCTGATCCGCCAGTCCGCCATCGACGCGGCGGCGGCGAAG
>DLBY01000135.1:0-10667 GCA_002480345.1 Phycisphaerales bacterium UBA7812 | reverse complement strand
CGCGGCGGCGGCGAAGGACACCCGCCTCAAGAAACGCACCCTCACCAACCTCTACAACCAGCGGCCCGCGTGGCTCCGCCTCGCGCACAAGGCCCTCGACCAAGCCGTGCTCGCGGCGTACGCGGCGGTCGACCCGGACGGGGAGTGGTCCCCGTCGTGGGCCGAGGTCTTCGAGGAAACCGGGGCCGGGCACTCCCTGCCCGACACCCCCGCCCCGGATGGTGACAGCGACAGGGACGGCGAAGGGGACGGCGAGCCGACGCTCCACCCGCTCGCGGAGAAGCGGGCGGAAGTCGAGCAGGCGATCCTTGGGAACCTGTTGCGGATGAACCTGGAGCGGGCGGGGAACGCCTGACCTTTGCCACCGAGCGAGAGAGGCCGCGAATGGGGCTGCAGAACCGCGTCACGCCGTACTCGACGATCGAGCGATCCGACGCACGCGGGACCCTCATGGGCAACCGGGGCGAGCTGCACGACGGCGAGAAGACCATCGTCCGGGATCGGTCGTCGGTCAAGGGCTGGGTGTGCTGCTTGACCGAGTTCAAGGACCGCAGGCGCCCGCTCATGGAGCCGGGCGCGTACACGGTCCTGTTCTTCCTGGACGAGGCGACGGCCCTCGCCGCGGGGCACCGGCCCTGCGCCACCTGCCGGCGGGCCGACTACAACGCCTTCCGGGACGCGTGGTCGCGGGCGTTCGGCTCGCGGCCGTTCGCCAAGGACCTCGACAATGCTCTTTTCCCGGAGATGAAGGCGCGGCTCAAGGGCGAGCCGATGCGGACCGCGACGCTCGGCGATCTGCCCGACGGCGCGATGGCCGAGGCGGAGCCCGGCGTTCCCTTGTTGCTCTGGCGGGGGCGTGCGCACCCGTGGACGCACCACGGCTACACGGCCCCGATCGCGGCGGACCCGGCCCGGATGGTGCGCGTGATCACGCCCTCGGCGACCGTCGCGGTGCTCCGCCACGGGTACGAGCCCCGGGTGCACCCGAGCGTCGCGACGCCGGTCGCGGCGCCCGGACATCAATAGAGCCGCGTCCCGGTCGCGAGACATTCTTCTACAAGACTCGATTGGGTCGATTTGTCATGAAAATGAGTTCTTCTATCAATGCGCGCCCGCTTCCGTCCGATCACTCCCCGCCGCGACAGACTCCGAGCGCGCCACGGCGGGCGTGCGCTGCCGCGTGCAGATCCATCGCCACTCCATCACGGAAGACAGGAGCACACCCATGGGCGTCGTCCCCAGCACACGCATCGGCAAGATCGAGTTCTATGAGTCCCACCTCCAGGCCTGGGCCACCAACGCCGCCGCCATCGGCCTCGACCCCGCCGCCGTCCTCGCCTTCCAGACCCTCGTCACCAACGCGCGCAGCGCCTACCTCGATGCCGAGATGAAGCGCGAGGCCAGCAAGGCCGCGACCCTCACCTTCCACGACGACACCGACACCATGAGCAAGGTCGGCTCCGCCCTGCTCAGCACCATCCGCGCCTACGCCGACACCACCGACAACCCCGGCGTCTACGCGCTCGCCCAGATCCCCGCCCCCGCGACCCCCGGGCCCGTCCCGCCCCCCGGCCAGCCGTACGAACTCTCCGTCGGCCTCGCCGCCACCGGGGCGCTGGCCCTGCGGTGGAAGTGCGACAACCCGTCCGGGGCGACCGGCACCGTCTACGAGGTCCAGCGCCGCATCGGCACCGGTCCCTTCCAGTTCGTCGAGGTCGCGGGCGAGCGGGCCTTCGAGGATGTCACCATCCCCGCCGGGTCGTCGAACATCGTCTACCAGATCACCGCCGTCCGCGGCAAGGCCCGCGGCCCGGCCGCCCAGTTCCTCGTCAACTTCGGCGTCGGCGGCGCGGCGAGCGTCACCGCCATCGAGGACGGGGAGATCAAGCTCGCCGCCTGAGGCGGGCGATGAATATCTAGCACAGACCATCGGCGGGCCCCCGGGCCCGCTTTTTCGTTGGCTTGTTCGCTCTCCGCGTCCTCCCGCGCCTCCGCGTTCATGCTCCTCTGATGCGACGACGCACCGGCTTGTGGTAGATTCCCGGGCATGGGATGCCGGATTGCTGCGTTGGTTCTCGTGCCGATCGCGATGGCGGGTCTGTGCGCGTGCGTGTCGGATGAGGGCGGGTCGAGGCCCATCGTGACGCCGCCCTCCGGGTCGGTGGTCGCCTCGCCCTTCTCGCCCGCGGGGGTGCGCGTGCTGCCGCTCACGCACTTCGAGCGCACGGCGTCGGGCGCGACCCGGGTGCTGGTGTTCTTCGAGCTGATCGACCAGTGGGGCGACACGGTGAAGGGGGCGGGCGCGCTGGAGATCGTCGCGCGCCGGGCGGGCGGGGGCGACGCGGTCGAGTGGTCGATCGATCTCGCGGATCTCGAACGCAACGCGTCGCTGTACGACCCCTCGACGCGCGCGTACCGGCTCGCGCTCAAGGACCTGCCCGCCTGGCTCGCTTCGATCGGCGCGGGGGAGGCGGGCGCCGCGACGCTCGAGGTCTACTTCAGGACACTTGGGAGTGACGGGCAGCCGGTTGTGCTGCGGGATCGTTTCGAGCTCGGTCGGCCGGGCTGAGCTCGTTTTCCGGGGTGGCCCTGTTTTCTGGACTGGCCCTGTTTTCCGGGCTGGCCTTGTCGACTCGCTTCGATCGGGTGTCGCGGAGGTCTCGGTAGATCTCGACCACGAGGGTGTCGTCCTCGGGGGGCAGGCCCTCGCGGTGCCGGGTGACGGCGCCGAGGAGGCGTTCGGGCCAGTGCCCGGGCTCGACGCGGTCGCGCGTCGCGAGGAGCTTTCGCATGCCCTCGATGCGGAGCATCTGCCCGGTTTCCCGGCGGGCCTCGGTGGCGCCGTCGGTGTAGGAGATGACCGAATCGCCCCGCGCGAATTCGATGGTGCGCTCGCCCGGGTCGAATTCCGAGTCGGGGCAAGCGCCCAGGACGAAGGTCGTGGATTCGAGGTCGCGGAGGGTCCCGTCCACCGCGCGCAGGAACGCGGGGGGGTGCCCCCCGCTCGCGTAGGCGAGCGTGTTGTGGTGGGGGTCGGCCTTCAGGCAGATCGCGGTGACATAGATCGAGTGCCGCGCGAGAGTGAGGTGGACATAGCGGTTGAGACGCCGGAGCACCTCCCCCGGCGCGATGAACGGGTCGTCGGCGAAGAGAAGCTCGATCTCCCCGTGCAGGCGGTTGACGGTGAGGGCGGCGGGGATCCCGTGCCCGGTGACATCGAGCAGGACGACGGAGAGGGCCTCGTCGTCGCCGTCGTCGGTGGGGCAGTGGCTCGCGAAGAGGTAGTCGCCCCCGATCTGGCGCATGGGCTCGTACTTGTAGGTGAAGTTGACATTGCGCCCGGTGCGCGGCGACGGGAACATGCTCTCGTGGATGGAGCGGGCGTAGGCGAGTTCCTGGCGGAGCGAGCCGTAGCGTTTCTGGACGAACGAGTACTTGTGCCTCCCGAGCCTGCGGGAGTGCCGGCCCCAGGCGATGAGGCATCCGGGCAGGGCGAGCAGCGGGCTGAGCGAGATGAGCAGGATCGTGACGGGGAGGTCGCCCGTTTCGAACACGAGGCGGCTGCAGGCGTTGAAGCCCAGGACGATGACCGCGGGGAGCGCCGCCTGGCGGGCGGTCCAGGGGAAGACGAGCGACGCGACGAGGTGGCTGACGGCGAACGACCAGAGCCCGGTGCCCATGCCCAGCCCGCTGGCGCGCAGGACGATGCCCGCGATGCCGTCGGCGGCGATCAGGGCGATGCTCACCCAGACCGCCTGGCGGTTGCTGAGCTGGTTGCGGATCGTCAGCACCAGCGCGGACGCGTAGATCGCGGTCCAGATGCCCTGCACGGCCGCGAACGCGCTGAGCTTGAGCCGCTCGTCGAGCGCCGCGGTCACGGCCTCGTCGACGAGGCCCAGTCCGAAGAACTGATCGACGGCGGCGACCCACGCGGGGATGCTCACCAGGACGGACAGCCCCCCCCAGATCGAGATGAACCAGAGCAGGCGCCGGCGGAGGATCTGGTCGGTCTGGGCCTCGAACTCGCGATGGAACTCCATCGTCTCGGGGCCGTGCGCGTCCGGGGACTCCCGGGCGCGGCGTCGGTTGCGTGTCTTTGCGTCGCGGCTGGTCACGCCCGGTCTTCCCTCGTCCCTGTCTCGCTCGTCGGGCCCCGGCGGGGCGGGTCAGGACGGCGTACCGGGTTGTTCCGACTCGGGGCCTCCGGGTTTCGCCCCCCGGTTGGCGCCCGGGACCCAGAGTACATCAGCCCGGCCCTCGTCGTTGGCGACGCGTCCGAGCACGAAGAGCAGATCGCTGAGGCGGTTGAGGTACTGCGTCGCGGTGCCGCTGGTCGTCGCGGGCTGCGAGCGGAGCAGGGCGACGGTCGATCGCTCGGCGCGGCGGGTGACGGTCCTCGCGAGGTGGAGGGCGGCGGACAGGGGGCTGCCCCCCGGCAGGATGAAGCTCGTGAGGGGCTCGAGGTGGGCGTTGAAGCGGTCGATCTCGGCTTCGAGGGTCTCCACCTGCGCCTCGGTGACGCGGAGGGTCATCTCGGGGTCCTCGTCGGGCTTGATGGGGATGCACAGGTCCGCGCCGACATCGAACAGGTCGTGCTGGGTGCGGCGGAGCAGGTCGGCGATGTCCGCGGCGTGGGGCGTGCCGGCGTCCGCGGCGGCGCGGGCGGCGTTCACGGCGAGCCCGATCGCGGCGTTCGCCTCGTCCACCTCGCCGTAGGCGGTGACGCGGAGGTCGGTCTTGGGGACGCGCTCGCCCGTGCCCAGGCCCGTGGTGCCGTCGTCGCCTGTCTTGGTGTAGATCTTGTTGAGCTTGACCATGCTGCTCCAGGGGGCTCGGGGCGTGTCGTTTCCGGTGTCGGTGCGCCGGGGGAGGCCGCGTCGGGTAGCCTAGGGTCGGGCGTCCGCGGGCGTGCCGCGGGTTTCGATCGAGGGCCCATGCGTGATGCACGGAGGCGTCGTGGAATCGCTGGTCGATCCGGAATCGCTGCGCGGGTGGACGATGGTCTGGCGTCGGCGCGCCCCGGCGTCGGCGGCCCACGGCGAGCTCGTCGAGCGTGTCCTCGCTGGGCGGACAGCCCCCGATCGCGCCGCGTTCCTCGATCCGTCCCTGCTGCACCTGCACGATCCGTCCGCGCTCCCGGGGGTGGACCGGGCGGCCTCGCGTCTGCTCGACGCGGCGCGGAGCGGGGAGCCCATCGTCATTTACGGCGATTACGATGTCGACGGGATCACCGCAACCGCGATCCTCGACCGGATGCTCCGCGCCCTCGAGCCCGGGGCCCGCGTCTCGACCTATATCCCGCACCGGGTGGACGAGGGGTACGGGCTCAACGCGCCCGCGCTCGAGCAGCTCGCGGCCGACGGGGCGCGGGTGGTCGTCTCGGTCGATTGCGGGATCACCGCGAGCGGTCCGGCGCTCGCGGCGAAGGCCGCGGGGCTCGACCTGATCATCACCGATCACCACAACCCGCCTGATCCGGAGTCTGGTGGAGCGCTGCCCGACGCGTTCGCGATCGTGCACCCCCGGGTTCCGGACGCGGCGGGCGGGGTCTATCCGTTCGCGGACCTGTGCGGCGCGGGTGTCGCCTACAAGCTCGCGTGGCGGCTGGCGACGATGCACACCGGGTCGGAGCGGGTGCCGCCGCCCATCCGCACGCTGCTGCTCGATCTGCTGGCCCTCGCGGCGCTGGGGACGGTCGCGGATGTCGTGCCGCTCGTGGACGAGAACCGGGTGATCGTCCGGTTCGGGCTCAGCCGCTGCAAGACGACCGCGATCACGGGGCTCGCGGCGCTGATCGACGAGGCGGGTCTGTCGGGCGAGAACATCGACGCGGAGAGCGTGGGGTTCCGGTTGGGCCCGATGCTCAACGCGAGCGGGCGGATGGGGCACGCGCGCGACGCGGTCGAGCTGTTCACGACGACGGACCGGAGCCGTGCCGCCTCGATCGCGCGCGAGCTGGTCACGCTCAACGAGGACCGGCGCGCCACGGAGCGGCGGATCCTCGAGCAGGCGACGGAGATCGCCGAGTCGCGCGGGATGACCACCGACGCGACCCGGGCGATCGTGCTCGCCCACGAGGACTGGCACCCGGGCGTCGTGGGCATCGTCTGCTCGCGGCTGGTCGAGCGGTTCGCGCGACCCGTAATCCTGATGCAACGCCGAGCGGCGCGGGACGACGAGGACTGGTCCGAAGGCGGGCTGGTGTGCACCGGGTCCGGGCGCTCCATCGACGGGTTCGACCTCCACGGCGCCGTCGCGGCCTGCGCCGGGCACCTCGCGGGGTTCGGGGGGCACGACATGGCGATCGGGCTCCGGCTGGATGCCGCGAATCTCGACGCGTTCACCGAGGCGCTCATCGGCGAGGCGAACGCCCGTCTGGCGCCCGACGACCTCGTGCGCACCGCCCGGTACGACTGCGACGCGAGGCTCGAGGAACTCACCCCCGCGGTGGTCAAGAGCCTGTCGCGGCTCGCGCCGTTCGGGCGCGGGAACCCGACCGTCCGGCTGCTGCTGAGGAGCGTCCGCGTCGACGGGCGCGCCGAGCCCTTCGGCAAGACCGGGGCGCACCTGGGCGTCCGCTTGCGCGGGACCGACGCGAGCATGGGCGCGTGCGTGCGCGCCGTCGCGTGGAAATGGGCGGAGCATCTCGAGCGATTCAGACCGGGGCAGACGCTGGATGTGCTCGTCGAGCCCAAGGTGTCGAGCTGGAGCGGGCGTGTCGAGCCCGTGCTCATCGACGCCCGGGAAGCGGGGGACCCGTGATGAAGCGGAACGGACGCATCGGCACAGCGGCAACGATCCTCGCGGGCGTGCTCGCGTGTCCCGGCCTGGGCGCGTGCGCCGGCGGAGGATCGAGCGGGCCGACACGCCCGGCGCGGATCAGCCACATCGTGTTCTTCAAGCTCGAGGACCCGTCGCAGCGTGACGCGTTGCTCGCGGACTGCGACCGCCTGCTCCCGGCGATCCCGGGGGTGGTGTCGTACGCGGCCGGGCGCCACCTCGATGTCGGGCGCAACACCGTCGACGGGGACTACGACCTGGGCCTTTACATCGGGTTCGAGACGGAGCGCGACTACGCGGTGTATGTCGATCACCCGAACCACACCGAGCTTGTCGGGTCGTGGCGCGACCGCCTCGCGTGGCTCCGCGTCCACGATGTCCTCGATGAATCCGAATAGTCCGTGTCGAGGGGCCGCGGGAGGCGAGTCGAGCGCCGCGGCCCGCGAGCGGATCAGAGCTGCCCGTTGGGCGTGCCGGCGTAGGACGCGGGCTTGGGCTCGATCTCCGCGACGGGGCTCGCTTCGAGCTGCTCTTTCATGCGGCGCCCCGCCTTGAACTTGACGGTGCGTTTTGCGGGCACCGGCACGGGCTCGAGCGTCTTGGGGTTCTGCGCGGTGCGGGCCTTGCGCTCGCGCACTTCGAAGACGCCGAAGTCGCGGAACTCCAGGCGATCACCTTTGCCCAGCGCCTCGATAATCTCATCGAGGAACTCCTGCAGCACGGCTTTCACATCCGTCTTCTTCAGGCCTGTCTTCTCAGCGATACGCTCGACGGCTTCCCGCTTGGTGATCGTCCGGTTCCCTGTCATCCGCCCCGCCCTATGGTCAGCCGGTTCCGAAGGCATCGTCGGACCCCCCAGTGGGCCCGGGCACAGAGGAACCGGGTTAAGCCTTCAACACCCCCCGCGAAAGACCAACCCGCGAACCGGAAACTCGGTGGTTTCGTCGCCGACGACCGGGCCTGACGCACGCCTTGTCTCGGCGTGCCGCGCCGACAACTGCCGAGCGGGGCACGCGTTCCAATCTCTCCGAACACAGTATGCCGAGCCCGCCGCTCGGAATCAACGCGGTCTCAGCGACACGGCCGATTATTAATCGGGTGCTCGCTTTCGGACCGCCTGAGCGGGTCGTCAGGCGACATCAGAACGAGATCTGGGCCCCAAAATAGAGCCCCGCCATCGAGCCGTTCCACTCGAATTCCTCCGCGCCGTCGCCGTCATTGAGCCCGAAGACCAGCAGGCGGTACCCCACCTTGACACCGACGGAAGGCACGGGGCGGTACGCGAACCCCGCGTCGATCGAGAAACTGAACGAGGTGCGGTCGCCGAACCCGAACCCGCCCGCGGCGGACTCGACCTCGATCCCGAAATCCTCGATGAGCGTGAGATCGAGACGCGCGCCGACGATCGGCTCGATGAAGAACTCGTCCGCGTCCACCGAAAGCGGTGTGCCCGGCGCGGGCGCGACCAGCGGGCTGTTGCGGATCGAGATGTCCGCGTGGTGGAACCGCACGCCCCCGATGACATCGACCCCCGCGGCCAGCGGCGTGCGCCCGTTCGCGTCCGCCTCGCCCCGGTAGTCCTTCACGCGGTACGACACCATCAGATCGAACGACGCGTAGGAGAGATCGCTGCTGAGCTGATCGCCCGACGCGTAGGGCACGCTCCCGAGTTGGCCCGCGCCGTTCTGGATCGCGCCCCGGTCGTCGGCGCTGAAGGCGAGGCCCGAGAAGCCGAACTTCCAGCGGCCGCGCCGCGCCTGGATCCGCCCCGCGGGGACGAGTCGGGGGCTGTCGAGGTTGAGTTCGCGCAGCTCGACCTCACCCCCCCGGGTGGTCGTGGAGGGCATGCGCAGGTCGCCCGCGGGCCCGATGTAGCCCGCGTAGGGCTCGAGGCGCACCGTCCACCCCGTCTCGAGGGGGGCGATCGCGGGCGCGTCGTCCGCGGGTTGGTTCGAATCGGGCTGGGCGCACGCGCCCGCCGCCGGGAGCAAACACAGGACGGGGAGCGCGAGAATCGATCGTCGCATGGAGGGTCCTTCGTGGACGGGGGCGTCCGCGCCGCTCGGCATCGCGGGTCGCGTCCCTGGTCTGGTCGAGAGGGTACCGTGTCGCAGCGAACGCGGAGCGGTTCATGTCTGGCACGGCCCCCAACAGACCCAAGCAGATTCACCTCGCCCCCGGGGTCTGGGCGCCGGCGCGCGCGCTGCGGTATTCGTTCGTGCAGAGCAGCGGACCGGGCGGGCAGAATGTGAACAAGCGCAGCACCAAGGCGGTGCTGCGCGTCGCCCTTGAGGACCTCGCGCTGCGGGACGAGGTCGAGACGCGGCTACGCGCGAGCGCCGGGCACCGCCTGACGCAGGAGGACGAGCTGGTGCTCTCCTCCGACGAGCACCGGAGCCAGCGCCGGAACCGGGAGGCGTGTTTGGATCTGCTGCGCGCGCTGCTCGTCGAAGCGTCCAAGCGGCCCAAGACGCGAAAGGCGACCAAGCCCAGCCGGGGCGCGGTCCAGCGCCGGATCGACGAGAAGAAGCGCCGGTCGGAGACCAAGTCGCGCCGGAAGCGACCGCGGGACTGGTGAGCCGCGGGGGGTTCCTATCGTCGCCCATGCCCGCCGGATCTGGTCAATCAGTCATCGGGAGCACCCCGGAGGGGGATGGTCGCGGTGACGCGTGGGTGCTCGCGATCGAGGCGAGCAATCCGTCGGCTGAACCGGGCGGGCTCGCGGGCACCGCGAGCGTGGCGGGGGCACGGCTGTCGGGCGGTTCGCCCGTCGGGGATTCGATGGTCGAGGTGCGGTACGAGGCGGGGTCGCGCCGCGAGGACGGGCTGCTCCCCGCGATCGAGCGCGTGCGCGCGGGGCTGGGGACACCGGCGCCTGCGCTTTCCCGGGTTTGCGTCTCGGTCGGGCCCGGGGGGTACACGGGGCTCCGCGTGTCGGTGACGGTTGCGAAGTCGCTCGCGTTCGCGACAGGGGCGGCGGTGGTCGCGGTGCCTTCCGCGTCGGTCGCGTCGGGTGGGCAGCCGCCCGAGGGGCCCTACGCGGTCGCGCTCGCGTCGAAGGGGGCGTTCACCCATATCACTCGGTTTGCGTCCGCCGACGATCTTGTTGGGGAAGCGATCGGGGTAATCGGGGCGGACGGCGTCGTGGACGCGTTGTGCGGGCGGGGCATCCGCAAACTGATCGCGGATCGGTTTCTGCCGGAACCGTTCCGGGTTTCGTTCGAACAGGCGGGTGGAGCGGTTCTCGCTCCCCGGTTTTCGGCGGTGCGGTGCCTCGAGGTGGGGTGTTCGCTCCGTCCGACGGAGCCCGACGCGCTCGTCCCGGTGTATGCCCGGGAGCCCGAGGCGGTGAGGCTCTGGCGCGAACGGCGTTCGCCGAACGCGTGAGGTGATTGCAACGCCGGTGTTTCGGACCGACCTGATCCCGGACCGCTCGGTTCCGGTCAAGCGTTTTATGCAAAGTGCGTGCTATTATCCCCGGTTCAGGCTACCCTTGTTGTGGGGTCTCGTGTGCACGGAGAAGCCCGGCTGATGAACTCAGGGCAGATAGAACAGTCGAACTGGTCGGAGAAGAGCGTCTTCTCGACGGGCGAAGCGGCGCAGGTCTGCAATGTCAGTCAGCAGACGATTATCCGTTGCTTCGACAGCGGGCGGCTGCAGGGGTTCCGCGTGCCCGGTTCGAAGTTCCGGCGGATCCCGCGCGACGAGCTGATCCGATTCATGCGCGCCAACGACATCCCGCTGGCGCGGATCGAGGGGCGCCGGCGGCGCGTGCTGTGTGTGGTTTCGGAAGGATCGCTGCTCGAGCGGCTGGCGGACGAGTCGAGGCCCCAGGATCGTCTGGATATCGCGGTGGTGCGGAATGGGTTTGACGCCGGGTGGGCGGC
>DLBY01000082.1:4193-5115 GCA_002480345.1 Phycisphaerales bacterium UBA7812 | reverse complement strand
TGCACAACGGGATCATCGAGAACTACGCGTCGCTCAAGAAGCTGCTCGAGGAGAAGGGGCGGGTCTTCAGCACCGAGACGGACACCGAGGTGCTCGCGACGCTGATCAGCGAGCTGTACGACCCGGATCACGGCGTGGACCTCGAAGCCGCGGTGCAGGCGGCGCTGCGCGAGGTCACCGGCGCGTACGCGATCGCGGTGATGGTCTCGGGCGATCCGGACACGATGGTCGTGGCGCGGAAGGGCAGCCCGCTGATCGTCGGGATCGGGAACGGCGAGTTCATCGTTGCCTCGGACGGCGCCGCGATCATCAGCCATACGGCGCAGGCGATGACGCTGGACGACTACTCGGTCGTCCGCCTCACCCGCGACGGGCTGCGAACCAGCACGATCGACAATGTCGAGCTGAGCCCCAAGGTGATGCAGCTCGAGCTCGAGCTCGACGAGATCGAGCTGGGCGGGTTCGAGCACTACATGCAGAAGGAGATCCACGAGCAGCCCCGCGCCCTGCGGCGCACGATCGGCGGGCGCCTGGATCACAACGAGGGCTGCGTGAAACTCGGGGGGCTCGAAGCGCACGCGAAGGAACTGGTCCGCTCGCGCCGCCTGATCATCTGCGGGCAGGGCACGGCCCTGAACGCCGGGATGATCGGTGAGTACCTGTTCGAGGACCTCGCGCGGATCCCGACAGAGGTCGAGTACGCGAGCGAGCTGCGGTACCGCAACCCGATCATCGAGGAGGGCACGGTCGTCGTCGCGGTGAGCCAGTCGGGCGAGACGGCGGACACGCTCGCGGCGCTGCACGAGGTGATGGACCGCGGCGCGCTGGGCCTGGGCGTGATTAATGTTGTCGGGTCCACCATCGCGCGCGACACCGACGCGGGGGTCTACCTCCGCGTGGGCCCCGAGATCGGCGTCGCCTC
>DLBY01000082.1:3598-3859 GCA_002480345.1 Phycisphaerales bacterium UBA7812 | reverse complement strand
ACGGGCCAGGTCGCGGTGCTCACGCTGATGAGCCTGTTCATGGCGCGTCGCCGGCTGATGTCGGGCGACCAGGTCGGGCGGTTCATCCGCGAACTCGAGAAGATCCCCGATCACATCGAGAAGGTGCTCGAGCAGGACAGCTCGATCAAGGCGCTCACCGAGAAGTATGTCGGGCGCGACAACTGGCTCTTCCTGGGACGCGGGTACAACTACCCCACCGCGATGGAGGGCGCGCTCAAACTCAAGGAGATCAGCTACATC
>DLBY01000082.1:0-3309 GCA_002480345.1 Phycisphaerales bacterium UBA7812 | reverse complement strand
CTCAAGGAGATCAGCTACATCCACGCCGAGGGCATGCCCGCCGCGGAGATGAAGCATGGGCCCATCGCGCTGATCGACGACGGGATGCCCGCGGTGTTCATCGCGACGAAGGGCGCCCAGTACGACAAGGTGATGTCAAACATCGAGGAGGTCCGCAGCCGGGGCGGGCATGTCATCGCGGTCGCGACGGAGGGCGATACCGAGATCGCGCGCGTCGCGGAGGATGTGGTGTACATCCCCGAGGTCCCCGAGCCGCTCAGCCCCATGGTCGCGGTCGTCCCGCTGCAACTGATCGCGTACCACGCGGCGCTGCTGCGGGGGCACGATGTCGACAAACCGCGGAACCTCGCGAAGTCCGTCACCGTGGAGTGAACCACCCACCCGAACCGGGGCGAGGAGTGGCGAAAATCGCCCGCTTCGGCCGATACCCGGTGCATGTCACGAGCGACCGGCAGCGATGTGCGTCCCGGCATCACCACGAAGGCGGTCGAGGTCCGCGACCCGACGCCGGCGGTCGCGTTGCGGCCCCTCGAGGAGCGTGATCGCGAGGCGTTCCTCGCGATGCTGGATCGCAGCAAGGCGAGCGTGGCGCGATGGCTCCCGCTCAACGACGAAGGCGAGTCGGACGACGCGTTCTTCGAGCGCCAGCTCCGCCTGTGCACCGAAGGGGATCGGACCGGTTCGTCGGTCCGACGCGTCGGCGTGCTTTCGGATGGACAGCTCGCGGGCGTCTTCTGCCTCAACAGCGTGTCGCGAGGCCTGAGCTGGGAAGCCGACGCGATCTGGTGGGTCGATGCGGCTCACCGCGGGCGCGGCATCGCGACCGCGGGCGTGCGCGCGCTGCTGGCCCTCGCGTTCGGAGACCTCCCGACAGGCCTGGGCCTGCACGGCGTCCACTGCGGGATTGAAGCGGGCAACGACGCGAGCGTCCGTGTCGCGGAGAAGTGCGGCTTTGCGCACAAGCCGGACAAGCGGAGCCACCTCAAGGTGGGCGATCGCTGGGCGATGCACGAGTTCTACCTCGCGACGCCGACTTCGTTCGACCGCTCGTGACTGATCCGAGACCAACCGCGGCGCGGACTAGCCCTCCTCGGGGATCTCGGTATCGGGCAGGGGCGCCGAATCCGCGGGGTCGGTCCCCGGTGTGCCCGGGGGGATGAGCGTGCCGTCAGCCGCGACGCGGAGCTGCCCCGTGCTGAGCAGATAGCCCAGCACCGCGTTTCGGAGATTGGTGCGGGACTGGGCGACATCGTTCTCCGCGGCGTTGAGCTCGATCTGGGCGTCGACGATCTGCTGCGGGTTGGCGTCGTCGCGGAGCCCGAGGTCCTCGAGTCGCAGCTCGTTGATGTCGACCTGCTGCTCCGCGAGACGGAGCTGGAACTTCGCGAGGTCGATGTTGCGGATCGCGGACCGCGCCTCGACGATCACGATATCGCGGAAGCGGTTGTATTCGCGGATGTCGCGTTCGAGGTTGACGATCTGGCTCCGCAGCGCGAGGCGCTGGATCTCCCGGTCGAGCGGGAGCCCGAGGGTGACGCCGATCGAGTAGTCGAGTTCTTCCGCGTCGATCGCGAGCCCGCCGGTCGCGTCTTCGTCGGGGGTCGGCACGCCGAGCGAGCCGTTGATGTCGAGATCGGGCAGCAGGGCGTTCCGCGCGTTGCGGATCGCACGCCGGCGGTCGTCGAGCTGGTCGCGCCGGTTCTGCAGGTCGAGGCGGTAGGTCAACGCGCGCCGGGCGGCGATCTCCTGGCTCGCGAGCGGCGCGGCGAGCTCGAGCTCGAGGGGGACGATCTCGATCGGCACCTCGATCGGGATGCCCAGCCTGGTCTTGAATCGGTCGCGCTGGAGGATGTAGCGCTCGCGCTGGCCCGCGAGCGAGGCCTGTGCCCGCAGCACCTGGTTCCGGGACAGGTTCTCCTGGAACGGGCGGAGACGCCCGGCCTTCACGCGTTCCGAGGTCGAGTTCTGCAGCTCGATCAGTCCCTCGATCTGCCTGATCTGGTTCTGGATGACCGCCTGCTGCTGGAGCAGATCGAAGTAGTCCTGCGCGATGGAGACGAGCAGCGAACGGCGGGCGCGCTCGAAAGCCCTCGCCTGGTAGATCAGGTCGCGTTCCGCCTGGATCAGCCCTTCGCGCGCGACATTGCCCGCGCCGCGGAGCAGCGGGATGTCGGCGCTGAGCACGAGCTCGGAGGACTGCACATATCCCCCCGTGACGCGGTCACGGAGCTGGTCGGTCGCGTTGACGATGAACCGTGCTTCGACATCGCCGCCATAGGGCAGACGCTGCGTCGCACGGAGCGTGTTGATGATGCTCGCGGCGTGCTCGAATCGTCCCTCGTCCCCAGCGCCCGCGAGCCCCACGGTGGTGTCGTTGAAGAACCGGGGACCCCAGAGACGGCGCTCCTGGAGCAGGCGGATCGCGGAGAGGATGTAATCCTCCTGGTTCGACAGGAATTCGCGGCCCGTCTCCTCGCTGATGCGCAGCGCGTCTTCGAGCGTGATCACGAGGGGCTCGAGCGCCGGCTCCCCGTCCGGGTCGGCCGCGTCGCCCCGCGCGTGCGCGGCGTAGGCGCGGAGCCGATCGGCGATCTGGACATCCTCGACGGTCCGGGGCGCGGGGGTGTATTCGAGCGCCGACGCGGGCGGGTTCACGGTCGCGGGATCGGTGCTGTCGTAGTTCCGCGGGCCGTCCGCGTCGGGCATGCGTTCCGAGAGACCCTGCCCGATCTTGGTCGAACCGAGGATCTGCGACCGCTCGGCGAGCACCTTCTCGGTCCGACGATCGATCCGGTCGAGTTGCCCGTTGCACCCGGCGAGCCACGCGGCGGCGCCGAGCGTGATGAGTGCGAAGAGCGGCTTTGAAAGGTCTTTGATTGGCATGGGTTCCGATTCGCTTCGATTCGGTGTGACGCCGCGTGGGTCACCAACCGGCGTTTCTGAGCAAAGCAGAGGGTACACGCCCGTGAACCGCGAGATGCGTGTGTTCGCGGGATTGCCGTTTTTGTGATCCTGTCCTATGCTTCTCCACTTTTCCCACGCCGAATCGAAAAACCGTCCAGACTCCGAACGATTTCGGGGTCCTCCGCGTCGGAACGCGGCGGACGAAGCGGCGTGGTCGATGGCCGACAGTCCCGCGGGCCCGCCCATCCGGGCAGGGCCGGTCGCGGCGCGAGGAGCCCCTGACCATATGGCAACCGTGACCTTCGACGGACGGAGCTTCCAGATCGACGGACGCCGGATCTGGATCGTCTGCGGCTCCGTGCAACACGCCCGGACCCCGCGTGCGCAGTGGGCCGACCGGCTGCA
>DLBY01000099.1:1768-6418 GCA_002480345.1 Phycisphaerales bacterium UBA7812 | reverse complement strand
CCGGGGTCGCCACACCCCGCCCGGGGGGCGACCCATGAGCGGCGTCGTCGCCGGTCAGCGCCGCCGCGGGCTCGCGTCCCTGACCCCCTGGCTGTTCATGGCGCCCGCGCTCGCCGTCCTCGGCGTCTTCTTCTTCGGATCGTTCGTCGAAGTGATCCGCTACTCGCTGACGACCTACTCCGCCTTCGGCCCGCCCGAGTTTGTCGGGCTCGACAACTACGCCCGCCTGCTCCACGACGACCGGTTCTGGACCTGCCTGGGCAACTCATTTATCTACCTGCTCGTCACGCCCGTCCTCGTTCTGATTTCGTTGCTGTGCGCCACGATCATCGACGCCGGGGTGCGCGGCAAGAACGCCCTCCGCCTGCTCTTCTTTCTGCCGGTCGTCACGCCCACGATCGTCGCCGCCGTCGCGTGGCGGATCCTGCTGCACGAGGAGAACGGGCTGATCAACGCCGCGCTCGCCTCGCTCCCGGGCCTCGAGCCCATCAACTGGCTGACCGAACGCCCCTTCAGCCTGATCAGCTCCATGCTGGTCACGCTCTGGAAGGGCTTCGGGTTCTACATGATGATCTTCCTCGCCGCCCTGCTCGCGGTGCCGCGGGAACTCAAGGAAGCGATGGCGCTCGACGGGGGCGGCCGGTGGCTCACCTTCCGCCACATCGTCCTCCCCGCGATCTGGCCTGTCATGACCCTCGTCGTCATCATCTCGTCGATCTCCGCCCTCAAGGCCTTCGACGAACTCTTCGTCACCATCGGCGGTGCACCCATCGAGCACAAGACCATCGTCCCGCTCGTCTACCAGACCGCCTTCGAGGAGTCCGCCTTCGGAGCCGCGTCGGCAGTGGGGGTTCTCGCGTTCGTCGTGATCCTCGCGTTCAGCATGGTCAACCTCTGGGTCACGAGCCGCGCAGGCGGGGGGCGAGCATGATCGCCCGCCGCCCCATCCCGCTCTCGGTGGCGATGTACACCGGCGCCTTGCTGCTCGCGGCTCTCGCCGTCGGCCCGGCGCTGTGGCTGCTTCTCGGGGCGTTCCAGGCGCCGGGCACGAGCCTCCGCTCGGTGGCCGGGCCGTACACGGCGGCCAACTTCGCCGAGGCATGGCGCGAGGGCGGCCTCGCCCAGCCCCTGCTCAACTCGGTGCTCGTCACCATCGCGCGCACCACCGCGAATGTCCTCCTCGCCGCGCTCGCGGCCTACCCCCTCGCGCGGATGTCGTTCCGGGGCCGGCGGTTCATCTTCCTGCTCGTCCTCGCGACGACCATGATCCCCGAGCAGGTCATCGTTGTCCCGATGTTCAAGATCGCCGCGGGCCTCGGTCTCTACGACACCCTCGCGGGCGTCGTCGTCCCCTTCAGCGTCAGCGCGTTCGGCGTGTTCATGTGCCGCCAGTCGTTCCTGGCGATCCCCGACGAGACCGAGGAGGCCGCGATCATGGACGGGGCGGGCCCCTTGCGGATCTGGTGGAATGTCATGCTCCCGCTCGCCGCGCCGACGCTCGCGACCCTCGCCCTGTTCAACATTATCTTTGCGTGGTCCGACCTGCTCTGGCCGCTCGTGATCCTCCAGAGCGACGACCGTTTCACGCTCCCGGTCGCGATCAACCGGCTCATGGGCCTCTTCGCGACCAACCCGCGGGTCGCCTACGCCGCGAGCGTGATGGCGCTCGCCCCGATCGTGCTGTTCTTCTTTCTCATCCAACGCTTCCTGACCCCCCAACTCTTCGCGGGGGCGGTCAAATGAGCATCCATACCACCGCTCGATCCCGCGTCCGAAAGAGCCCGAAGCGTCAGCGCCGGGCCTCCAAACTCTCCCTCTCCTTTTCCGCCTCGTTCGCACTCCCGATGTCCGCCCACACTCCCGGAGCCCGCCCATGACCCGCGAAACCCGCACCGAGGTTTGCATCGCCGGCGGAGGCTGCGGGGGCGTCGGCGCCGCCCTCGAACTCCTCAAGGCCGGGAGGAAGATCATCCTCATCGAGCCAACCCCGCTGCTGGGCGGGCAACTCTCCAGCCAGGGCGTCCCCCCCGACGAGCACCGCTGGATCGAGGGTGACGGGCCCGGCGCACCCGGCTTCCACGGCGCAACCGACACCTATGTCGATTTCCGCAACCGCGTCCGTGCGCACTACCGCGACCACGAATCCCTGACGCCCGACGCCAAATCCAACCCCCGCCTCGACCCCGGGGGAGGCTGGGTCAGCCGGCTCTGCTTCGCTCCGAGACTCGCCGACCCGATCATCCGCGCGATGCTCGCCGAGGCCGAAAAGCAAGGCGGCGGCTCGCTGACCATTCTCGAGCGCACACAGTGGACCGCCCTCGACCACACCAACGACCGCGTCGGGCCGCTGATCGTGCGCACGAGCGAGGGCGACGAGATCGCGATCGACGCCGACCTCTACCTCGACGCAACCGAGACCGGCGACCTGCTCGAGATGGGCGCCGTCGAGCACGCCATCGGTGCTGAGTCGGCCCGCGTCTACGGCGAACTCCACGGCCGCGACGATCTGCCCACCGGCACCGATTGCGACCCGCTCGACCAGCAGGCGTTCACCTGGTGCTTCGCCGTCGAGCACCGGGTCGGCGAGGACCACACCATCGACCGTCCCGCGGCGTACGACTATTGGCGATCCGCGATCCCCGAGATGACCCCGGGCTGGACCGGGCCCTTGTTCTCGTGGACCGTCCCCAGCCACAACGAGGCCGGGAGCAGGCGCTTCGCTCTCGTTCCCCCGCCCGACGAGCCCGCGGAGTGGGAACTCTGGCGGTACCGGCGCATCGTCGATGCCGCGGCGCACACCGACGGCCGGCCCGATGTCAGCCTCTTCAACTGTGTGCAGATCGACTATTGGGGCGAGCCGCTGCTCGGCGTCACCGCGGAAGCACGCGACCGGGCGCTCGCCGCCGCCCGAGAGCAGTCGCTCTGCTTCCTGCACTGGATGCAGACCGAGGCGCCGCGGCACGACGGCGACGGTGTCGGCTACCCGGGCCTCAGACTCCAGGGCGAGGAACTCGCCTCGCCCGACGGGCTCGCGCTCGCGCCGTACATCCGCGAGCCACGGCGCATGATGGCGCGCACGATGCTGACCGAGCGGCATGTCGGTACCGAGCAGCGCAGGGACCTGCCGGGCCAGGACGGCTCGCCGTACGGCGTCGGCGAAGCGTTCGATGACGCGGTCGCGGTGGGCCACTACCCCATCGACCTGCACCCCTCGTGCGCCGGGCGAAACAGCGTCTACATCGCCGCGTGCCCGTTCCGCGTCCCGATGGGATCGCTCGTCCCCGTGCTCACAACCAACCTGCTCGCGGCTGGCAAGTGCCTGGGCGTCAGCCATGTCGCCAACGGGAGCACACGCCTGCACCCGGTGGAATGGGGCATCGGTGCCGCGGCGGGTGTGGTCGCCGCCGAGTGCCTCGATCGTGGGCTCTCGCCGATCGCCCTGCACGCGGATAGGTCGGCGTGGGGCGATGTGCGCGCGCGACTGCACGCGGCGGGGTGCCCGACGGCGTGGCCCTGGGAACCGTGATCAGGCGCGCGTGGCGAGCAGGGTCACGATCTCGTGGGCCCGCACGGGGATGGTCGTCGTCTCGCCGGTGTGCGTGAACGACCCATCCCCCGAACGCTCGATCGCGTCCGTGCGCTCGACAGACGCAACCGGCAGGCTCCATCGAACGGTCGCCTCGCCGGCAGCGCCCCGAGTCTCGATCAGGCGCACAACCAGGGCGGTCGGATCGTCGTACGCGGGTTTGATCGTCGCGATCTCAAGGCGTTGGCCGGGGGCTTCGGTGATCTCGATGGGTGACCAAGGTTCTCCGCAGTCGGCGGGGATCACGCGCGGCGGGAAGTTGATCGCCTCGGCGAATCGGTCCGTGTCGGCGGAGCGCCAGTCGCCCGCGTGGGGGAGCAGGCTCACGGTGATCGAGCCCGAATCTGTGCCGGCCGTCGGGTCGGGGTGGGTCGGGGCGCGGAGGAGCGAGAGGTGCATGGTCGTGCGCACGCCGTCGGCGGTTTGTTCGCGACGGGCGCCGCAGCCGTACCGACCTGTGTTGAGCATCGAGAGCCCCGCGCCGGAGGCGGGGTCGGAGAGGTCCATCCACCGGTGGGCGCACACTTCGAACATCATCCGCTCTTCGGGGTTTTTGCGGGTCGTCGGGCGTTCGACGGTGCCGGCCTGGATGTCGTAGGTCGCGGTGCGGGTGTCGATGGTCGTCGGCATCTCGAGACGCAGGTAGCGGTTGGTTTCGTCCCAGTCGTACTCGGTGATGATGTCGAGGCGGGGTGAGCCCGCGTCGAGGCGGATGGTCTGGGTGATGCGGGAGTTGTTGCCGATCGCGCGCACGATCTCGATCTCGGCGCGGAGGGGAGCGTCGGTCTTGATGCACCACGACTCGGCTGGGGATTCATTGGTTTCGAGCAGTTCATCTTCGGTGTAGGCGTCGAGGTCCCACGCGTCCCAGTTCATCGGGATGTCGCGGTAGAGCGCGAGGCGGTTGAGCGGCGAGGCGGCGAGTTCGGGGCCGGGTGTGTTGTTGGTGAGGGCGCGAAGGCTCACGATGCGGCCGGCCTCGTCGATGCGGGCTTCGAGGTGCTGGTTGCGGAGTGTCGCGGTGTTGCCGGCGCTTTCGAGGGTGACGGGGGGTGGGGCGGGCG
>DLBY01000099.1:0-1464 GCA_002480345.1 Phycisphaerales bacterium UBA7812 | reverse complement strand
GGGTGGGGCGGGCGCGTTGGTGAGGGGGGAGATGGAGAGGGGGGGCAGGTTGTGGGCATGGTGCAGTTGGCCGTTGTGTTCGATGATGGTGGAAACGGTGGAGGAGGAGGGGTTGAGGATTGAGAGATTGGGAGGACCCCCCGCTTGCGCGCGGGGCTCTTCTGTCCAGTTTCGGAAGGCGGAGTTGATGACGGTTGTCGCGGTGTCGTTGATCTCCGCGAAGTCGCGGCGGGCGTCGTCGTAGACGGGGGTGATCGAGGAGCCGGGGAGGATGTCGTGAAACTGCTGAAGACAGAGGAGTTTCCAGGCTTCGGTGAGTTGGTCGGCGGTTTCCTTCGCGTTGGCGGGGACGCCGGCAGGGCCCGCGAAGGTGAGGAGTTCGGCCGCGCGGAGGTCGCGTTCGGCGTCGCGGTTGGCCTGCTTGAGCCAGGCGTGCGTGGTCAGCGTGGCCCGGTGCAGTTCGAGGTAGAGCTCGCGGTCGTGGAGGGGCAGCCCGCCCGCCGAGGTGTCGGCGAGGCCGCGGTCGAGGGCGTGGAGGCGTTCGCGGAAGTCGCGGACGGTGCCGTGGCGGAGACTCGGCAACGCCGGGTGTGATCGGTGCGCACCGTCGGGCGCGATCGTGGAGATCGTGCCCGCCTGTTCGTGGGTGGGGCCCCCGCCCCCGTCGCCGAAGCCGTAGGGGTGGAGGAAGACCTGCTGCGCTTCACCCGTGCCCTCGGGGAGCGGTCGGATGTTGGCCTTGGTCTTGATGAGCTCTCTGGGCGAGTTGGCGCAGTTGTAGTCGTGGTTGGGGGTGAAGTGGGCGAGGACATGCTCGCCGGTGTGCGCACCGCCGAGGCCCCGCCAGCGGAAGTTGGTGTGGGGGTAGGCGTGGCACTGGTTCCACGCAATCTTGTTGGTGATGAAGGTGTCGAGGCCGCAGGCGAGCATGATGTCGGGCAGGCTCGCGGGGAAGCCGAAGGTGTCGGGGAGATACAGGATGGTCTGGCGGGAGCCGGGGCCGCCCGGGGCGCGGTCGACCTCGTCGCGCCAGAAGCGCTGGCCGAGCAGCACTTGGCGGATGAGCGACTCGGCGGAGGGGACATTGACATCGGGCTCGACCCACATCGAACCCATCGGCTCGAAGCGGCCCTCCGCGACCCGCTCGCGGAGACGCTCGAAGACGAGCGGGGCGTCTTCCTTCAGGTAGGCGTACTGCTGCGCTTGCGAGCAGATGAACGACGCGTCGGGGTTGGCGTCGAGCACCTCGAGGGCGTTGGTCCACGAGCGAACGATCTTGCGGCGGGTCTCGCGGAGGGGCCAGAGCCAGGCGGTGTCGATGTGGGCGTGGGCGACGGCGAACCCGATCGGCTCGCTTGCCGGCGTCCGCCCGGGCGATCGCAACGCCGCCGCGAGCGTCGCCCGGGCCTCGTCCGCGCGGCTCGCGACCTCGCGGTCGTCGATGAGGTGTGTCGCGGCGGTCAG
>DLBY01000115.1:43373-44123 GCA_002480345.1 Phycisphaerales bacterium UBA7812 | reverse complement strand
ACGGCCCGCCTGTGCCCGCGCGGTGCACGGGGCGCTCGGTCTCGGCGTGGAGCACGGACACGACACCGGGCAGCGCCGCGCCACCCCCGCAGACGCGGATCTCGCTGGGGGACTCCTCATCTGAGCACCCCTCGAGATAACGGATCGAGGAACCGACCTCCGAGGCGATCGCGGACCGGTACCGCTTATAGAGCGCGTCGAACTCGCTCGAGGCCTCGGCGTGTTCCTCTTCAGGCCTATGCGCACGCGCGATGATCTCGCTGATCGCGTCGGCGAGCCATCGCTCGTCACCGACGAGCGACTCGAGCCCGCACGCGGTGATGGAGCGAATGAAGCGGATGCGTCCGCCCTTCACGGCGGTGAAGGTCGCGTCCGTCCAGCCGAGATCGAGTGTCGCGATCACGCGGGGCGACTGGCTGTTCGTCGCGAGACTGGCGAGGCACACCGCGGGGTCGTGCAGCGCGACGGGCTCGAGACCGGCTTCCTCGAAGAGATCGAGGATCTCGTTGGCGCCCGCGTGTGCGCACGACGAGACGATCGCGCGAGCGCCCGCGGCGTGCCGGGGCGGCTGGGGGGTCTCGTCCCATCGACATTCGAAGTCCTGGGAGTCGTCGTGCCGCTGGCGGGCGACCTCGGCGCGGACGATCTGCTCGATCGGTGCGCCGGAGTCGAGCGGTGGGAGGTCCATCGTCAGGCGGTTGATGATCGGCTTGGGCGCCGCGACCGCGACGCGACGACCCGAGGCTCCCT